>JAZQPB010000176.1:0-12983 GCA_045628165.1 Bacteroidales bacterium | reverse complement strand
GAGCCAAGGAGTTGGTGCCCATTGTTGTCTTCCTAAGACCGCTTGGCCTCCGACTTGGGGTCGCTCGTCTGCTCGCCTTCGTCTCCCCCCGCCGTCGGGTCTGCTCGTCACGCCGTCGGGCAAAAAAGGGACTTGCCCCCGGCGCTCTCTGCTACCCTCCGCACCTCCAAAGCGGCGCGCCAAGGCGCAATCTTTTTTTCGGGTTTTTCGGAGTTTTTAGTTACCGCTGTTCGCGGTCTTTTCTAAGGCGCCAGCCGAGGCTGGCAGTCTTTTTTTTAAAACTCCGAAAAATCCCTATTAGCGGAGGGTAGCCCGCGCCTCTGTTGGGCGGCCGCTCGCCCCTCCTCGCCCCTTGCCCGCTATGTCCGCTTTGCTCGTTCCTCGCGCCGCGTCCCTCCGCAGGGCCCAGGGGCGGGGGCTCGTCGACGGCCGCCTCTTTGTTCCCGCCCACCCACCCCACGAGGTGGGATGGGTGCGGCGAGTGTCTCAGATTGCGGTACACCCGCAACTCATCAAACCAACGACGAGCGTTTAACAATTGCTCCAAAACGCTTGATGCAATGATAATTCCGCTCACTTGACGATGAAGAAAACAAAAAAAAACAGGCCACAAAGTTAATACCTCGCTTTGGTGATAGTCAAGGGCTCCGCCCCAAGAAAAAAGAGTATTTTTTCCTCGTGCCTCGGAAAAAATCTTCCTTTTTTCTTGGGTCCCCCCCTTGACAATCACCACGCAGGCATTTTTCATGCGGCCGTTTTTCTTTTTTTTTCTTTTTTTTCTCTTTTTCAGTAATGTTTTTCGCCGACGGCGACGTGCGCCGAGGCGTAACGCACTGAAAATCAACGTTTCACGTAAAACACTATAAATCAACGTTTTAATAACTAAAATTATGCTCACAACTAACATGACAAACAGACAGATGGCCGATTACTACAACGGCCTCTATGAGAGAGCCGACAGGCTTTTCTCAAAGGCTTGGGGAAATCTCGAGCAAATCTTCCGCTACAACGTTAGCGAGATTAGTATGATATTAAGCTCGTTATCTTCTGCGGCTGTCAGAGAAGAAGGTCAAAGACTCTACAGAACCGACGTTATGTTTTGGTTTGATGATGAAATGACTATATTCCGCAAGGTGGCATTCTACAAAGCAATGATTAGCAAGGCAATCACTTTGAGCAGCGCTTTCGTTAAGAAGATGCGTCACTATGACCAGGAGGCCGACAAGGACGAGGCCAACAACTAACACAACACTAACCCGGGAACGGCGGAGGCCTTCGGCCTCTGCCTCCCTTAACTACTGACAACAAGATGGCTAACCTTTTCACCGCTGAATTCGCCGACAGAGTGACGAGAACCCTCGAGGCCTACGGCTTCGAGGTCCTCGACAACGGCAACACACTGACGGCACGGAGTAGGGGAGGGACTCCCCTCTACCTCCACATCATCGAGGACATCGGAGGCCGGCAGTTCCTCCGATGGACGGCCACCGACTCCCCAACCTCAACGACATTGGCCGACTTCGACGAACAGACGCTCCGCGCCTGGCTCTTCAACACCTACTACCCCCAACACTGACCGCCTACGGCGGCCGACACCAACAACCAGGAGCAACGCCCCCCGCCTAACGGCGGAGGGCTGACCCTCCACAAACCACCACATCACAATGCTTGACAAGGACACACGAAAATTAATACACCTCCTCGCGCTTCACGATCTGCAGAGAGAAGCGCAGAACCCACAACCCCCAAAGCTGAAACTGGAGGTAACGGCGCAAGATGCCGCCTTCATCGTTCAGATGCTGACGAGACGATACAAGGAACTACTACACAAGTTCACACAGTACAACGACAAGTGGGAGATTGGCGAGGCCTCCGAGACCGAGCAGGACCGACGCCTCTACTACCAGGATAAGGCCGAGGAGGTCAAGATTTTGATTGACTACATCAACGACAAACTTAACGAACGATAAAATGATAACGAAAAAGATGATGGCCTCGTACTCCGAGGCCTTGAAACTGCTGACCGACAAGAACCGCGACCCACGAGGCAGCGTCTTGACGAACTACTGCAAGATTGATTTCCACGACAACGCAGGATCGGATTCCATTTTAGTGATAAGGAAGGACGGAATCCACGGCGTCCTTTGCGAGGTTTGGGCAGAGCTCGACGACTATTGGCAGATGCTCCTGCAACTACTACCCTCAGAACTGCCTCGGTGGATCACCGCCAACCTCTGACAACAACCAACAAAAAAGGGGCTGCCATTCGGCAGCCCCGGAACCTTTAAATCTATCCAGTCAAATCTAAGATGATAAGTATTTTACAAGTTTTCAGATTCTACCGCAAGGACATCGCCGACCTGACGATATTTGCGGCAAACCTCGATGAGGCGGTACGCCTTTTCGTAGCCAAGATGTCGCTCGACATCTCCCTTGCCCTCATTCTCGACGGCAAAGGTAAATACAAAATCCGATTCCTCAAAGGCGCCAAGTGTATTTTTTCTTGCGACTGCATTACGAAAACTGAAGAATGGCACATCCGCGAAGTGGAATTTTGACTATCTTTGCCCTTGTGTTTGAAGTCAGATTCCGCACCCGTCGGAAATCTCGGCGGCGCCCTCTAAGGGATGGGCGCCGCTTTTTTTTCTCCGGCCGGATTCTCCGGCCATTTTGCCGAACCCTTGCCGAACCCTTGCCGAACCCTTGGAACCCCTGCCGAACCCTGCCCAATCCCTCACGAATCCTCCACTATAACGAACCAGTCGCAAATGTACCTTACAACGGCATCGGGGAGGCTCCGCCCCCTCCGATACCCCAACGCCTCCAGCTTTGCCCGGTGTACCCTCAGCCACCGCCAAAGAGTCACCCGATGAACCCCGGCCATATCCGCCAGGTCCTTGAAATAAACCTTTCCCTCGATGTTGCACATAGTATATCAATTTTAATAATTTTGCATCAAAATCAATCAACCAAATTTATTAACCTTAAAACAAATAAAATACTATGGCAGGTGCAAAAGGACGAGTCCTTACTTCAGTAACGGGCTCTATTGAGAACGGCTCCGCTCATTACGGTTTCGTCCGCAACGGTAAGCAGTTCATCGGTTGCGTCCGCAAGGGATGGAACACTGAACTCAAGACCGACGAGCAGAGGATCAACGCGGTAATCTTCCGCAACAACACGCTTCTTGCAAACGCAGTGACCGCCCTTGTGCTCAACCTCGTTGAGAGCAAGGAGCTCACCTCAGAGCAGGAGGCCGCTAAGTCCAAGATTGAGGCAGGCTTCAATCTTCAGGACATCTACGACGGATTCAAGGCCCAGCCCATCGACGAGAATACCGGCTACGCCAAGGACTATCCAACACTTCACGGCTTTATTCTCGCCGTCGTAATGGGTGAGATGCGAGAGGAGAAGGGTGAGGCAGTAGGTACTTTCATCGAGGACATCTTCGAAAGCCTCGGCGTCAAGTTCTATGCTGAATCTATCGAGGGTTACAATGCCCTGAAGGCTTCCAAGGGTGGTAACGGCAACTTCGTTGTCGACTAGTCCCTGGTTACGTTTCGCAAAATTACCAAAAATCCATTAAGGCCATAGCCTCCGCTATGGCTTTTTTTGTATCACTCAATCACTTATCATTATGGAACTAGAAGAACTTACACACCTTGCGCCAATCTTCCAGCAGAACGGCGCAGGAAATATCTACATCATCATCCTCATCATCGTCACGGCCTACAACTTCCTGGGCGACGTCGTCCTGAAAATCAAAGGAGACTCCCCAAAGCAGAACGCCGAGAAGGTTAGGGAGATGCAGATTAAAATCACGAAAATGGACATAGAGCTCCAGCACATGAGGGCAGCCGCAGAGTCTGCCCGGCAGTGCCTCCACCGAAAGCAGTGCCCAGTCCTGCAATATCTCAACGACATCGAGGAAAAGGAGGTGTGCCATGCCTAGGGGAGTTTCCGCCAACATCACCAACATCTCAGGCACCATCCGCAACAATACGAAGATGTACGGCCGTGTAGTCAACGGTCAGCAATTCATTTCGACAGTGAAAAAGGGATGGGACGACAACCCCACCGACGAGCAGAAAATCCTCCGCGTCAAGTGGCGTATTTACAACATCATTTTCCCTCTGTATTGGATATGGCTGCAGGGATTTGGTAAGATGCTTGAGGCTTGGGGATATAAAACTGCTTATAACATACAACATGCTTTTGAGTTTATTCACGATGAAGAAGGCTATGAGAGTGATGTGGATACTGACTTCCCCGCTTCGCTTCGCTTCGATTGGGAGCATAAGCAGGTGGTTGTGGGTTCCGACGTGCCCTCTGAGCGCAACCCCCCGAATGGTGGATATCTGCAATGGATGTTCGAGAAGATGCAGGCCGGGGATGCCCTTCTTTATGGCAAGAAATACAAGTCGCTAAAAATGATGTGTAAGGCATATCTATGGGGTGAGATAGCAAGGATTGAGGATGGGGAAGAGAGTGCCTGGAACTGGAGAGGCAAATTCAAGAGAATAGGCTACGACTGGTTCCCAGTCACTCCCAAGGGTTACGATGAGCTTATCCGTGACACAACGCCCCGTGGTTTCCTCAAGAATAGGGAGATTGGCAACGACGGCGACGATGACGATGGAGGTGGATCAACGCCCCCAAACCCTGACGATGGCGGTGGATCACCCAATCCGCCCGACGATGGCGGTGGTACAACCCCACCACCAGCAGAGCCTTCCACCTCTCGCCCAGGTGATGCAAACTCGATGAATTTCTCTTATAGGGCTATCGATACTGGCGTGGACTACAACGGCAAGCGCATTTGGATTACAGATCGATATGCCGGCGCCTCCTCACCTGAGTCCCTCGGGCCTTTCTTCACAAAATCGCAGTACATCAACGGCGACCCGGCAACAGAGTGGTTTGGTGATGGCTGGATGCTAATCGATGACTCTGTGCAGAAAACCCTGGTAAATGCCATCTCTCAGCTCAACCCTCAGCAGACGGGCGACAGGGCAGTTTGGCACGGCAAGGAGGATATTATTTTTATGAATTCGGGCTATATGTCGGACGGGTCTTTGACTGGCACAGACTACCCCTATTTTTGGGGCGCACAGAGTAGCGGCGCGATGTTCCAAATCAAACTTAACCCGTTCATCGAATATAACTATGTGTCACGCTCTACTCTGGAATCGCAAGTGAGGGCCGTGAAAATTGAGGACTCAGCCGGAGATGGTTCTGAGGGTTCGGAGGGTGGGGATAGTGGCGACGCTATCAACAGAACCATTAACGAGTACCTCGAGAGGGCCGACTGGCTCGTTGGTGATGGCTCGCATTATATATCCAGCTACCGCCCTATCGCCGGAAGCAACACCAACAAAGCCCCTGACGTCACAATTAAGGCAAAACTGTGTGTATCTCAATTCGCCTCCACCGTGGGCACTGTTACAAATATTTGCGGTTCCTCGATAGTCTCCGATGGCGTCAGATTCCGCAAGTCAAACCTCGCCATCCGTGCCAAGTCGGCCTACACTTTCGAGGTCGGCTACTTCGCAGCCGTGGCCAACGTCGCCGAGGATCTCAAGTTCTACGGCGAGTATTCGATGGACGATGTCCTGACAATCGAGGCCACGGCGCAGAGCATGACAATCAACGGCAAGACTTACACCCTCGAGAACGAGAACAACAACACCCTAAGCCTCGTGGATCTCATTGTACTGTACTCAGGCTCCAGCAATGGCGGCAGGGCATACGGCGGAGATATCGCTTACCTCGAGTATTGGTCCAAAGGAGTCTGCAACTCTCAGCTCGTCCCCTGCAAGGTAACGAAGGAACTCCCGGCCTCGATGGTAAACACCGCCACGGCTCAGGCCGTTGGCTCTGTCGGGCTATGGGACACCAAAAACGAAAAGTTTTTGACCAGCTCAGCGGCTAACACCTGGCAGGCTATAAACGATTAAGACTTGGCCTCGCTCCGCGGATCTCTCGCTCGTCGTCGCTCATCGATGAGCGAGGAGGGCCTCGCTCATCGAGAGTTCCTCCTCACTCGTGAGCCGCCACCGCTCCGCCAAATGGCGGCGTATTGTCGCCCAAGCCTTCGCGCTCCGCCGCTCAGGATCGGGCGACAGTCGCCGCAGTTCCACGGCGCCGACCTTCAAAAAATTTTGGGTCGGTGCCGTTTTTTTCTTACCTTTGCGCAGTGCCCCAAATAATCAACCTTAATAGTTTATACGTTAGTTGTCGCATGATTCATAATCATGAGGTCCCCAGTTCAATCCTGGGTCCCGCTACAAATTCCGAAGCCTTCCCAAGAAATTGCGAAGGCTTTTTTATCAAATCGGGGTGTAGCGCAGTTGGCTAGCGTACTTGCATGGGGTGCAAGTGGTCATGAGTTCGAGTCTCATCACTCCGACAAATGTCATTTAGCGGTGATATACCACATTAGCAGATCTGTTAGTTGTGAGCAAAAAATATTAACATTTTGGAGCTAATGTCCGGGGAAAGTTCGCTACTTTTGTGGCGAACTTTTTTTTATATCCCTATGTCAGAAATCAACGATGAAATCCTGAAGTCGCTACTTCAGGATGTAGCCCTCATTAAGGCAAAAGTGGCACCCGACGTGCCAAAAATAGATTTTTATACCGAGGCCTCCGAGCACATCCAGCGCCTCGCCAACTCAGGCCGTGCTAAGTCGGCCGAATGTTACCGCCGTAGCCTCAAGGCATTGGCGGCATTCCTGGATACATCCCAAATCACATTAGACATCATCACATCCACGATGCTCAAGGAGTTCCAGGACTCCCTCCGCCTCAGAGTCTCCGAGAACACCGCCAAGGCCTACCTCGTAGATATCAGAGTCCTCTACAACGTCGTGGCAGACCGCCACGACATCACCGCAAACCCTTTCAAAAAACTCAACCTCTCCCGTCACTCAGGACGAGGCCTCCGCGCACTCACATCTCGTCAGATCCGCAAGATAGCGGCACTCGAGAACCTGCCGGAAGTCGAGGCCATGGCGCGTGATCTCTTTCTACTGTCTTTTTGCCTGTGTGGCGTAAATATGTGCGACCTCTACACGATGGCGCCTCCATCAGGCGGGCGCATCGAGTACGAGAGACAGAAGACACGCCGTCGGCGTGACGACTCCGCCCATGTCTCGCTATTGCTACATCCTTTCGCAAAAGTCCTCGCTGAGCGCTGGACGAGCGCCCAGGGCTCCGCCCATTGGCTCTCGTTCATCGAGCGCTACAAGTCCGAGCAATATTTCCTCAAGTGTGTCAACAAAGGCCTGCACGCCGTCGGCCGCCGTGCAGGCCTCCCGGTAATCCTGACCTCCTACTATGCCCGCCACTCCTGGGCAACAATCGCCCGCAACGAATGCAATCTTGACATCTACGACATTTCCCAATGCCTCGCCCACGTTCCGCCAAATGCCAAGGTGGATTTTACGTACATCCAGGAGGATAGATTCAGGATGGACCGGGCCAACTCGTTAGTCATTGATAAGGTTTTCAAGCAAGCAATTGTGCAGTCTATTGCGTCATAACGCCATGCCAGGGGGTAATATTACCCCCTCCATAGGCCTCAAAATCAAAAAAAATGAAAAAAAATTTCAAAAAAAATAAAAAAAATGTTCATCCTGATTTCAAGAAAAAAAAGGCCTGTGTTCAAGCTATGTTTAAGCTATGTTTAGACTATGTTCAGACTATGTTTAACGAATGATTTACTTACGTTTACGATGCGTTTAAGGAAGGTTTAACAAAGGATTTGGCCATGTTCTTGATATGTTTCTGTAAGATTTTTGATACGTTTTTCATACATTTTCGATAGATTTTTGATACGTGTCGTGTGGCTATCCTGTTTGTGGCGGTTCTGTCTGTCTGTTATTCTGTCTGTATGTGCGTTATGTCGTCTGTCTGTTCATCAATAAATCTCTTCCTTCGTCCTCTCTCTCTCCGTTTCCCGTCATTCTTCCTCGGCATCTGTGCGTCCGTTCGTGTTCGTGTTGCACCATTGAGCCTCAACGATTTATATTTGCAAAGTTTTAACAAAAAAATTGCCTTCCTTACCCTTTCGTTACCATAACGTTACAATAAGTAAAGATTGATTAATTAAGATTATTATTAAAAAAGATTGATAAACTTGCATTAAGTTAAATAAATCTTGCTAACTTTGCACCGCTCACACAAATAATCTTATTGTTCAACTCTCTTAAATACCGCTAATATGACAGAGAACCCAACACTCGAGGCAATCATAGTGCCCAGGGGTATTATTGCCCAAATCACCGCTCAATTCGGCGTGTGCTATGCTACCGTCAAGAAGGCCCTCTCCGGCCGAGTATCAAGCCCAAAACACATAGAAATTCGTAAATACGCCCTTGCCGTCGGCGGATGCTACGCATCTACCGCCCAGTAGTATGATTATACACATCAATCCTTTCGAGGCAGCAATACAAAAGCTCTCACTAACCGAGGCTGCAGTATTCGACTGCATGGCGCAGCTTATCCAGGACGATAGAGGAGCCATATTCGACAACGACGGCAGAAAATACAAATGGTTGTCGGCATCCCTCATTATGTCCTATCTCCCTTGCGTAAGATTCGGATCTGCCCGTAACCTCAACCGCATTATTGGCCACCTAGTGGAGATCGGCCTTCTATCCAAGGCCTCTATCCTTGGCAAACCCTGTTATTGGGTCGACCCTGCCAACACACTTATATATAGTAAGACAAAAATGTCCACCGAGCGGACAGAAGTGTCCAACGTGCAGACAAATGCGTCCACAGAGCAGACAAATGCGTCCACGGAGCAGACAAAAACGTCCTCAGAGCGGACAAATACGTCCTCGGTGCAGACAAAAACGTCCACGGAGCGGACAAATACGTCCAACGATAGACTTACTAATCTTAATACACAGAATAATACTTCTGTTGTTGATGAAAAAATTAGTTGTTGTACTAAGCCCGAGAAATTCGAAATCACTGAATACGTGCAGCGCCAAGGATGGGAGGATTTTTCTGTAAAAAGATTCTTCGACTACAACGAGAAAAAAGGCTGGAAGTGCATGCCTAACTGGAAGCAAGCGGCTGAGGACTGGCACCAGCAGGATCTCAAATTCGGCAACAAGCCAATCTCATACAACCAGCTTCTCAACAAGATAAATATGCGGCAGTGTGTAATGTCCGACTACATTTTCAACAAGGAGGATAAACTGTGGTATCCTAATCGCAAAAAAGGCACCGGCCATCCGGCCAGTGCCCCAAATCAACGTAATTAATAACAACGCCGTCACAGTGTCCGGCCGTCACGGCATAAATCATCAATTCACATGGCAAAATTAGATTTTTCAAACCGAATTACCAAAAGTTTGAGCGACAATTTCACGCTCAAGCCAACCGCCAACGAGTTCCAGTTTTTCATACTGGCGTTCGGAGTTCTCAAATACGCCGCCATGGCGGTATCCATCGCCTCAGGCTTCGCGTTCTTCTTCTACAAGCTGGCCGACATGATCAGCGGTTTCCCATACGCCGACATCGTCGCCGCATCCCTCGCAGTCCTGCTCCTGATATGCCTCGAGCTCATCACAAACACCTCCCTTTCCAAGGGCTTCAAAATGCTCTTTAAGGGCAAAATCCGTGCAGGCATAGGCTGCATGTTCATCGCCGTTTCTTTCTTCTTTGTGTCGTTCAATATCAGTTGTATAGGCATATTTTTGGCTATCTCTGATACCCACAAGGTAGACGCCAACATCGCCGCCAAGTACGAGGCCGACAAGGAGGCCGTAAAGGCCGAGACCGCCGCAAAGGTGAAGGCATACGAGGACGACATCAGGGCAATCCAGCCACCATCATGGAACAACTACAACCTCACCACGCCACAACTGGAGATGCGCCGAGACCTCCGCTCCAAGATCGACTCAACATACAGGGCCGAGCAAATGAAGTTGGGGCTCATCGAGCTTGCACAGTCTCAGGAGCTGACGGCGAGCAAGGAGACCGCCACCACGTCGGCCGAGGATTACCGCTTCTACGTGGCAATCATCCTTCTGCTGGAGTTGTTGTCCAACGGCATCCTACAGTTTTACTCCAAGAAGATACTCCACGAGACCGACAAGGCCGTCGAGATTGACGAGTTCATCGACGCATACGTCGACGAGAGCCGCGAGGAACTGGGAAGCCTGATAGAGTCAAGCCTAGGAGCTGAGAAAGCCCTCTACATGGCCAAAATCAAATCCAAGTCCGACGAGGAGAGAGACAAGGCCAACCGACACCAAGAGCCACCACGCAAGGCAGCCACCGCCGCCAAGCCAGTGATCACCGGCTTCTCCATCGCATCCGACGCCCCCGAAGAGGCTAACGCCTCATCGGAGAACGGCAACCAGGAACAACAACCAGCAGAACCAAAGCAAGCACCACCAGCCCCCACGGTCTGTAAATGTGTCCTATGTGGTGCCGATTTCGTGAGAAAGACAACATGGCAAAAATTCTGCAGCGTGGAGCACCGGCTACAATACAACGCCAACAAGTACGGCCACGGAGTACACGGCGTAGCACCTGACTATGTGACTTGGCCCGACGTTGGCCCAGGCTCTGCAGGTAGATAACCAAAGACAATGCGTTAACGCATTGCGTTGTCCTTGCGTTGTGAGGCCCACGCCGGACTCGGCCTCATTGCGTTTCACATCCCCCTTTCAGGGGGCAAACAACGGCCTTGCAGATAGACCTCTCGAGCTCCATAGTCGCTCGTTTCGGCTATCTGCACCGCTTAGCGGACGGCATTCCGCCATTGCCGCTTGCCCCCTGATTGTATTTGCTAAAATATTTAGCAAGATATCACCAAAAAAAGCGAAATCTCCTCGCTGATGAATTGCGATCTTTGAAATTGTGTGCTAACTATATTATCATTTTAGGCTCAGGGGGCAGGGCTCAGCGCCAGCGCTTGAACGGGCTACGGCCCTGGCGGATGCTCCGCCACGCGCTGCGCTTGGCGGTGGAGCATCCGCCAGTTCCGTCTCCATCAGTGGCGTTGTCGCTCAGTCCTGCCCCCTTCGATGGCGTACGGCCGAGGCCGTACAACTCTTTGCCCATACCGCTATATTAGCCAACCCCCTGCACTTTGGCGCCCGCCGCAGGCGCAACACCGCGCCAGTCTCCGGGGTTTGGCCAATACCGCTATATGGTCTATAAGGCCGCGCCCGAGGGCGCAAGTCTTTTGCTTACCCTCCGCTTGTCCAGCCTCCACGGCCATCCGCTCCGCCTTGCTCGTGCCTACCGCCCCATCGGGGCTAAAGACATGCGGCTTCGACCGTATGTCTTTAGCCCCGTTGGGTCTCTCTCGGTGCTGACGAGCACCGGCTTTGGCCGGGTCTCGTCAGCACCGAGAGCAGGCTCGGCAATTCTCCTCGTCTGTCTCGTGGAGTCAGTCCGGCGCTTCGGCGCACCTCCGGGCCTACTTCAGGATGCTTCCAGCCACTTGCCTAATGCTTGCCGCAGGATGTTTCCAGCCTCTTGCCCAATGCTTGTATGACACTTGCCTAATGCTTGCCGCAGGATTCTTCCAGTCACTTGCCAAATTACGAGAGCAAAGGCTCCGGCGTCAGATGGTCAGCCCCGGGCTTCGGCCTCGGGTCTGACCATCCAACGCCTCGCCATTGCCTCGTGTTCCAGGTGTGGCGCTTTGCGCCGTCTTTTGTCCATACCGCGGTATTAGCCATCCCCCTACACTTTGGCGCCCGCCGCAGGCGCAACACCGCGCCAGTCTCCGGGGTTCGGCAAATACCGCTATATGGCTTACAAGGCCGCGCCCGAGGGCGCAAGTCTTTTGCTTTCCCTCCGCTTGTCTGCCTCCACGGCCAGCCGTTCCGCCTTGCTCGCCAGGACGCCCTCAGCGTTATCGCCGACGCGTCGGCTCCAACGCCTCGGGCTCTCTCGGTGCTGACGAGCACCGGCTTTGGCCGGATCTCGTCAGCACCGAGAGCCTGGCCGGCAATTCTCCTCGTCTGTCTCGTGGAGTCAGTCCGGCGCTTCGGCGCTCCTCCTGTCCTGCTTCAGGATGCTTCCAGCCACTTGCCTAACACTTGCCGCAGGATGTTTCCAGCCGATTGCCTAATACTTCGGTTTTTGGCTCTTCGTCAGTGCGCAAGCGCACATCCTCAGAGAGGCCGGGGGGCTCGCCTAGGGCGGTCTCCTCAAATATAGACCTAGCCAGTTCACCGCTTTAGGCGGTGCACTGTCGTCGGCTATATTTGGCCCTTAGGGCACGGAGCCTTAGCCCCCCGGGCGCTCTTGCCGTGGGCTCCTGATGCCAGTTCCAGCGATTACCGCCTTTACGCCGTATCCGTTCGCTCGTTCCTCGCTCTCGATACGGGCCCACGCCTAAGGCCGTTCGCTCGTTCCTCGCTCTCGCCTTGGCGCTCCCAGCCTTGCGCCTGGCTCGTTCCTCGCCGTCGCCTCAGCCATTACGCCGTATCCGTTCGCTCGTTCCTCGCTCTCGATACGGGCCCACGCCCTCATGTTGGTAAGACTTCCAGGATCTCAGATTCCGGGTAGTGCCTATCACTTGCTTCAGGATGCTTCCAGCCAATGGCCTAACACTTGCCGCAGGATGTTTCCAGCCACTTGCCTAATGCTTGCCGCAGGATGTTTCCAGGCACTTGCCTAATTCCGTGCTTGCGTCGAAGTTTTTAAGGCCGCGCCCTCGGGCGCAAGTCTTTCTCCTTACGGCACAATCGGGCGCCGCTTTCCGTCATTGCTTCTTGCGGCGTCGCCCTTCTTGTTGCCGAGTGCCGCCAGGCTCGTGGGCGTTCCGGGGTCTCTGCCGCGGGCGCAACACAGAGACCCCTGCTCTCCCAGGCAGATGGCGGAAACCTCCCTTGCTTCTTGCCGCCATCTGCCTGGGCCACTCGCCGCGGCGGCGAGTAGCAAGGCGGGCTGCGCCCCTTTTTTCCCTAGTCGGCTCGCCGCTCTGCAAGGTCTTCGCCCCCC
>JAZQPB010000175.1:0-29998 GCA_045628165.1 Bacteroidales bacterium | reverse complement strand
CATGTCGGGCGAGTGGACCAAGGCCTCACAGAGCTACAAGGGTGATTTCGATCCAGAGCTCACCAACACCCAGGCTACCAAGTACACCGGTATTCCTCAGGGTGCTACAGTGGGTATCACCTGGTCTATCAAGAATACTCTCAAGGACGGCACTGTTTGTCCTGATGCTACCACAATCTACGTTACCAACAACGGATTCACAGCTTCGGCTGGTCCCGACGACGTAACAGACTGTTCAGATTCTTACAAGCTCCAGGCTAACCTGCCTCAGGGCGCTACCGGATACTGGACAAGCTCGGTAGACGGCGTAACATTCGAGCCTTCCGACTCGGAGCCTAATGCAACAGCACACGGCCTCAGCAACGCTCAGGAGAATATTCTCACATGGCATACTTCTAATGGCAAGTGCGAGTCAGTAGATGATGTTATCATCACCAACAACACTCCAAGCGACGCCATAATCTCTACTCAGCCTGGCGACATCTGCGAGGACTTCGTAATCCTCACAGCCCAGGAGCCTGCTTACGGTACCGGCAAGTGGTCAGCTAATATCAAGGTTAACTGGCTCGACGACGACACCAAGGCTCAGACCAAGGCAAACGGCCTCAAGCCAAACACCTTGACAGAGTTCACCTGGACAGTATCAAGGGACAACGGCAACGGCAAGATCTGCAAGATCCCTGCTAAGATAGAGATAGCTAATAAGTACTACGAGGCCAACATGCTCTCAACAAGCCACGCCATCTGCTCCGATACAGAGACCCTCCAGGCCGAGGATCCTGCTATCTACGGCACCTCAGGCTGGTGGACTTCTACCGACGCCAACATCGAGATTCCAGAGCAGATCTCGGCTAATCCAGTAGCTGAGTTCAGCGGAATCAAGGCAGGCGGCGCCACCACATTCATCTGGCACGTACAGAACGGCAGCTGTCCCGAGAAGACCGCTACCGTGGATATCACCAACTCTTCGGTAGAGCCTAAGCTCATCACCAAGAGCGGTCCTATCTGCGAGCACGAGAGTCCGCTCGTAGCCGAGGCTCCTACCAACAACGCCACCGGCGTATGGAGCAAGGTTTCAGGATCGGGCATCGAGAATGTGGAGATCGAATCTGCAGGCCTCTATACTACCAAGGTAACCGGCCTCGTGGGCGGCACCTACAAGTTCAAGTGGACTGTAACATCTCAGGACGGTGTCTGTGAGGATGATGTAATCCTTACACTCTCCGACGACACCTTCACAGTGGATGCCGATATGTCTACCGACGAGAAGCAGCGCAACATCTGCGGTACTTCTACCGAGCTCGAGGCTCAGCAGCCTACCGGCACCGGCAAGTGGACAGTGAATACCGACGGAGTTGAGGTTTCAGACTTCGGCTCTAATAAGGTTACAGTTTCTAATGTGGTATCAGCTGCCACACTTACATGGACCGAGACCCGCGGCAACTGCTCAGCTTCCGACGAGATCACATTCATCAACAGGAAGCCTGCGGCCGATGCCACTACCGAGTACTTCACCTGCGATGGCTCAGTTAAGCTGAACGCCATCCTCAACGGCAACACAACAGGCCGCTGGGAGAAGGTGGCCAACTCTTACTCCGGATCATTCGACGGCAAGTCTTCTACAGATGTTAAGGATGCTGTCTACTCAGAGATTGGTCAGAATGCGACAGTCCTCCTCAGATGGGTTGTTACCGACGATCAGATGCCTGAGTGCCAGAATTCAGTAGAGGCTTCCGTTACAAGCCTGGCATTCCAGCCAACCATCTTCGCGGTAGACGCTGTCTGCGGCGACAAGGTTGACCAGATTACAGGTACTCTCCCGGAGAGCGGATACACAGGTACTTGGTCAAGCACTACAAATTCTGTTAAGTTTGGAGCCGACGGCAATGGAATCCACGACAGAATCACTTCTGTCTCTGGCCTCAAGCGCGGCGACAACGAGATATTCTGGACCGTATCTGACGACAAGGGCATCTGCCCAAGCCAGAACAGGGTTTCAGTTATCATCAAGAACAACGATCCTTCTCAGGCTACCATCGTTTCCGACAGATCGGAGAACGGCATCCAGTCTTGTGACGGCACAATGCTGCTCAAGGCCGCCGTTCCTGAGTACGAGGAGGTGGGCACCTGGACCATCGCAAGCGGCAATCCTGACTTCGGTGGCAAGGAGAACTCTCACGAGGTGGTGGTAAGCAACCTCAACGTAGGCGACAACGAGTTCACCTGGACTGTAAGAAAGGGTGAGTGTTTCACTACCGACAAGATTACCATCATCAACAATATGGTTGTTGTTGATGCCGGTGTAGACGGCGGACAGAGCTGCGACGGCACATACAAGCTTGCAGCCCTCGACCCATCAACAGTGGTATACGGTGGCACAGGCGTCTGGACAGTAAGCAACGACGATGTCAAGTTCGAGAACGACGACTATTCTAAGCCTGATGCTTCTATCAGCAACCTGCCTGCCGGCGCTTCCAACTTCACCTGGACAGTTACCAAGGGCAAGTGCGTGAAGTCAGAGAACATCGTGGTATACAACAACACTGTTTCAGCTGTTATCAACGACGAGCCTGTTAAGCACATCTGCGCAGATTCTTACGGCCTCACCGCCAACAACCTTACAGGTACAGGCGCTACCGGCCAGTGGATATCAGGCAAGCCTGGCGTTGCAACATTCGACGTAACTCTCGACGAGGAAGGCAACGGCGGCCACGTGGCCACAGTAAAGGATCTGAACGCAGGCGCCAACGAGATTATCTGGAAGGTAACTCACGGCGAGTGCAAGGATTCGGCAGTAATGGTAATCTACAGCAACAGCATCAAGACCTCTATCGCGGGTCTCGATGAGAAGAACCAGGTATACACTTGCGAGACATCTCAGTCGCTCAACGCTGTACTCCCGAGCGAGTGCACCGGACACTGGGAGATTGTGGACGGCACCGGCCAGTTCGAGCACTCTTACATGGCCAACAGCAGTGCTATCAACATTGTGAACCTTGCCAACGACAGCTTCACAACTCTCAACTGGACAATCCAGAGTGTAAAGAATCCAGAGTGTACAACCACAGTATCAGCCAACATCAAGTCGCTGGCCGTAAAGGCAGAGGTGGCACAGAGCGAGATTCCTACTTGCACCGGCGATGTGGCTCTCGAGGCTTCGGCTATAAGCATCGGCACCGGCTGGTGGGAGAAGGCTACTCCATCTAATGCGGGTGTTATCGGTCAGCCTTCAGCCGCAGTCACCACACTTACCGGCGTGGCATTCGATACCAACGAGAAGTACTACTGGAAGGTTGTTAACAGAGCTGATACAAGAACCTGCCGCGACAGCGCCGAGGTTAATGTTATCAACAACGGATTCGAACTCAGCGCAGGCACATACCTGCCTACATGTAGCGACGAGGTAACACTCTCGGCTACTACATACTCTACAGGCTACGGCGAGTGGGAGGTAGAGTCTGGCGAGGGCGAGGTGCTCACACCTTCTCTCTACAACTCGATCCTCAAGATCAAGCCGGGCGCAGTGGTCAACCTCAAGTGGACCTACGAGAAGAATGAATGCAAGAAGTCAGCTTACGCTCAGGTAGTAAGCCGCAAGATTGCAACAGAGGCATTCAACGTAACCACCTGCAACGACAGGGCCATCCTCGATGCCAAGCCGCTCAAGCCTCTTGAGACCGGCTACTGGGAGGCGGCCAACGAAGACGAGATCACATTCGTAAACGGCAACGACGTTCTCAATGCCGAGGTCGAGGGTCTCAGGGTAGGCGACAACTCATTCACATGGCATGTAAGCAACGAGCTCTGCTCAGCTACTTCCAACGCCGTGGTTACCTACATGGTTCCAGCCGCAAGAGTGTCCAACAAGACTGTTCTTGACTGGTGTAGCGAACAGTATCCTCTCACAGCCGAGGAGGATCCTGTCACCAAGCACTGGAGTGGCGCATGGAGAATCATAGAGGGTCAGGGAAGCATCGACAACCCAACCAACTTCAAGACCACCGTAAGGGAGTTGCAGCGCAAGAAGATCACCAAGATTGTATGGGAGGTAACCACAAACCTCGGTTGCGTGGGCTCCGATACTATTACAATCATGAACAATGCTCCATACGTATCAGGCAGCACCGTAGCCAAGTCTTGCGGTCCTGACGGTGTTCTTGAGGCCAACGCTCCAGAGCTCGGCACTCACGGATGGTGGAGCATGCATCCTAACTCTAATTACTCCGAGTTCGAGTTTGAGGATTCTACCGATCCAAGAACATACTACCACGGAGCACGCAGGGGTGCTACTCTCGTATACTGGACTGTGGCCGACGACGACAATCCATCGTGCCGCGATTCTATCGAGGTGGCTATCAGCAACGATTCGTTCATCGTATCGGCAGGCGAGACTCAGGACATCGACTCTTGTGAATACGAGGTCGGCCTCTTCGGTTCTCCACTCGATACATGGGATGCAGTCGGCTTCTGGGAGCCAGTTGATGCCAACTTGAAGGTTGTATTCAGCAACTCTACAAGCAACAGAACCACAGTTACAGGTCTCCAGTACGGTCACAACCTCTTGAGATGGAATATCACCAAGAACGGATGTCCTGAGTCGGGCGTTGTGGATGTTATCCACCGTCTCTACCCAGAGTTTACCGCCGGCGACGACGTGGCCATCTGTTCTGATGTATATCAGCTGATAGGTACCGATCCTAAGGCTTACGAGAGCCCCGACAACTACGACAACGTAATCCAGTACTGGGAGTACGTGGCCGGTACGGGCAACCACTCATTCGACAACTCTACCAACTTCTCTACCAAGGTACGCGGCCTCGGCCTCGGCCTCAACACTCTCAAGTGGTACGTGGACAACGGTTCATGTAAGATGGAGAAGCTCGTAACTCTCAACAATAACGGCGTAATCGCTGATGCTCAGGGCGGCGACGACTTCATCCGTCAGTGCGACAACTTCTACAAGTTCTTCGCTCAGATGCCGGCCAACTACGATACAGTTTCCTGGACCGTTCCTAACGGCCACGGCGACTTCTACGTACAGAAGACCATCTCCGACGCGGCCTGGGCCAACGACCACGAGGGCGACAACCTCTTTGCCGACCGTTGCGATACCACCACGGTATACAACCTCGACAATGGTACCAACGTTATTGTTTGGAATGTATGGCACAACGACTGCCACACTTCCGATACCGTAAGAATCAAGAACCTCGCTCCAAGCAGGGCTATCACCGAGGCCGACAAGCCGGTATGTGTATCCGACGATCACATCAGCGGTAATTCTCCAAGAATCGGTACAGGCCACTGGAGCAAGGCCAGCGAGAACAATCCTGCCGTAATCGTAAGCCCCGACGCCAACTACACCGACGTTACCGGACTGGCAATAGGCGAGAACAAGTTCTTCTGGACCATCACCAACGAGGAGGACGGCAAGGTTTGTAAGTCGGTAGCCGAGGTGGTTATCACCAACCACGCTCTCAGCGTATCGGCCGGCCGCGACGCCGTTACTTGTACCAACGATGGCGAGCTCAGGGCTTCTGATCCTGCTCCTTACAGAGGCTACTGGACAGAGGTTACCGATTTCGGAAGCCACATCGTTGCAGCCGATTCTTACGAGACTCAGGTTACAGGTCTCTCGGTAGGTGCCAACACCTTCCGCTGGACCAGAACCAACGATATCTGCTCTGTTTCTGATGATGTGACAATCACCTGCAACAAGCCTACCAAGGCCAACGCGGGCAAGCCACAGTCTTCATGCTTCGATTACGGTACACTCCACGCCAACACACCGGATGTGGATGAGAAGGGCTGGTGGGAGCCACTCGGCGGCCAGGGCTTCTTCGCTACCGATTCTACAGACGTCAACGCCAAGATCATCGGCCTCGGCGGCGGCATGAACTCATTCATCTGGATTATCCAGAGAGGCGAGGGCGCTCAGGCCTGTCAGTCAGCTGATACCACTGTTATCAGCAGCAACAAGCTCCAGCTCTCCGTTACAGCAAGCGCTCCTGAGTATTGTACTCCGGAAGGCGAGGTTTACGGTACTGTTAATGTGGACGAGTACACCTCTAAGTGGGAGCCTATAGGCGGTACCGCAACATTCGAGGACGAGCTCGCCGACAACAGCAAGGTATTCAACCTCCAGGAGGGCAAGAATACTCTCCGCTGGTCAGTAAGCGTTTACGATCCTTCTACCGACCAGAGATGCGACGCTCACGAGGATATCGTACTGCTCAACAACACTGCTCCTCAGGCTATCGTTCCAGATTCCCGCGATGTCTGCGATACCGTAGCCGAGATTACAGCTAATATTCCTCCTCAGGGCACTTGGGGTTCTTGGGATTACACCCAGGGTACCGCTCAGTTCGAGAACTCTACCGCATACACCACTACGGTACACGGACTCTCTGAGGCTGACAACTACCTGACATGGACTATCCACAAGGGAAGCTGTACTTCTACCGCCACTATGAAGCTCCGCGCTTCTATAGTCACCACTACAGTATCAGGCGACAACGGTACCGACACTGTCCGTATCTGCGGTCCCGAGACTGTAATCTCCGGTGCTCCTGCCGGTGCCGACGGCTACGGATGGTGGACTACTACTTCCAAGGATATCCACTTCGAGAATGATGTTACCACCAACGAGAACATCAGGATCTACGATGTTACTCCTGGTATCCACAACCTCAAGTGGCATATCAAGAAGTCCAACAACTGTGAGGCTACTGCTCCGCTTATCGTTATCAACAATAAGTACACAGCTATGGCCAGCATGACGGCTCCTAACCCAGTCTGCGGCGGCGAGGCTACCATTATCGGTAATGTGCCTGTGGCCGGTGCCCGCGGATACTGGACAGGCCCGCAGAACGCTTCGTTCTCCGATACCGCCAACCCTGTTACCGTGATGTATCTCTCGGTACCTGGATACAGCGAGGCTGTATGGCACATCGAGAAGGAGGGCTGTGAGAACACCGCCGCTGTAAACCTCTACAACCTCTCGGTTAAGTCTGTTGTATGCGACGAGGTGGTTGTCTGCGACGACAACGAGGTGGCTACTATCAGCGCCAATACTCCTCCATCAGATGGCTACGGCTACTGGAGCTATGTAAACGGCGTGCTCGATATTGCCGATCTCGATAAGAACGTTACTACTGTTACCAACATCCAGCAGGGTGCCAACACCATCAGCTGGAATGTGAAGTCTAAGGAGTGGACCGATCCTGACGGCAAGGTTCACCAGTGCTCAGCTACCTCTAACCTGGTAGTCAACAACAACCACTTCACCACCGATGCCGGTATCAACTTCGAGGTTTGCGATACCATCGCCGCCCTTAGAGGTACATACCACGGTGCCAAGGCCAAGTACACATGGTCGGGCGGTAAGTTTACCGATCCTAACAACTACAGGACCGAGGTTTACGGCCTCAGACCAAGTGTTCCTCAGACCCTCACATGGACAGTAGAGCTCAACCACTGTACTGCCACCGCCGAGGTTCAGGTTACCAACGCTCACGTAGATATCACAATCGCTTCGGGCGACAAGGTGGTATGTAGCGACAGAACCAACCTCGAGGCTCGCCAGACTTCCGGTACCGGTGTCTGGAGCGTTCCTAACGGCGCTGGTAGATTCGACAACAGCACTGCTCAGATCACTATGGTAGATAGTCTGGCAGCCGGTGAGAACATCATCCGCTGGACTGTTACTAATGGCGATATCAACTGTAAGACATACAAGGATGTAATCCTCAACAACAGGGCCATCCGCGTATCAGCTGGCTACAGCCAGCCTACATGTGATACATTCTACACTCTGGCAGGTCAGCCTCTTGCCGAAAACCAGGTAGGCTGGTGGACAGTAGGCACCAAGTCGGCTCAGGGCATTCAGGTTCCTGAAAACGGTCCTAAGTTCGAGAACCCTGCCAAGAACAACACAAGAGTAACTGGTCTCTACTACAGCGACGACGGCGCCGGATACACCAACGCATTCACTTGGGCTGTCAAGGATACAGTTACAGGATGTTCTGACGAGTCTACAGTTCTTATCTACTGCTACCACTTCACAGTGGATGCCGACAAGAACACAGTGGACAACGAGAAGGTTACCGAGGACAAGAGCATCGAGCTCTCGGCCAAGGAGACACCTTACTACACCGGCGAGTGGAACGCAGTATTCGGTAGCGGCAAGCCTGAGCCTAAGGATCAGCCTACCACCACCGTTACAGGCCTCAGCCAGGGTATCAACGTGATCCAGTACACCGCCACACTCAAGGGCATCACCACCGGCGAGGTGGATACAATACCTAAGTGTAAGGCTTCAGGCATTGTTACCGTATACTACAGCGCATTCGATGTGGAGGCAGGTCCCGACAGATCTATCTGTGACGACTCTGTTCAGCTCAATGCTCAGAAGGTTGAGAACGCGGTAGCTTACTGGACAACCTCTCAGAACGGTGCAGGCGGTCCTGACGGCGGCGGTATCGAGAACCTCTCAGATCCTAAGACTATGGTTAGGGGTCTCTCTCACGGACGAAACGTATTCTACTGGAATGTTCAGAAGAACGGTTTCACCGCTATCGACTCTGTAGTAATCTACAGCTACAAGTTCGAGGTGGATGCAGGCAAGGATCAGCACCTCTGCCAGCCCGAGACAGAGCTCAAGGGTACAGGTCCGCTCAACAATCCGCTCATATCTGCCGAGGACTGGTCGGGATACTGGGATACTCCAGTAGGTGGTCTCCACTACTACTCGCCAAGCTCGCAGAATACCAAGATCGACTCTATCCAGCCGATGACCAACGAGATTGTATGGCATGTCAAGTTCACGAAGACCGACCTCTTCACCAACGACAGGGCATCGCTCACATGTTACGGCCAGGATACAGTAAAGGTAACATACTACATCGCACCTGATCCTAACTTCACCATCATACCACGCTCTGCGGCTGGATGTACACCATTTACCGCACAGTTCGCCAATATGACAGTGAACGACGATACCACAGGTTCGGTATTCTACCGCTGGAACTTTGGAAATATCACCTCGTTCGATACCGACGATCACGACAGCATCATTTCCAAGACGTTCTACAACGACCAGGCTTACGACAGCATTGTTCCAATCTACCTCACAACGGGTCTCAAGATACCGGGAGGCAAGACTTGCTACAATACCGATTCAGCTGATATCACTGTATACGCCGTGCCAAAGGCTGTGCTGAACGCTCATCCTAAGCTCCAGACCCAGCCAAGCACCAATGTGAACCTCAACGCCGCCAAGATCGACGACGAGAACACAAGGTACACATTCGACTACGGCGACGGCGGCGGATCTGTCTGGGAGAACAACTCTCAGTACCAGAACACCCTCGTACACGAGTATGCTACATACGGCGTTTACAAGATCGCTCTCGAGGTCAAGAACCGCCACTGTGCATCCAGCGATACTCAGGTAATCACAATCCTGCCTTCACCTCCTATCCGCGAGATGAAGTCTACATACTACGAGGGTTGTGAGCCTATGCTCCACGAGATGCTTGAGAAGGTTAAGTACGCCGACTCTGTAAGATGGGATATCTACTGCGTATCAGATACAGCAGTGCTCCCGTCACACGAGACCTACAAGTCAGGTACTCCGGCTACACACCTCTTCGAGAAGCCTGGACGCTACTTCCTCTACCAGTACGCTTACGGTCCTGGTGTGGTGGGCGAGAAATACATGAGAACAGATACTGTGATGGTTTACCCATCGCCAACAGTAGCATTCACATCTCACCCAGACACTGTAAGATTGCCTAACATCCCATTGTTTACCGACAACCTCTCTGAGGGCGCAGTAACATGGCTTTGGGACTTCGGCGACGGCACCACCGACGAGCGCGAGGTTACAGCTTTCGAGCCGATCCACTACTACGAGAAGGCCGGCGACTACTACGTGACACTTACCGGTACCACAGACCACAACTGTTCTGCCACAAGCGCCGAGGTACACGTAAGAGTAGAGCCTGAGGGAATGCTTAGATTCCCGAACGCATTCAGACCTGATCCTTCAGGACCTAACGGCGGTATCGAGGATAGACTTCACAACTACGTCTTCCTGCCTTATCCACGCAACGGTGTCAAGAAGGGCACATACATCCTCGAGATCTTCAACCGCTACGGCGAGAAGATTTACGAATCCAACGATCCAGACATCGGATGGGACGGATACTACAGAGGCGAGCTCTGCAAGCAGGATGTATACGTATTCAAGGCAAGATGCACATTCGAGAACGGCAAGCTCTTCAAGCAGGTAGGCAATGTTACATTGCTCAGGTAAGAATTCGCAAATCCCTGATAAATAAGAAAAGCGTCACGGACTCCGCAAGGAGCCTCGTGGCGCTTTCTTATTTTCATTATCACACACGCATGCACACAAAAAGCCCCGGACTGCCATATATCAGCCCGGGGCTTTCCTGTTTAGTAAGTTATTTTCAGTGCAGCTGATGGCGCGCGATACTGCGTGGCGCTACATCTCCTCGGCAGGCTCATCGCCGTCGCCGTACATGGCCTCGGCCTCGTCGAGCCTTGCGTCGAAAATCGCTGTCACCTTCTCGAAGAGATCGTCGTCGTCGATGGTCTCAAAAACCTCGTCGTCGCCGTCCATGCCGCCGCGCATCACCAGAATCTCGGTGTCCTCGTCCTCGCTCTTGCTGTCGAGGTCCTCCACCTTGTCGTAGTAGGGGAGCAGGGCATAATACTTGGCGCCCTCGTATTCCATCTCGTCGATTATCTCGAAATCCTGATCCTGACCGTCCTCGTCCTGGAGTGTTACGATCTGAATCTCCTGGTTGTCCAATTCTTCTTCTGTCATAATTATAAGTGATTTTAATGTTGGTTTATTACGGTTGCAAATTTGCTAATAATTATGCACAGCAGAAAATATTTTAACAGATTTTTTTGCTTTTATTTCCACAAAAAAGATGTAACATCCAAAAATTTTCCCTATTTTTGTATTTTGAGAATATTAACGCAAACAAATACGATCCCTGGATATATGGAAGATAATATAGAAGACCTCAAGCAGCAGATAGATTCGTGCATAAGGTCGGGCGGAATAAGCGATTCCGATATACAGAAACTCAAGGCCAGCGCCCAGAATATGGGAGTGCCGCCGGGCGAGTTCAACAGCCTGGTGAGCAAGAGGCTGGGCATCGAGGCGGCTGATATCGGTTTTCAGCCCAAGTGGTATCACCTGGTGCTGGCGGTGCTCGTAATAGCCGCCATGTCGCTGTTCGTGTTCGTTACCATCAATTTCGACAGCGACGGCGACAATATAGCCGACGAGGCTCCCGCATCGCTGCGCAGCATGCCGGTATCCGCCGGCGACCTCACCCGGATATTCTCCGGCAACTACGACGGCAAGTCGGTGCTCATCACCATCAAGAGCGCCCAGGAGACCTCTCCGGGCATCTGCACAGTGGTATTTGACGTCAAGATAGATTTTGTGCCTGTGGCCGTGGGCGCGCAGGGCGTGTTCGATCTCGGCAAGCGCACCTTCGATCTGGGCGCCAACGAGCAGATTACGCGCAAGGTGCCCATCGACAAGGGTACCATGGAGCGCACCATATCGGGCAAGCTGGTGCTTAGGCCCGATTCCGGCAAGCTGGAGCTCGTGCAGCTCTGATGCACATTTCATACGGTTTGTTTTTTTTACCAAAAGTAGATTTATCAGAAAATGAAGAGAGACATAATAAAGATTCTGGCCGCAATGGTGTTTATTGTTGCGGTATCAGCTGCAATGCCATCATGCACGCCCGACCGCCCGCAGTCGGGATGCTCCGAGTGCGACAGCATACGCCTGATGCTCGATGAGTATATAGCCCGCGACAGCATGAAATCGGCTCTGCTGGCCAGCTACGACGAGCACCTGAGCCGTTTCGGAAACATACAGGACTCCATAAACATGTACAAGCGCGCCATCGACTCGCTTAAGCTCATCATCAAGCGCAAGGGCCCGTTCTCGGGCAACGAGAGCGCCGAGCTCCAGAAATACATAAAGCAGATGCAGGGCCTTGTATCGCAAAACAAGGAGCTGGCCGAGCAGATGGAGGCTCAGGGCATCAAAAACCCGTCGATGGACAATCTCATAAAGCTGATGTACACCAATCTGGAGGTCAATCAGAACGACCTGGCAGAAACCAGGCACGAGGTTGAATCGCTCAAGGTGGAGGTAAAGGACCTCGGCCGCAAGGTGGAGACCCTCGAGATAGAGAATGTGCAGATGGCCGAGAAAGTGGAGGAGGCCACAGCCGAATCCAAGAGAGTGCGCGGCGTGGTAAAGGTGGTGCCGCCCAAGGAGCGCAAGGCCAAGAAGATACAGAGCCTTCAGCTGTCTTTTATCCTGGAGGCCAATATGCAGGCCCGCCAGGGAAGCATTCCCGTATACTTCAGGATACTGGACCCCACGGGCAGGGTGCTCGATCCACACGGCGAATTCATGTTTGAGGGCAGCAACATAGCATACACCCTCAAGTCGTTTGTAAACTACACCGGCAAGAGCGCCAGGTCGCAGATAGAGTGGAACAAGTCGCACGTGGTGCTGGAGCCCGGCACATACACGGTGGATTTCTTCATCGACGACTACAAGGGTATCAGCGACAACTTTACACTCGAGAAATAAAACACCAACCTAACCAACCTAACCATCATGACTGATTTCGATAATCTGAAACTGGATATTGAAAAATACGTCCGCTCCGGCATGACCGAGGCCAACCGCGCCCAGCTGATGAAAAAGGCGGCGGACATGGGCATCAATGCCGGACAGCTTGTGATGCTCATCAAGAACGCCGAGCTGGAGCTCAAATTCGCCACCGGCGCATCCAACACCGACTATCCCGACAGCGCAGGCTCGGGTTTCATGACGGCGCCGGGGCAGGAGGGGAGCGCCCTGGCCTCGGGTTTCCAGACCGACGGCTCGTCATCAGGCTTTGTGCAGGACGAAACCCCATCAGCTGACACGCCCCCTCCGCCATCGGGACAGCCCAGCTTCTCCGATATCAGGATACTCGATGTATCGGGTGCCATGTCGGATGTGTACAGCGCCATCCACGACGGCCGCCGCAAGGTAATCATCAAGCGCATCAAGTCCAAGTACCGCACCAACCCATCATACGTGGACCTCTTCTGCAAGGAGTTTGAGAGCGGATACGCACTCGACCACCCCGGCATCGTGCGGTTCTACGGCAGGGGCGAGGACTCCGACGGCCCATTCTACTACATGGAGCACGTGGAGGGACGCACACTTGCCGATTTCATACACCGCGAGCACAATACCGACCCGGAGCTCATCCGCAGGATACTCATCCAGCTGCTGGGCGCACTCAAATACATGCACGAGAGGCAGATATTCCACCGCGACCTGAAACCCGACAACATAATGCTCACATACAAGGGCAACAATGTGAAGATAATAGACTTCGGGCTGGCCGCCGCCGATTCGCTTGTGGACAATCTGGCCAAGGCCGGCACTCCGAGATACGCCGCCCCCGAGCTGATGACCAGAGCATCGCTCGTAGACCAGCGCAGCGACATATATTCAGTAGGCATGATGCTGATAGAGATATTTGCCGGAGTGCCCAACCGGCACAATCTCATGGACATACCGCACGAGCTCTTCCGCTGCATGGCCGACAAGGCCACCATGGCGCTGCCCGACCACAGATACCAGACCTGCGACGAGATGCTGGCGCTCCTGGAGCAGAAACAGAGCCCCCTGCCGGCATGGCTGGAGGCCAAAATAAAGGAATACGCCGCCGACGGTTTCATATCCCGGAACGAGCGCCTGGTGCTCGACCGCGAGATAGAGCGCGCCGGAGTAGACAAGCTGCTGGCCGCCGCCATGATAAACGACGAGATAGAGAAGGCCATTAGGCGCCGCGAGGAGCTTTGCGCAGCTAATGGCAATATCACTGCCAAGGGCTCCGCACCCGGGCCAAGCCGCAAGAAGGGCTCTCATCTAATGGCATGGCTCACGGGCATAGCCGTGGCGGTGCTTATAGCCTGGGCGGTGATACTGCTGTTCGATATCAGATGGCAGAAAGCGGATACCACTCCTGCCGGCAATGCGCCTGCCGTAGAGCAGTTTGGCCGCGGCGACAAGATAGAGCTCACAGCCCCCACCAAGCTGTATTCCGAGGCCGGCAAAACCCTCGACACTCTCCCTGCCGGATCCACCGTAAAGGTGATAAAGGACATGTACGACTGTCTGGAGGTGAAGGCCGGAGGCAAGCAGGGGTTCGTTATCAAGAAAGACTTGCATCACAATTAATATTACAAATACCATGTTAGACGCATTGAAGAATTTATTTGGAGGCCGCGGCGCCAAGACCATAGACGCAAGCTCCATACAGGGGCGCAAGCCTGCCCAGGAAGACAGCTGGCTGGCCACCGAGCCGCGCCACGGCATGAGGCTGGTGATGGTGGCCGATGGCGTGGGAGGCCACGGCCACGGCGACTGGGCCAGCCAGGCCACAGTGGAGGTTTTCCGCGACGCTTTCAATGCTCTGGATGCCGGAGCCGACATTCCCGCATTTCTGAGGGAGGCCGCCGTTCAGGCCGCCAAGACCGTGCTGAGCAAGAGCATAGTGCAGCCTGAGTTCAAGAACTGCGGTACCACTGTGTCGGGATTCGTGGTTACAGGCGATAAGTATTACACCATCAACATAGGCGACAGCCGGGTGTATCTCTGGAGCAACAGGATGCTCTGCCGCGAAACCCACGACCAGTCGATAGTGCAGGAGCTGCTGGACCGCGGCGAGATCACCGAGGATGAGGCCTTTGTGCATCCGCGCCGCAATATGATGACTTCGGCCATAGGTCAGCCGCTCGAGATGATGAGGGTAGACATACAGGATGCCAGGCCATTAGCTGATGGCGAGATTCTGATGGCCTGCTCCGACGGAGTGCACGATGCGCTGCTCGATACTCAGATACTCACCCTGCTTAACTCGCACCACAACGATGCCAACCTGGCCGAGCTTATTACCCAGACATCGTACGACGCAGGCGGCAAGGACAACATCACTGCCGTGATATACAGGCACAGGAGCCTGAAATAAGTTTTTTTTGGATTACAATACGATTATTATATAGTACAAGATGATGGAACCCAACAATATACTGGCCAATGCGGCCGGATATTACGCCACCAATGCAGGCCTGCTGTGCTACAACAGGCTTTTTGCTGTAGTATGGGCCGGCGATTACGACCTGGACCTCTGCATAGTGAGGGCCAACGAGACAAGTTTTCAGTGCGCAGGCCAGCGCCGTATTCCCTCATTAGGAGCGGGCCCCGTTACCCGCGCCCTCTCCGAGAAGATAGTGCAGCTCGTAAACATGAGCACGGGCCTTATCCCTCAGGGCGATCAGGACGCCATGGACAGGGAGGTGCGTTTCCGCTGCGCAAGATGCTCCAAGATGGTGGCATACATGGAGCAGAATCCCGACAAGGAGTCTATAAAGCTGAAGGCGTATCTGGAGTGCGACCCCAACCGCGAGGTGGTTATCAATGTTCCCTTCGAGCCGGTAAGACAGGCCGCCGCCAACTACACACGCCAGTATCTGTCGGTATTCAACGAGTTTCTGGCGGCTGAAAACGTTCCCGCGCTCAATCTCGAGAAGGTAATCCTTGTGGGCGATACTTTGATGCAGGATGCTGTGGCCAGGGAGTTTATGCGTCTCGGCGAAAACGATGTGATATTCTATCCATCATCGTCGGTGAATGATATAATGGCCTGGACTCCGCCTGCCCCCGATACCAACATCACACAGTTTATGGAAGAGGAGAAGTCGCCTCAGCAGCCTGATTTTACACCTCCACAGCCGCCGGTAATGCCTCCTCAGCCTCCTCAGCCACCGGTAATGCCGCCACCACCGCCTCCTCAGCCCATAGCCGAGTACAGGGAGATCGGCAAGCTGATAATCTCCAAGATTACTCAGGGCACCAGGGTAAGGATGGACACCTTCGACAGCACTCCGGGCAAGGGCGCCGCCTATCAGGAACTGGAGTATCTGGGCGACGGACTTTTCAAGGTATTGTCGTGCAACAGGTCGCTGGTGCCGGGCGATATCGTGAAGCCCTACGCGCCGGAGTGGGTATGCGGAATCCAGGTGGACGAGGAGATTACCCGAGGCGCATCGTCGCTGGGCCGTTTCCGCACACGTGTGGTGGTAAGGATTTCAGCTAAAAACTGTTATGAGAAAGACCTCATGGAGATGGCTCAGTAGTCTGGTTGCTGTCTTCATGGTATCAGCTGCATACATGGCCGGCACGCTCTGCCCCGATAATATCGGATGGTGGATTTTAATAGTCTGTCTGGGCAATGCGCTTGCCGCGGCTGGGGCGCTTGTAAATGTCAGGGTGTATCCGCTGGCTTTGTCCATTGCAGCTGATGGCGTTTTTTATCTGTGGGCCGAGCTTGATGCGCCATTAGCTGCCAATCCCCTGCTGATGTATCTGCCGATAGCGTCCATTGTGGCTGCGGGCGCCGTGGTGTATTATCTGCGGCATGGCTCTGATGGCAGGAGCCTGACGGCCGTGGCATTGGCGGATGTGTTGCTGAATGGGTTTTTCTGCGGGCTCGACATGAATTTGATACATATCTGATTTTCTTTTTTTGGATGGAAAAGGTTTGGAATATTAGGAACAGGGATATCGACGGCCACATGGTGACGGAGTTTCAGAAGAAGCTGAACGGCTATCTGGATTTTCAGCTCACCAAGATGATAGTGAGCCGTCTGGGCTGCGATGTGGATGCGGTGCGCCGTTTTCTGCGTCCCGACCTCTCCATGCTCCACGATCCGTACCTTTTCCGCGATATGGACAAGGCCATAGACCGCCTCTGCCGCGCCATAGACGGCGGCGAGAATATCATGGTGTATGGCGACTACGATGTGGACGGCACCACGTCGGTGGCTCTGGTGTATTCGTTTCTCAGGGAGTATTTTGTGGACAATAATCTTGATGCCGCGCGCCTCTCGTATTATGTGCCCGACAGATACACAGAGGGTTACGGCGTGTCGTTCAAGGGCGTGGACAAGGCCATCAGCTGCCGGTGCACTCTGATAATAGCTCTCGACTGCGGTATCAAGGATAATCCGCGCATCAGCTATGCAAAGGAGAAGGGCGTGGACTTTATCGTGTGCGACCATCACACTCCGGGCGATGTGCTTCCCGATGCTGTGGCCGTGCTGGATGCCAAGCGCGCCGACAATACTTATCCTTTCGACGAGCTTTCGGGCTGCGGTGTGGGTTTCAAGCTGATGCAGGCGCTCTGTATCCGTAAAAATATTCCTATCACCAGGCTTTTCAATTATATAGACTATACTGCGGTGAGCATCGGCTCCGATATTGTGCCCATTGTGGATGAGAACCGTGTATTGGCGTATTACGGTATCCGCAAGCTTAACTCGCTGCCGCTCAGGTACAACAGGCAGGATATTCCTGCTGGGCCGCGCACTTGTTTCCGTGCCATAATGGCTGTGGCCGGCCTTCTGGACGAGAGTCTCCCCAAGGCCGGGCGGCGCTATGTCTCCATCACCGATTCGGTGTTTATGATAGGTCCGCGCATCAATGCCGCCGGCCGCATGAGGTCGGGCATAGAGGCCGTTAATCTGATGATAACCAGCGATTATGATGAGGCCAGGCTCTTTGCCGAGGATATCTCGGACTACAACGAGGAGCGCAAGAAGGCCGACCACGACATCACCGAGTCGGCGCTCAGGACTTTGGAATCCGATCCCATGAATTCCAGTAAATTCAGCACCGTGGTATATGGCGATGGCTGGCACAAGGGCGTGGTGGGCATTGTGGCTTCCAGGCTTACGGAGCATTATTTCCGCCCCACGATAGTGCTGTCTAAGATGGGCGACATGCTTACGGGATCGGCGAGGTCGGTTTCGGATTTCAATCTCTACGATGCCATCGACTCCTGCCGCGAGTACCTTACGGCCTTCGGCGGTCACAAATTCGCCGCGGGATTGAGCCTCAAGTATGAGAATATTGACAAATTCAAGGCCGGATTCGAGAAATATGTTAGCGAGCATGTTACGGAGAGCCAGAGGCGGCCCGTTGTGGATATTGAGCAGTATATCAGTTTCAGCGACATCACCTTCGATTTCTACAACAAGCTTCAGATGTTTGAGCCCTTCGGCCCCGAGAATCCCGAGCCTGTGTTTGCCACCCGAAACGTTGTGGCCCTCAACGGCACCAAGCCCTGCGGCAAGACCGAGCCTCAGGAGCATCTCCGCCTTGTGGCCACCGACGGCAGCGGTGTCACCATCACAGGAATTGGCTTTGGCCTGGCGGAGTATTATCCGCAGATAATCGGCCGTCCCTTCCAGCTCTGCTACACGATAGCCGTTAATGAGTTTAGAGGCAAGAAGAGCCTGCAGATAATGGTGAGGGATGTTAAAGTGGGGGAGTGAGTAGGCTTATTTTTTATGGCGAATCCCCGAAGATATTCTTTTTTGATTTCCCATTTATTTTCTATACCTTTGCAACCGGAGCTTTCCCGGGCTTCCCATTTACGAAATTAATCAGTTGTGCAACTAATAAAACCAATACACCAATGAAAAAAACAATTTTTGCAAAAATTATCAAGACATTTGTTATTGTAATGGCGCTCAATTTCGTGGGCGGCGATGCAATGGCGCAGACCCCTCTCAAGCCCGCTCAGGAGACTGAGAGCCAGCAGAGTGGTGATTTTGCCAAGCTGAAGGCCAGGCTCGGCGATTTTGTGGCCAAGATCAAGAAGTCTACAAAAGACGATATTAGTGCCCTTTACAATGAGGCCAAGGCCCTCAAGGACGAGATTGCATCGGCCAAGCTTCCCGAAAGCGAGCTGGACGAACTCAAGAAGATGTTCAATGACGCAATAGACCTCGTGAAATTGCTTAAATAATACGTGATATACGTTTTTTGTCCTATTATGAAAAACTTATTAACAATTGCGCTGCTGCTTGCCGCAGTGCTGTTTTCCGGCGGCGCATATTCACAGATAAAAGGCGAGGCCGCATGCCAGAAGTTTCTTCAGGAGGATTTCTTCAAGAAACTCAACGACTGGAGCGCCGCCGCCTGCGCGCCCAACCCATCGGCAGAGGAGATTTCGCGCCGGTACAGCGCTGTGGCGCAGGTGCTTGCTGTAGATAAGATAGGGGATGTAGCTGATGTGGTATCAGCTGCCAATACCTACAACGACGGCTGGGTGGGATTTTTCAGACATGCCGCCGACGACAGGCAGCCGTTCCACTGCGCCCTCGTAAGCGCCAGGGCCATCTGCGAATCGCGCCACGGAGTGTGGATGCAGGTGGAATACGAGCTCAAATACAACGGCAAGGTTACCGTGGTATACAATTACATGAGCGTGCTCAATCTTCCGTTTGGCAGCATGGTGAATATGGTAAGCGCCAATCCGCCAAACGATTGCGTATTCGACCCCGCCTCGTACATCACGGTGTCGGGCCGTGTGGTAGACGACCTCGGCAATTCGGTGATGGACTATCAGGTAGCCGTAAAGAACACTTACACCGCCAAGGTGCCCAATTACGATGTAAAGATCCGCAACGAGAGCTTCTACATCGAGAATGTTCCGCCGTTCTCGTCGCTGGAGTTCACCAAGCCCGGCTACGAGCCTCTGGTGGTGCCGGTAAACAACAAGGCCGATCTCCAGATCCTGAAGATGAAGAAGGCTCCCATACTGCTGATAGACGTGCAGGGCCAGGTGGTGGACGACCTCGGCAATCAGCTCTCGGGTTTCAAGATCACATTAGCTGATACAGCACTCTCCGCATCCGACTACAAGACTTCCATCAAGAACAACACTTTCTCGATAGGCAAGATTTCCGTAAAATCTGTAATCACATTCACCAAGCCGGGCTACGATACCATGGAGGTGGCCGTGGACGGGCGCACCGACCTCGGCATGGTGAAGCTCTCCAAGACTCCAGTCACCGAGATCAGGGTTTCGGGCAAGCTGCTCGACGAGATAGGCAACCCTCTCACCAACTTCATGGTAATGGTGAAGGACAGCACGGTGGAGGATTATTTCGTGACATTCCGCGACGAGAACTTCACAATAGGCGATATCCCTTACGATGCCACCCTCTTGGTCACCAAGCTGGGCTACGATACTCTGGAGGTGCCTGTGGACTACCGCACCGATGTGGGCATGCTTAAGATCAAGCGCCTTCCGCTCTCCATAATCTCCGTGACGGGCAAGGTGGTGGACGAGATAGGCAATTCCATCACCAACTTCAATGTGGTGGTAACCGATACATCGGGGCTGCCGGCCAATACGGGCGCCGTAGCCATCAAGCACGATGTGTTCACCATCGACAGAATCCCCATCGACGGAACGTTTGTGGTATCCAAGCCCGGATACGAGCCTCTGGAGGTGGAGGTGCGCAACCGCCTGGATGTGGGCGTGCTGAAACTTAAGCCGGCCCCGCTGCCCATTATCCGTGTTACGGGCAAGGTGCTCGATGAGTTCGGCAACTCCCTGTCGGACTTCATGATAAGGGTGCAGGATACAGCTAATAAGCCGAGGTCTTATTACGAGATAAGCAGCCGCAACGAGAACTTCGTGGTGGGCAAGGCGCCCTTCAATGCCGTGCTCACGGTATCCAAGCCGGGCTACGAGACCATAGACGTGGAGATAGACAACCGCGCCGACCTCGGCGTTCTTAAGCTCGCCAAGGCTCCCACACCTGCTTCCATGATTCAGGGATCGTATACCGAGACTGTCAACCACGTGCCGTTCAATATGGTGTTCGTTCAGGGTGGCTCGTTCATCATGGGCGCCTCCGACGAGCAGGCTTCCGACGCCGGATTCCTGGAGAAGCCTGCCCACAAGGTAACTCTCGGCGATTATCTGATGTCGCAGACCGAGGTTACTCTGCGTCTCTGGAAGGCTGTGATGGGCGGCGCTCCGGCCGGAATGTCGGGCATGGATACATCAGCATCGGCCAACAATATGCCTGTGGTCAATGTGTCGTGGCACGAGTGTCTGGCGTTTGTGAAGAAGCTCGCCGCCATTACCGGCAAGCCGTACTGTCTGCCCACCGAGGCCGAGTGGGAATACGCGGCCAGGGGCGGCGCTATGAGCCGTGGCTACAAGTACAGCGGAGGCAACAGGATAGACGACCTGGCCTGGTACGAGTCTAACTCCGACCGCAAGGCTCATGCCGTGGGCCTCAAGCAGCCCAACGAAATAGACCTCTACGATATGAGCGGAAATGTCTGGGAGTGGTGTCAGGATGTGTACCGCGACTACGATGCGCCCGATTACAATCCTACTCCTGCCGCCGTGGAGCCGGGCGAGAGCTTCATCTACCGCGGCGGCGGATTCGGCAACGATGCTGGATACAGCCGCGTGTCTTACCGCCATTACCTCTCGCCGGATTTCCGCAACAATTCGCTTGGATTCCGCGTGGCCGTAAAGCACACTTTCTGGAAATAGTCATTTTTTTGCATATCAGCTGATGGCAAGTATTATATTTGCTATCAGCTGATATGCAAAATAATAATAACGCTATCAGCTGATATGCAAAAAAAACAAGGGGCGCTCCTATGGATAACCAGGAGTGCCCCTTGTTTGTATGATGCAGGTAATTTTGCTGAGCTGATGGCGCTACATCAGAGCGTCGAACTTGGCCTTTAGCTCCGATTCCTTGACAGCGCCCACTATTTTGTCCACCATTTCGCCGTTCTTGAAGAAGAGGAAGCATGGGATGCTGCGGACACCAAACTGGCCTGTGATGTCAGGCTCGTCGTCCACGTTTACCTTTCCTACCAGGGCCTTGCCCTCGTATTCGTCGGCTAATTTGTCGATAATGGGACCCATGCTTCTGCATGGACCACACCATGGCGCCCAGAGGTCGATAAGGGCCGCAGGAGCGGACTGTATGGCCTTCTCGAAGGCGTCGGTTGTGATATGGATTGCTGGCATATAGCTGATGTGGTTTGGTTACTTAGAGAATTCCAGAATCTTGTTGCCGTACTCGCTCAGGAGCATGGAGAGGGAGTTGAGAGAGCCCTCTATCTCGTTGAGGTCAAGGTTTTCGAGCTGGAGAGTGTCGCGGAAGAGTACGGTGTCGGTCTCGTCGATGGCGAAAGCGCCGTGTACAATCTGGCGGTTTTTGGCCAGCAGCATTTTGTAGATATCGGCGTTGTCCTGCTTGAGCGAGAAGAGAGGCTGCTCCATGATGAGGATAGGATCGGCGCATACGAGAACCATATTTCTGATTCCGTCGTCTTCCTTGTTTACGAGGAATGTGCCGGTATTCTCGTCTTCAAATGCGATAGAGTACTCCAGGTCGAGGAGGTAGTTTTTTACTTTTTCGAAGTTGTTTTCCATGGTCTTTACTTTTTTGTTATGTTTTTTATTAATTCATTTATCTGTATTCGGAAACATAGCTTTGTTTCTCCGCCCAAAGATAAAATAAATTTTTTATTTCCTAACAAATATTGCAATTATTTTTTTTTTGATGCGGGAAATTAATCATTACTTTATCTTTATCTTGATGATGTTCACCGAGAATGGCGCCACGTGGAATCTTACGGCGTTTCCTGATGCTTCCGATGATATGTCGCTTGTCTGGGGGAAAATCAGTTGCAGATACTCGTGGAAACCTATTCCGTCGGTGGTGCGGTATCCCCAGTTCACGTTGTCGTGGCCCTCACGCTCCTCAATGCTTCTGGGCGTCCACGTTGATAACTACCTGTGCATTGCCGGCCAGCGCCGACGACATTAATGCACAAAAAGTAAATGTTCTGATTTTCATAAAATTAGTGTTATAAGTTTTCAAAAAAAATGTGAATTCTATGAGTATTTTTAAAGACGTTGCTTCGCTCAAGATTTTATAAAGATTTTGAGCGAAGCGACGTTAATTAATTTCGTCGAATAGACGTTAAACTTCTCCTTTTATTCCGTCACCACCTCCAGGTCATCATAGAAGATATTCTCGCCGGAGGAGAGGCGGGGGCAGTCGAGGCGGAGGAGTCTCACGTCCTGAGGCTCGAATGTGAGTTTCTGCCAGATAGGATTGTTCACGATATTCGAGAACTCGCCCTTGGATAGTTCCACCCAGGTCTTGCCGTCGTCGGCCGAGCCCAGGAGGCAGTATTCCAGCGGAATGCCCTCACGGTGTTTCTCGTCGGGCAGGAAGTTGAACCCCTTCACCCTCTGCAAGTCGCCGATGCCGATAAACATAGACTTGATGCCGTTGACAGCGTATCCGGGATAGAAAATGTAATATCCCGACGACTTTTTTTCGCCCGAGTCGGGAATGTCGGCGCTCAGTTCGGGAGCCAGATACACGCCCATCTTGCTGATTACGGGCACGGCCTTGGTATCGGAGATCGTCATACGTAGTTTGGTGGCCTCCACTGTGGGGAAGCAGATAATGCGCTTGCGTCCAATGGTTTCCAGACCGTCGTCCCAGTCGGCGAGGTCGTCTTTCAGGTCCACCCACTCGCCGTTTACAAGGGCTTGGAGCCTGAATTTCTTCACGCGCTGACCAAGGCGGATATCCTCGGAGGCCATAAACCTGTTGAAGGATACAGCCTTGCCGAAATCGAGGGTGAATACGCTGTCGCCCTGCACCTCAGGCTCTATGCCCGATGCCAGGTCGTGGGCGAATGCCTCGCTCACCATCTTGTGGAACGCCACGCCTCTCGCACTGTCCACCGGCGATATCAGGCCGTTGGGCATTATCGGGAAGTTGAGGAGCAGGGTGCTGTTTCTGCCCACCGACTTGTAATATGTGTCCATCAGTTTGGATAGCGACTTCACGTGAGCGTCTTCCGATACGTGGTAAAACCATCCCGGACGTATCGAGGTGTTGGTCTCGCCGGGCACCCATACGTCGCCATCCTCCACTCCGTAATGGAGGTCGCCCCACTCGGGATCGCCGGTGCTGTTCATCTTGCTCCAGTTGCGGTGGCCAATGTTTCCGGCCTCGGTGCCCACCCAGCGGAGGTCGCCACGGCGGTCGGCTCCGTCGTTCCAGATTATGCAGTGTGGTTGCAGTTGGCGGATCATATCGTAGGTGGGGCCCCAGTCGTAATATTTCAGGCGGTCTATCTGACGTGTCTCGTTGGCGCCTCCATACCAGCCGTTGCCTCCGTTGGCGCCGTCGAACCATACCTCGTAGATGTCGCCGTAGTTGGTGAGCAGTTCGCGGAGTTGGTTTCTGAAATACTCCACATACTCGGGCTCGCCGTATTTTGGATGATTGCGGTCCCAGGGCGAGAGATACACCGCGAATTTCAGGCCCTCTTGCTTGCAGGCCTCGGCCAACTCGCGCACCACGTCGCCCTTGCCGTCTTTCCAGGGTGAGGATTTCACCGAGTAGTCGGTGTACTCCGACGGCCACATACAGAATCCGCAGTGATGCTTGGCGGTGAAGATGATGCCTTTCATTCCGGCCTGTTTGCAGACCTTTGCCCACTGACGCACGTCGAGGCTCGATGGGTTGAAGAGTTCGGGCGACTCGTTGCCGAATCCCCATTCCTGATCGGTGTAGGTGTTCAGGGAGTAATGCAGGAATGCGTACATTTCCATATCCTGAAGCGCTATTTGGTCCTCGGTGGGCAGTGGACCGTATGGCTCGATATTCTTGGCGGAATTGCAGGCGGTAATCAACGCCCCCGCCAGCAATCCCAATGCTATTGTCTTTTTCATATTTTCTAAATAAAGTTATTTGATTTCACCTTATCTCACCTCGATTATAAACGAGTAATGGTAAGGCTTGGTGCCGGGGTTGGTGTATTGGGGGAGGGTGCGTCGTCCCCAGGTGTCGGCGCCACCCACGCCGTGTACATTCAGGTCGATATTCAGATGCATCAGGCCGTCGCACTCGATATCGCAGGGATGACGGTGCCCCATCTCCAACTGCTCGTCCTCGTAATTGTAGGCGCGGATGCAGAGTGGTTGCAATCCCTTGATTGTAAGCATATTCTCCGGAAGCGGAATGTTCATCCACCTGATATCGCAACGGTACGAATTGTCCTGAGGACGAATGTATTCTGTCTGATAGTCAGCGATATTCCTCTTATAGACGCCCAGATGCTGGGAGAGTTTCCTGTCGGAATAATTCTCCTCGGGTCCGCGTCCGTACCATTCCATCTCGTCGGCCTCCACGGCCATCCTCATGCCGAACTTCGGCATCAGGGGTATGGAATCGTTTAGTGGCTGATAGTCAGCCGATACGCGCACTTGTCCGCCGTCGTTTATGGCATAGCGGAGTTGGTAGTTGGCGCCCACGGGTAGCGCGAAATCAAACCTCACCTCTGTGCCCTCGTCGGTCTTGCTGATGCTTACGCCGTTGAGTCTGCGGTTTTGGGCGCAGTCTTTCCAGGCTCCCACACGCTTGGCGAATCCGGCCTTGTTCTGATTGTCGTTCTCAGCCTTCCAGAAATATGGCTCCAAAGGTCTGCTTATCAGGTTTTTGCCATTTATCGAATACTCCACGAGTGCGCCGGTGTTTTCGTCGATCGTTATTTGGGCCGACCCTGAGGCTACCGAGATCCTGCCGTCGCGCCTAAGAGCCTCAGGCGCCTTGCCCACGAGATTCAGGCGCTCGGGGTATTTGTAACTGACGTCCACGAATTGATCGTGACACATTACGGTGCCCTTCTTGGCCCAGGGCTTATCCTCCCTCAGGATGGCGCGCACGTTGATAAGTCGCTCTCCGTCAGTCTCCTGAACCTCCTCTATGTAGTCGAAATCATCCACGCTCACAAACGGGTCCATACTTTTCTTGATTACCTTTCCGTCCTGATAACTGAACCAAATAGGCTGATACACGTACTGAACCTCGTAGAAATGTGGATGAGGCTTGCGGTCGGGGGCCACGAGTCCGTTGATGCAGAAATTCTCGTCGTTGGGCCTGTCGCCGAAATCACCGCCGTAAGCGAAATATCCGTCTTTCCGGATTCCCTGGTCCACCCAGTCCCAGATGGCGCCTCCGCATATCGACGAGTCGGCGTAGATCACGTCCCAGTATTCCTTGAAATTTCCCATCGAGTTTCCCATAGAGTGGGCATACTCGCGCATCATCAGGGGCATCTCGGTCTCAGACTTGGCGCACTCCTCCAACTGATCGGGATACAGGTAACTGATATCGTGTATGGAGGTGTGGCTCATCACCGGGGCGTCGTAGAACGGCGGACGCGTGGGGTCCAGTTTCTCTATCGTATCGCGCATAGCCAGCAGGTTGGGGCCTATACCGCCCTCGTTGCCCAGCGACCACAGGGTAACGCAGGGATGGTTCTTGTCTCTCTCCACCAGGCTTACGGCGCGGTCCACGTGGGCGTCTTTCCAGTCGGGCTGATTTCCCATATACTCGTTGGCGTATCCGTAGCCGTGGCTCTCCTGATTGGCCTCGTCCATCACGAAAAGTCCGTATCTGTCGCAAAGTTCGTATAGATACGGGTCGTCGGGATAGTGGCTCGTGCGCAGGAAGTTGATATTGCACAGTTTCATAAGCGCGATGTCCTTCTCGTAGGTGGTGCGGTCCACATAGCGTCCGGTCTCAGGGTGGTGGTCGTGACGGTTCACTCCACGCAGTTTCACGTTTTTGCCGTTTATCTTGAACACCTCGCCCATAATCTCAACAGTCTTGAACCCAGTATGATAGTCGAAATGCTCGCCGTCGGCCTCCACCTCCACGGGATATAGGAACGGATCGTGTGCCGACCACAGGTGCACATTCCCGATGGTGGTTTTCAGTATCACCTCGGTGGTGTCGCCGGGTAGTAGTTTGTTTATTGTGGCTGACATTTCCCTGCTATCGATCCTCACCGATACGGGGACTTTCTTGGCGGTCTTGTTGCCTGTGTTGCAGACTTTTACCTTTGCGGTAAGTGTGCCTGACGTTAAGTCCTTGGAGGGTATGGCAATCAGGTTGTAGTCGGCGATATGAACCTTGGGACGCACCCACAACTGCACGGGGCGGAATATTCCCGAGAGTCGCCACATATCCTGATCCTCGAGGTAACTGCCGTCGCACCAGCGATATACCTCCACGGCAAGCCTGTTTTGTCCTGAGTGAACGTATTTGCTGATATCAAATTCGGCGGGCGACATTGAGTTTTGGCTGTAACCCACTTTCTGCCCGTTCACCCAGACATACATAGCCGAGTGCACGCCTCCAAAATGCAGTATCAGGTTCTTGCTCATCATTTCGGGGCTTACGCTGAAGTCAGTGACGTACGACCCCACGGGATTTCGGTTCCCGTAGGCGAACCAGTCGTGAGGAGGCTCCTGAGTTACAGAGGGTTCCTTCATCTGAAAAGGGTAGGAGATATTAATGTAGATAGGCTTGCCGTAGCCTTGGAGTTGCCAGTTGCCGGGCACTTGGATCTTTCCCCAGTTGGAGACGTCGTAATCGGCCTTGTAGAAGTCGGCCGGCCTCTCGTCGGGATTCTTGGACCAATGGAAGGCCCACTTGCCATCCAGCGACACAATCTCCTTGCACTCGCTCTCTCTTGAGGGCAGTTGGAGCGTGGAATGGTAGGGCAACTTGTTGATGCCCAGCACGTGGGGATTCTCCCAGTCGTGAGGCACCGCCGACTGCGCCAGCGCCATCACCGGCATCGCCATCGCAATCGCAGAAGTCAGAAATTTCATTGTTATAAGTTTTTGAATTTTATTTAGTTTTAATCAGCCTCCCCGCTGGGAATTTTCGTTTCGACGGGGAGGGGTTGTGTGGGAGAGCAATATTTATACTCGAAAGAGACTTTCCTCATCAACTAATTGCACTTTCAATTAGAACCTGAGATCTCCGTGTGAGAATAATTTTCATCGAGCCAACGTTTTTTTCCGATTATTTTTTGCTCAGTCCTTCCTGAGTGAGAGGCACGAACCTGATGCGTCCGTCCTTCTCGAAATAGAGATACTCGGCGCATACACTGCGTCGGCACTGACCTCCGGGCTCGCCGTTCTGCATATACGAGCCGTCGTGGTAGATATAGTACCACTGTTTCTTGAACTCAATCACCGAGGGATGAATGGTGAATCCGTGGTTGGCCGAGGTGCTCACGAAACCGCCGTAAGTCCAGGGACCCTCGATGCTCTCGGCGTAAGAGTATGCCATCTGCTCTGTCTGAACTCCCGGTGCGTCGCTCGCATAAACATTGTAGTAGAGATTCCCGCGCTTGAAGAGCCAGGGTCCCTCGGAATAGTTGCGGAGAGGCACCTTGCGCACCTCGCCGTCGAGTTCCGTCATATTCCTTTTCAGACGCACCATATAGCAGTCTCCGTTGCCCCAGGCCATCCAGGGAGTGCCGTCGTCGTCGATGAAAACCGTGGGGTCGATATCCGCATTAGGGCGGTGAGAGTCAGGTGTCATATCGTCTGATATGAGCGGAGACCCGTCCTCGCGCGCGGGCTTGAAAGGTCCTGTGGGCGAATCGCTTACGGCCACGTCGATAGTGTGCTGACGGTTGTCCTTGCGGTCGAGGGTCACGTAATAGTAGAACTTGCCGTTGGCCTCCACCACCTGACCAGCCCACGATCCGCCGGGCTGTGCGTAGGGGAAATCGCCGGCACTCAGCACCGTTCCGTGAGGAGTCCAGTTTACCATATCGGTGCTCGAATAGCAAAGCCAGTGAGGCATATAGAACCATCCGCCCGGGCCTGTGGCGTCCTGTCCCACGTATGCGTAAACGGTGTTGCCCACCACAGTGAAGGCGGGGTCGGCGGTGAAAGTGTCAGTGAACAGCGGATTCTCGCCCTTTGTTCTCGGCAACGGCTCACCGCTTATCTCGAGGTTTCTGATACTGCCCTCACGCACCTGCAACGCGTTGGGGAATCCGCCCGGGAAACCGTGCCCCACCACCCAGAGAGAGGCGTTGTGGCGGAGCGCCTTGCCGGGATATGTGAGTTGGGCGGTATGGCCGTCGATGCTGAGGGTGAGCACCGAGAGGTCCTTGCCGGGATTGTATGTGGCCTTGGCCTCAGCCTTGTACCACTTGTCTTTCAGCACATTGTCGCCGGCCCAGAGACGGTGGGGCTGTTCGTATTTGTCCACAACCTCCACGAAAAACTTTTGAGCGGTGTTGTCGAAACCGAGCGAGATATCGCCGTTCAGCGAGTTTTTGCCTATCAGGAAACTGCCCTTGCCCTCCTTGCACACAAACACCTGCTCGGTGCCCAGAGTACCGCATTTCAGTTCGGCCGATACTCGCCAGCACTTCTGCATATCGGTGTATGGCAAAGGGTGGTTGAAGTTGGTCTTGAACTCCGATACGTTGAGGGGGAGTTCGTGGCTTACGTCGTAGTCCTTGATACCCCAGTCCTCCAGGGTATAGACCTTGGTCTGACACCAAGCCTGCTGTGCAAGCAGTGCCAGAGATAAGAACAATAATTTTTTCATTAGAAAATAGTGTTATAAGTTTTCAAAAAAAATGATTATGAATTAGTCATTGCAAATATATGCAAAAAAATTGAATTTGCAAGGCGGAGAACGGCAGGGGAGTGCGGATTTTGAAAAATTGGCGGGAAAGATTTCTGATGATTAATTTATTTTGTATTTTTGCGGAAAATAGAAAATAAGGTTATGATAACAATTGCAAATCCCATATACGATACAACCTACAAATACTTGATGCAGGATACTGATATTGCAAGTATATTGATAGGTAATATCTTGGACTTGAAACTATTGGCGAGGAATGATGGTCGTATGGACAATTCATATCTAAATCGGAATAATGGTCAGGTTTATTATTCGCGATTTGATGCCGTGGTTCTTGAAGGCAAATATCAATTGGAAAAACTGTATATTGAATTATGGCGTTGCGTAAACGAAGATTCCTCTGTCACGTTTATGATGCAGTTTATCGGCATGGGTGGCGAGTATCGATTGTTTATTGATCCGAGAAAAAGAGAGAAGTCAGATAAGAACATTGATAAACTTCTTCACGTCTTTTACGAAGGAGGTAAACACGTTG
>JAZQPB010000174.1:0-9937 GCA_045628165.1 Bacteroidales bacterium | reverse complement strand
CTTAATTATTAATTCTTAATCATTAATAATTTGCACCTCAACAATGTCGGACCATCCGTTTTGGGCGCGCCGCCACTGTCTCAGGATTCCGCATTTCTGGAATCCGCAATTTTCGAAAAGCCTGATACTTGGCTCGTTGCCGGCATCTATCCTTGCCATCAGGGAGTGTAGACCTAATACATTGAAACAGTGATCCACAAATTTGCGGAGCGCCTCTGAGGCGTATCCCTTTCCGCGGAAATTTTTGTTGTTGATGGATATTCCAACGCTTCCGTTGCTGTCGCGGAGGTCCATGTCGAATAGGTCCACGAGTCCTACGGGCTCATGAGTGGCGCGGTCCTCTATCACGAGCCTCAGCTGACCTTGCTCAAAAACATCCTTGCCCATGCTCTCGGCCACGTACTGCTCGAGTACGAAACGGGAAAATGGAGCCAGAGTGCTGCTCACTTTCCAGATGTCGGGATCGTTTTCCCAAAGATAGAGATAGTCAACATCATCGGGCTCCATTGCGCGGAGCCTCACCTTGCTATTATCCATAAACAGAAAAATTGTCTGTTAGTTTTTCAGCGCCTCTATCAATCCCTCGGGGATGGTGATCTTTACGGTGCGGATAGTGTCGTTTTCGTCAAGCACCTCGGCGCAGTTGAGCGGCACAAGGATCTCCTCGCCGAAACTGTTGTGGATTACGAGCAGCGGATTGCCCGGGATATCATCCACATCCACAATCTTGCCAAGCAGCTGGCTGTCCTGATCGAACACGTCGTAATTGGCGTATTTGAAATCAGAAATCCAATCGTCGCCATCGGCCTCATCATCCACCAGTAGGTCCTCGGTGGATACGTAGACATCTTTTTTCATTACACGGGCGGCCTCCTCGTTGGAGTTGAGAGTATCGAACTTGAGCGACATCTCTCCGTTCTTTGAGAAGAAAACCGAATTCTCCTGAATGAAAAAAGGAACCAGGTACCCGTCGATTTCAACGAGCACCGGTTCCTGTTCATCAATGTCATAATCAGGGGAGGCGAGCCTGATGACCACGTCTCCCTTGGTGCCTTTAAATGCAACGATGGTGCCCAGCTTTGTGAGCCTGACCCTGTCGAAGTATTTACTCAGCAGCTGCTTCATCGGCGGCAGGAGCTTCAGTGTTCTCTGCAGCGGCAGCCTCCTCAGCGGCAGCCTTAGCAGCAGCCTCAGCCTCAGCCTTCTTTGCATTGAGGGCCTCCTGCTTAGCTTCCTTCTTCTTTGTCTCCTCGGCGAGAGCGGCCTTCTTAGCCTCAGCCTTGGCATTCTCCTTAGCTGACTTCTTAGCAGAAAGCTTGTTCTCCTTCTCAGAAACCCATGCGTTGAACTTGGCCTCGGCCTGCTCGGCTGTGAGAGCGCCCTTCTGAACGCCACGGAGCAAGTGGTCCTTCAACAATACACCCTTAGTAGAAAGGAGTGTTCTGCAAGTATCGGTAGGCTGAGCGCCTGTCTGGATCCAATACAAAGCTCTGTCGAACTTAATATCGATCTGCTGTGGTACTGTGTTTGGGTTGTAAGTACCAATCTTCTCAATGAATCGACCATCACGTGGTGCTCTTGCGTCGGCAATCACTATCGCGTAGTGTGCGTAGCCCTTCTTACCTTGTCTTGCAAGTCTAACTTTTACAGGCATTTTAAAATTAGTTTTATAATGTTTATGTGGAAAAATTTCCGAGTGCAAAGATATAGAGTTTTTTATTAAGAAACAAATTTATTTGAGGGATTTTTCGGGATTTTTCAGTCTTTCTTTCAGGAAAACAAACGGAAACACGAAAAACGCATGGATATATCTCCGCCGGGTATGAGGCTCTTTCCAGAATCGGTACAAGAAACGGAGATTATACTTATCTATCCATCCGTTATAATAATTAGAATTAGTCTCAGAGACCTGATGGATAAAGCCTCCGCAAGTAAACCCGATTCCCTTGTATCCAGCCTCCTTGCACATCAGCAGAAACTTCTCCTGCAATCCGACTCCCATTCCTATCAGCAGGAAATCAGCGTTCTCTTCCGCTATGCGGGAAGCAGCCTCTCTCATTTCGCCGATTCCAGAAAAATATCCGTTTCTGCACCCTCGCCATTCTATATCAGGATATTGCGCTCTGAAAACAGCAAGAGTCCCTTCAAGCATCTCCTGCGTGGTGGCAACAATGCAGACGCTCTTTCGGTTGACATTAGCATAAGTGAACAGATCTTGGGCCATGGAAGTCATATCCAAGCTACGGCGACTGATCTTTTTGCGATAGAATAGGCCAATAGCCCTCACCAACATTGCGCCATCAGCAAATATACCATCAAAATCCACAAAAAGCTCCTTGTGTTTTACCGCTGTTAGATAAGACACTGGATTTAGAAATGTATAGAACTTTCCTGGCGTGGAGAATATCAGCTCGTTGTCCAAAGATTCGGAAGAGATGATTTTGTCAATCATAGAATCCCCTATATTCATATATTGTCAATTTTAAGGATTAGAATGATATGAAAATTTGGAATAAAAACATTCCGCGTAAAACAAAATGGAAATATTCAAGAAGCAGTTGATAAGAAAAGTCTCCGTAATCCCAAAAAACGAATAAGAAGACAAAATGGCCACTTCCAACATTCTTTTTCTATCATACATGTATTGGATAGTCTTCATGGTAGCAAAAATCCAGAAAGCGGAGAAAACCACTCCCTCCACTATCAGCATATCCATATATGCGGAATCCAGACAGGCGTAATTGTCGGCGCTGAAATCCTCCTCCACATGCTGCCCAATTACCGACAATCCATATCGACTAAGGAATAATACTCCCTGGATTATTCGTCCCTGAGTCATCATATCAAAAATCACAACCCAATCGAACTTCCCGTAAAAAACAACGGCCAGATAGGAAAAAAGCATGCACAGCAATGGTACGGAGACCACTCCCATGCGGACAAATCTATTGCTCCGAATTAGATCGTTCTTAAGTAAAAAAATCTGCAAAAACAATACAAAGACTATGACATATCCTGTTCTGGAGCCTGAATACCAACACATAGCAACAGAGGTTGCGGCTATGAGCGCATAATCCACCCATATAAGTTTCCCAGACTTAAGAAGCAGGTAGATATTCAAGACGGCAAAATACGAGACGAATAAGATATTGGAGCGTTTCATGATATAAACCCATTCGCCATTTACATACCTCAAATACAATTCTCCATTGCGTTCTAAATAGCAAGATATCAGCAAAAAGACCACCCCAACGGTAAAAATCTTTTTCAAGACCGGAAGAGTCAAATTGGTTCCACGCATGGCTATCACCGTTACAACAGAAAACAATATTCCCTGTTTGCCCGAGGTAACCAACAGCAAGGCAGAACAAGCCATCAGACACACAAATATATTAAGCAAAGGAACGCTGATTTTTTGCCGATAAAAATTAACAGCGAACATTCCAAAACAAAAAACAGCCACTGCCTTCAGGATGATATTATCCGAAGTGATATTCAGAAGCTTGGTGGCAAATAGTGGCAAAAAGAACAGCAGAAAATTTTTCTCGGACTTTGCAAGAGGCATAAAGTATCTACTTTTTTAACAGACTTGCCAATTTAGGAAACACAACCTTGAATCTCAGCCAGAAAAACAGCAGGAATTTCTTCCACCAAGGCTGCCAAGTACCTGCAAAATGATGAATCGAATAAGTGTTGGAGGTCAAGGTGATATTTTTAGTTATATAATTTTTGGGACTGAAATAATCGAATGGGAGCAGATACACATTATCAGCATCATTCAATACTTGAGAAGGAGCATCTACCTGGACCAGATTATAGAACTTTCTGATAATACGCTCAATAACAACAGGCAAAACTTGAGTATTCATAGATCCATCAGGATTGATGAAAGACCGGTCCTCGTATTGCTCGTAACATTTTTTTATCCACTCGCAATTCAAATCCACTCCAATGGTAGAAGCCTCTATTCCCTCAGGACTGTTTTCTTTGCAAACAAAGTATGGAAGATTCAATAAATCATCATACGGCTTTACAACCTCCACATCACTATCAAGGTAAATACCACCTTCCGTAGCCAACGCGTATAGACGAATATAATCCGCGGCAAAAGCATATTTCTTGGATTCAAAAGCCTGTTTTACCCAAATAGATTTATCGAGAGGGAATCTCTTCAAATCCCATTTTACAATCTCATAATCAGGCAGATACCTATTCCAAGATTCTATACAGGACTTAAGTTTCTCAGGCAAAGGATCGTTGCTGAGCCAGCAATAATGAATTTTCTTGGGAATCATAAACTATTATTTAATGAATTTATCACGGAATGCCATTGGCGGGCTACCGACGACTTGGAGAAACGCCTGCAGTTCTCTATTCCTGCAACCGCCATAGATTTACGCATCTCACAATCAGCCATCAACTTAATCATACGGATCACATATTCATCCACATCATCATTCTTTATTACAAAACCATCCTCCTCATTTTTTATAATGTCGCCAACGGAGGCGAAACTATCGAATGCCACAGGCACACAGCCAAACTGCATTGATTCTGTTAGAGTAAGTCCCCATCCCTCACTCTTGGAAGTCATCATAAAGATTGATGACTCTGAATAAAATGGCTCAGGACTCTGCACACCATGAAACACGACATCCGGAATATTCTCGTTACGAACCTTAGAGATATAGTCGTCGGAGTTTTCGCCATGCCCTACAATATCCAATATCCAGCCATCGGATTCAGGATTTCGCTTCACCCTGCTCCAAATATCCAAAGCGAGAGAAATCCTTTTTTGGTTCTCAGACAATCGGGATACTATCAGCACACTTTTCTTTTTATGTGGCAAACGTTCTTTGTCCAAATAACCATCAAAAGACAGCATATTGGGAATAATGGAAAACTTGGTAATATTATCTATATTGCCAAAATCGCAGAAACCATCTATGAAACATGAAGACAACAATACTACCCTATCCGACTTTGAATACGCCTCATTGTAAAGCTTCCTCATCCGATTATAATTCCATTTCCTGATACCATCAAAAAACAGCAAACCGATCAGTGCGATTATCCTCCTGTATATCTGTGGCGACGACTTGAGCTCTGCTCTCAACAACGGCTTGTTGAAAAATTCCACATCATATCCAGGCTCAAAATGATGAGACTGCACCAATCTGCATTTGCATCCATCGGGCAATACATCACGCAAATTGGAAATCAGCGCAAAATCACCTTGGGATATGAACACGTCGATATGGTTTTCAATTATAAAATCCCTCACGAACTTTGCGCGCCCGAACATAGGCACATTCGCACGGCCTTCAAAAAAAGCAGGCGAAAACTGAGGGCAAGGCTTTCTATACAGGCTATAACATTTGTAGCCATAAATCTCGCGCAAGGCATTGGAAACCGAGATAGTGACACGCTCGGTACCTCCTTTCTGAGGAGACACCTCAAATGTAGTGAAGAATGCAATGTTCATTTATTTCAAGTTTCATTAGAGAAATACTATATTTTGATACCAACAAAAAGCAGTAATCTTCTTATCAAATGTTTTTTTCCTGCCTTCAGACTGATGAACAATATCGGATTATCCAGCATAAAGGACCGAAGCTCCTTCCCGCTCAAAACTCCCTTTACCCTGGCCTCGGCATATACATTGTAATTATAATATACCAAATCTTTTCTAAGTTCCCCGTCGGTAATCAGCGCATCAAGCTCACGGCAAGACATCAGCCTCTGCTCGAATTTCTGAGGGGAATAACGATTGCAAATAGAAATCTGATTGTCGGTAATGTAATGATAAAAAGGCTTATTCAAATACCTGACTTTCACCTCGCCATGAATAAGAATCTGTGCACAGACAAGCACGTCCTCGCAAAAATTCAGGCCAGGAACGAATCTCACGTTATATTTCCTATACAAGGAATGTCTTATCAATTTGTTCCACAAAACTCCCATCAGGTTTCCACGCAATATTAAAGACAGTAAATAAGATGGCCTATCAATCACATAATTCTGCCGATAAAAAGCAGTACCATCTTTCGAGCAATAATACTGATTAGCAAGCAGAAGGTCCGCATCTTCCCGCTTGATACAGGCATGCATCTCTTCCAGCATGGTGGATTCCACCCAGTCATCAGGATCAATATGTATGGAATATACACCGACAGCCTCATCCACGCCAAGCTGTCTGGCACTGCCTACTCCACCGTTCTCCTTATGGAAAACCCTGAATCTACAATCTTTTCCAGCGTATTCATCACAAATCTTACCCGAAGCATCAGGAGATCCGTCGTCGATAAGAAGACACTCCCAATCGGTAAAAGCCTGGGCGATAATGCTATCGAGGCAACGACGAATGTATTGCTCTGCCTTGTAAACTGGCACAATAATAGAAATCTCTGGCATAATGTAATGCTTATATATAAAACAATTTACGAAACCAACGAGACCAAAAAATCCCGGCCTTTAGTCCGCAAGTCAGAAACAACTTTATCTACTTGGGCATAATCGATTGGTTCCAATTTCGAAAAATCAGGATTATCCACACTCACTCCCCTTGATGGGATACCAAACGTACCTAAAAGATCCGCCAGTCTGGAATCTTTGCCTTGGTGCAAAACCGCGAATTCCTTATGGAAAAGAATCGCGAAAACCGCCAAATGAAAAGAGTTGCCACAGACGAACTCAGCATTCCTCAAAAGATTCAGAAACTCCCTAGGCCCTGCATAATTAAACGCGACAACATCACGCCGAAGATAACCCACGTTAGTTGCTACCATCGTCAAGCGTCTGGAATCCGCATACTGCTTTGCGAGATTGAACATCTCGACGGAATCCCACGGCGAATAATAAAACAAATACTTACCTTTCTGCAAAGGCATATCGCCCGACAAATCCTCATACACATCCACTCCATTCAAGAAAACAGGATCTGGCATTACAGATATTTCCAAATCCAACAGCCTACCCAAGGCCATGGCGCCATCATGCTCCCTTACTCCTATCTTCTTGAATTTGGGCAAATATAGTTTATACATATCAGCATAAGGCAGACTCATCATAAAAGAAACGTCGCCTCCCAAAGAAGGTGCATACGACAGCAATTCTGTACCAACGTTGTGGAAAGGAAGAAGATACGACAAGTCCCAATCGTAGCACCGCTGATTCCATATCTGATCTCCCGCGCTCAACAGGCAATCCAAATGCAGGTTTGGCAAATCTTCTGAAATTTCCTCTTTGCCACGATACTCATTATCAGTAAGTACATAATGGTCCTTCATGAATTTCTCAAACGAAAGCCATTTCTTCCGATTATGCATAAATTTGCGAGGGAACAACATAAATTTAATCCAACCCTTCACGTTTTCAGGCTTGGGTTTGCGATACATCTCTTTCTGAGCATCGTTGCGCAGATTTATGATTACAGGCTCATGTCCCAATTCCTGCAGACAATGTTGCATGGCATAGGCCAACAGCATTGAGCCATAATTATGAGAGGCATGAAATGTCAAGATTCCTATTTTCTTACCCATTTGTTTCTTATATTACTAATAATCGGCACTTTATTTACAATGAATTTATTAATGGAATCACGTTCCGCCTTATCAAGTCCCACAAAATAAATCGACAAGCCAATACATAAGACAGATATCAGACTCAACACCACAAAACACATCAATTCAGATTCAATATCGCAGTAATGCCTGAACAGCAAAGGCACAGGAACAGCCGTTGCAGTTGTCAACAATATTGGCACTATGGATTTCCTGACAAAGAGATCAGGCCTGAAATTAATCTGAATCTTGCAAAACCAATATCTTGCGAAACCGGAAATCACGGTAATCACAATCATTGCCACGAACACCGATGGCGCCTGGGCACCAAAATACAGAGCCAGATATCCGGCCGGCACTATCATAAGAATTATAGTACTCAAAACAATCTGATACCTTCTGATATTGCCAGTAGCCATCAAGGAAGTAATAAAAGGATTGCCAAATATCGAGTGCACCAGACAATCAATCAGGATCAAAACAATAAATACTGAAGTATATTCAGGAACTTCCTCAAGCCAGACATCAAGAACAAAATCGATATTCAGGATAATCGGCATCGAAATAAACAGCAACAGCATATAAGAGATTTTGGAAGCCCTGTACGCCAAGATCTCCATCTCCGATATATTTCCTTGAGCATATTGCTTGGTAATCTGAGGATTGATAGCGGTGGTAAAATTGTTGGCGAAATTCTGAACAGCATTAGAGACCTGCACGGCCACTGCCCTGGATGCGTTGATGGAGGGGCCTAAAAATAGATTCAGAACAATATTCAAGCCCTGGTCCCGTCCCATCCAGGCAAGGCTTCCAAACATATTCCAGCCGGCAAAACCCAACATCTCCTTAAACAGGCTCCTGTCGGAAACATATCTGTACCTACACTCAGGAAACAACCTGACACAAGATATCCTATATATCGACAACACAACCAAGGAGATACAAGTCAATAAGATTGAATACAAAACAAGTTTATCGAAACCAAATGCACTCAACATGAAGACAATCATCAGCTTAAGAATCACTTCCACAATACTGATCCATGCGAAAACGCCCATCCTCTCATGGGCGATAACAGAAGCATTGTAAGGAACCTGCAATATATTGAAGAAAAGAGCGATAGCTGACATTTGCAAAACCCAATTGGCGGCGGACAATCTGTCGTCGGGTATCATAAGTCTATTGTTCAAGAACCAAACGCCAACAATCTCTACAAGAAATACAACAACAACTCCGATAATGAAATGTATGGTAAATGACAGCGAAAAAGCGCGCCTTAATTTCTCACAGTCACCTTCACCCAGACAAAAAGTAAGATAGCGCTGAGTAGAAGTCACCATACTGGAATTCAAGACCGAAAACACAGACACAACGCCTCCCACCACATTATGAATACCATAATCCACTATACCCAATGTAGAAAGCACTACCCTGCTGGTATATAGAGTAACGGCCATAGTAAACAACATTCTAAGACACAGAACAATTGTATTCTTAAATATCCGCTTATTATTTATCTGATCCCGGGCATTCATATTACAAAACTAAGAGATTTTGCGTATCCAATCGTTAGGCATGTACGACGTGCCAAACAATCCTATTCCATCTAATTGAACCATCACCCGTCTATGACGCCTGTATCTCACCAACACACCCTGAACACCCGCAAACGGCCCGCCGGTAACTTCCACGCGGTCGCCATCAAGGAATTCAGAATCAACATTCTCATTCAGGATAATATACTCATTGCCGGATTCCACAATAATGCGGAACGACTGAAGCTGAACGTCAGGAACCACAAGAAGTCCGTTCTTGCCATTGGAATCCACAATGCAATGATTATAATATGGAGTAAATCCAGGAATCCTTGGACGCTGGTCGTCATAGAGATAATACAACATCCTTTCAAGAGTGCATCTCATGAAAAGCAGGTTAGGATACATCAACTCTTCCACTATCTCCTTGGATGGATGGTCGAAATCAGCATTGCTATACACTATACGCTTAAGGACAGGAAGATACAACTCAACAGAATCGTCATTCAGTGACAGCAAACTATCATATACTTTCCGCGCACGTCCTTGAGTGGCCCTTACTGCAAACCATTTGGAAGCTTCTTCTGACATTTGGGCACTAAAAACCGTCTGCCCGCCCTGGAGTAAAACATCCTTGACGGGAGGCGTGAGATTACTGCACCCACTCATAATACGGACATCCGCCTGCTCATTAGGAGATGAATTATTCATCTGATAGTGAACCTGATACGCTTCGACAAAGATGCCAGACAAGCGTTGTTAAAATCGTTAACCACAAAAAAACAAAAGAAGGCGCAAATCTCTGCAATCAGACAACTGACATACAGAGACTTGCGCCTT
>JAZQPB010000173.1:0-7771 GCA_045628165.1 Bacteroidales bacterium | reverse complement strand
GTCTTCCTAAGACCGCTTGGTCCGACTTCCGCCGTAAAGCTGGAATCGATATTCTGAAGCTTGGTGTAAGTTACTGATACCGAGTTGGTATACATGGTATCAGCTCCCACGAGCACCGGCATCTGAGGCACCTGGAATGTGCTGTCCTCAAACGATGTGATGCGGTAGCGGTACATCAGGGCCATTTTTCCGCCGGAATCCCTGAGAGTGTCGGTGGGCAGATATCCCACAATCTCCAGATCCGGAATTATTGTGTTCTTGCTGAACGACGGCACCGTTACCTGCTGTCCCTCAGAGGCTTTTACAGCTAATGTCAAAGTTATCTGGCTGCCTATCTCCACGTAGTTGGAGTCGATGCTGAGGCTGGCGGTCTGTGCCTTGGTTTCGTATGTGCTTATCAGCTGATATGCTAATAATACCACCGCCGCTGCTATCCTGAACAAAGCTTTCATTTATCTGGATTTGAAGAGTTTGATAAGTGGTTTCACATAATCCTCGTTGTCGGCCAGTACGGCGCAGTCCACACCCGCGTGCCTGAAAATGTTCTCGTTGTTGTGCATGCGGTTGAGAGCCATCTTGCGGAGATGCTCCCTTACGGCCCGGCTTGATGTATCCACCAGCCTGTACTGTCCGCTCTCGGCATCCTGCATATTCACGAGGCCCACATTTGGGAATTCTATCTCCTTGTGGTCGAATACGTTGAGCGCCATCAGGTCGTGCTTGTGGGATGCTATGCGCAGCGCATCGCTGAAGTCGGGACATACAAAGTCTGATATCATGAACACAGTGCTGCGCTTCTTGATAACGCTGGTGAGGTACTGCAGCGCCATGGCGGCGTCGGTGCCCTTGCCCTGAGGCTGGAATGTGAGCAACTCTCTGATAATGCGGAGAATATGCTGGCGTCCCTTCTTGGGCGGAATAAATTTTTCTATGATATCGGAAAACAGGATTACGCCGATTTTGTCGTTGTTGGTGATGGCCGAGAACGACAGGCAGGCCGCAATCTCGGTCACGTAGTCGCGCTTGCTCATGCTGTCGCTGCCGAAATCGAGCGATCCCGATACGTCCACCAGCAGAATCACCGTAAGCTCGCGCTCCTCCTCAAAGACCTTGATGTAAGGCTTGTCGAAACGGGCGGTTACATTCCAGTCGATGTTGCGGATGTCGTCGCCGTACTGATACTCGCGCACCTCGCTGAACGACATACCACGGCCCTTGAAGGCGCTGTGGTATTCGCCGGCAAAGAGATGCGCGCTCAGTCCGCGCGTCTTGATCTCTATTTTCCTTACTTTCTTTAATATGTCGGAAGTTTCCACAAATTAAGTGATTGAAGTGGTTGAAGTAATTGAAATGTTGAAATGTTGAAGTGTTGAAGCAATTGAAGCAATTGAAGCGTTCAATCACTTCAATCACTTCAATCACTTCAATCACTTGGTTAAGGCACCTGTACTGCGTTCAGGATCTCGCTGATGATTTCCTCGGTGGTGATGTTTTCGGCCTCGGCCTCGTAGGTGAGTCCTATGCGGTGGCGCAGCACAGGATGGCACACGGCGCGCACGTCCTCGGGGATTACGTATCCGCGGCGCTTGATGAAAGCGTATGCCTTGGCTGCCTTGGCCAGCGAGATTCCGGCACGTGGCGATCCGCCGTAGCTTATCAGCTCCTTGAATCTCTCAAGGCCGTATTCCTCTGGGTTTCGGGTAGCTGATACGATGTCCACGATGTACTGCTCTATCTTCTCGTCGATGTATACCTCCTTCACAATCTCGCGGGCGCGGATTATGTCCTCGGCCTTCAGTATCTGGTTCGGCTTTGGGAATTCGCCGGTAATGTTCTGACGGATAATGAGTTTCTCCTCTTCCTTCTTTGGGTAGGATACCACGATTTTCAGCATGAAACGGTCTACCTGCGCCTCGGGCAGCGGATATGTGCCTTCCTGCTCCACGGGGTTCTGTGTGGCCAGCACGAGGAACGGGTCGTCGAGCTTGAAAGTCTCCTCGCCGATGGTTACCTGATGCTCCTGCATGGCCTCCAGCAGAGCCGACTGCACCTTTGCCGGGCTTCGGTTGATCTCGTCGGCCAGGATAAAGTTGGCGAATACGGGACCCTTCTTCACCACGAACTCCTCGTTTTTCTGCGAGTAGATCATTGTGCCCAGGAGGTCGGCCGGCAGAAGGTCCGGTGTAAACTGGATACGGTTGAATTTGGATTGGATTATCTGCGACAGGGTCTTGATAGCCAATGTCTTGGCAAGTCCAGGTACGCCCTCCAGGAGCACGTGGCCGTTGCTCAGGAGACCTATCAGAAGGCCCTCGGTAAGCTGTTTCTGGCCTATTATCACCTTGCCCATTTCCATGTTGATCATATCAACAAACTGGCTTTCCCTGTTGATTTTTTCGTTTAGTTCCTTGATGTCTACTATCTGGTTCATGTTTATCTTTTTAATATTTTTATGAAAGCAAAATTAGCTAAAGCTCTTATTAATGCCAAATGTTTAAGCCTTATTTTACAGAAATTAACTTTTTTTAAAAGTGTAAAAAAATTATGCAAAAAAATCCGAAAAAAAATGTATGAGGAAATTTTTTTATTGTTAATTTTGTGCTGAACTAATTTTTTGCCAAATGCCGATATCCGATATATCTTCACTATTAATAATAGGTGGTTTGAGTGTGCTGGCCATTCTGCATGTGCTTATGTACTTTACAGCCGGCCGTCGTCCTGCCCATTGGGTTGGTTTTACGGCCGATGTGTGCGTAATAATGCTCATGTCGTATGCCGGAGGCCACTCTGTGTGGGGCGAGTGGGCTTTTGCCACCATGGGAGAGCGTTTGTCGAGGGCGTTGGCTTTCTTTTTCCTCACGATGCTTTTCGGCAGCCTGTCGTACATGCACGCGCTCATGGCCAAGCTTCCGCGCATCAGGAATATCTTCATAATGCTTCCGCCGGCCTTGTTTCTGGTGCTCAATGCCTTGTTCCTGGTGGTGGATATCAAGTATTTCGGAGTGCTCAGACAGCTCTTTTATATTGTGAATTTCGCACTTATTATATATGTGTACTTTCAGCTGGTATTGTCGTGGCGCAGGGGCGACCGCAACAGTCTCAGGCTTCTGGGCTCATTCTCCTTTATCGCGCTCTTCTTCATTGTGGCCGTGTGCCATGATTTCAAGAACCACGAATATTCGTATCTCGACTATCTGGCGCTCTACATCTGCATGGTTTTGCTCGATATCAACCTGATAGTGAAATCGGGTCTCAAGATGACCAAGAGCAAATCCGAGCGGTGGACCGCGCCGCTCAGCAAGCAGATAGAGGATCTGCAGTCCAGCAATCAGAGCAAGGACCGTTTTCTCTCCATTATAGCCCACGACCTCAAGAATCCGATCTCGAGCATCAAGATGATCTCGGATATATACATGGAGGAGGCCAGGGAAGCTAATAGCGTTCACCGCATGGACCTCGCCGAATCGCTCTCCGACAGCATCGACAATATCTACAAGCTTCTGGAAAACCTCCTTACATGGACCCGCTCGCAGAACGACACCATCAAGTGCAATCCCGAGGATGTGGAGGTGGCCCAGCTGATAGAGCACCTTCAGTATTCCGTAGAATCCATCTGCAACGCCAAGCACATCGGCCTCAAGTTCATGAACAACGGAGTAGACACCATTTACGCCGATCCCAACATGATACAGACCGTATTGCGGAACCTCGTGACCAATGCCGTGAAATACTCGTATCAGGACAACATCGTGGATGTGATTTTCGACAGCGACGATGCCAACAGCTATATCCGCGTGGTGGATTACGGCGTGGGAATGTCGCCCGAGGTGATAGACAGGCTTTTCAAGATCGACAAGATCTCGTCTACATCCGGCACCAAGCAGGAGCAGGGCACGGGTCTGGGCCTGATACTCTGCAACGAGTTTGTCCGCAAGCACGGCGGCGGGATTTCCGTGATTTCCGACGAGGGTCTCGGCACCACTTTTCAGGTTTCATTGCCCAAGGTGAGGGTTTGATTTTTTTTGCCATCAGCTGATATGATAAAAAATAACACGCCATCAGCTGGTATGATAAAAAAAACGGAGAACGTTTCACAACGCCCTCCGCCAAAAAAAATGAAAAATGAAAATGAAAAATATTTATTTACTTTAGTTTAAAACCACTTAACATATTACACAAAGTGTGCCATAATTGATTGCCGGACTGGAATTTTTTTTAGAAAAATGATAATTGTTTCTCCCATATTATTCAACAAGATTCTCAAAAACTACACTGGAATCACTCTGTGGCCTTTTATAATTGTGAAAGACGGCATCAGCAAGCGTACACGCAGGAGTTTTGCGCTGCTTATCAATCATGAGCGGATACATCTACGCCAGCAGCTGGAGTGCCTGCTGATTTTTTTCTATCTGCTGTACGGCGTCTTCTATCTGATTAACCGTTTCCGGGGCATGGACCACTACAATGCATACAGGAAAATCCCTTTTGAGCAGGAGTCGTATTGTTATGAAAGTGATATCATGTATCTGAAAAAACGAAGACTGTTTGCGTGGTCAAAATTTGTTTAGAATTGTTTTTGTTTGTAAATTTGCGGCGGATAGTTTTGCCATCAGCTCAAAATATCCATAAAAAGTGAGTATTATTTAACTAATTTAATATTTATCAAAAAATGAAAAAGTTCTTTTTAACATTAGCAGTTGCCCTTGTGGCAATGGTATCATCTGTTTTTGCCCAGAATATGCAGACATATTCATGGGGCAACGGTGTAGTATTCGGTATTCTGGACGGCATGAACATCGATTCGAACACAAGCGAGAGTTTCTCGGCCTCTACCGATGACGAGGAATTCGCGATGGCAATAGAGCCTATTGAGTATCAGAGAATTGACGGCGGTAAGCTCGGAGAGGTTCTCAGCGAGATTGCTTTTGAGGATATGGGCATGAGCGACGACGAGAACGATTACGAGGTAAAGGAGCTCCAGGTAAAGAATGGCGAGGGTATGGCCGTGCTGGGTCAGAACGCCGACGGTACTTACTGCATCTGCGCCGTTTTCATCAGCAAGCTGAGAAAGGTTGCCTGCTTCGTATTTGAGAGTTTCTCTGACGACTACGCCGAGGAGGCTGGCATGATTCTCGGTTCAGTTTCCTTCAAGTAGTACATGGGACAGGATTTCCAGTTTTACAGGATAATGGGACGCGTAACCGATTTCAACGCCAAGCCTTTGGAATCGGTTTCGGTGCGTCTGCGCAGGGCAGGGGAGAGCCACGAGACTGAGGTGCTATCAGCTGACAGAACCTCTCTGAGGGGCGAGTACTATTTTGAGCTGAGCCTGCGCGAGGGTTCATGTCTCAGGATAGAGATAGAATCAGCTGATGGCGAGAGAATTATAGACTACCGCGATTTCAAGGTGGGGTCTGTGGACGACATTTCCATCAATTTCGTGATTTGATCCTTTTCAATCAGTTTGTTTGGTTGGCCATCAGCTGCCCGAACAAACTGATTTTTTTTAAAAGGTATTTGTTAGGGTTTGGTGGGGATAATGTGTTATATAATAAAACAAATAATTATTTTTTATTTTTAATAAACATGAAAACAAAACTCACAAATCTCTGGACCCGGATTCTCGTGGTCCTTTTGGGTGTATTAGGTTTCGCCTGCGGTGATTCCGAAGAAGGTGATGGCGGAATGGTAGAACTTTACGGCTGTCCCAATGCCAGCTTTAAGGTTTCAGGCACTGTAACCGACCAGGACAAGAAACCTGTGGCCGATGCCAAGGTGGTGGTCACTTTCCCATACCACAGGCTCGACACGTTAGTAACCAAGGCCGACGGCACTTTCGAGCTGAAGTCGGAGAATATGGGTACTAGTCCCATGTCGATTGTAACATTCAAGGATGGCTACACAAAGGACTCGGTTGCGATAAATGTGGATTACAAGGATGGCGATGACGACTGGTACGTTGGCAGCTGCGATACCACCTACAATCCCGTAATCAGCAAGCTGCCCGAGGAGAATAATGATCCCGAAAACAACGAAGCCAACTAATGGAACTTTCTATAAAACAGCGAATTGGATTGGAACTTGAGCGTATGCTCCGCAAGCAGGAGATTAAGGAGAAGAAACTCCGACAGCTCTTCTGGGAGTGCACGCTCAGGTGCAATCTCAACTGCCGGCACTGCGGAAGCTCGTGTCTTCCTCAGTCGGCGTTCAAGGATACGCCCAAGGAGGATTTCCTGAAGGTGATAGACAGCATTCTTCCACACGTGGACAACCACCACACTCTCATAATCCTGACCGGTGGCGAGCCGCTTCTCAGAAAAGATATCGAGGAGGTGGGCATGGAGCTCTACAAGCGCGAGTTTCCGTGGAGCGTGGTGAGCAACGGAATGCTGATGACCGAGCAGAAACTTACGGGACTTCTGCGCAGCGGACTCCGCGCCGCCACAATTTCGCTGGACGGCAACGAGGCCGACCACAACTATATGCGTCAGAACAAGGAGAGTTTTCAGCGGGCCTTCAACGCCATCAGGCTCCTTGGCCGGACAACCGATGTAAACTGGGACGTGGCCACCTGCGTGACTCCCAACAGTCTGAAAGGTCTCGCCGAGCTCCGCGACAGATTGTGGGAGGTGGGCGTAAGGAACTGGAGGGTTTTCACGGCGTTCCCAAACGGCCGCGCCGGCGACAATCCCGACCTTCAGCTTAACTCCGAAGAATTCCACGAGCTGATGCACTTCATAGCCGAAAACCGCCGAAACGGATATCACATCAGCTACAGCTGCGAGGGTTTCCTGGGCAGATACGAGGGAATTGTGCGCGATCATCTTTTTGCGTGTCAGGCCGGAATTTCGGTGGGCGCCATCCTGAATGACGGCACCATTTCGTCATGCCCGGGCATCCGCGAGAAATACGCCCAGGGAAATATCTACAAGGACGATTTCTGGGATGTCTGGACCAATGGATACAAGCCTCACCGCGACCGCGAATGGGCCCGCACCGGCAAATGCGCCGATTGCAGATTTTTCCGTTTCTGCGGCGGCAGCGGAATGCATCTCCGCAATGGCGACGGCAGCCTGATGCTCTGCCACATGGACCGTATTGCTGGAAAAAACTGATTCAGTTTTTCAACATTTTTTTTGTGTACTCTCAAAAAAAGTTGTATATTTGGAACGCTTAAAACATTCAAAATTATGAGTACAGAAACATTGCAGCCATATAAGGCAAGTTCCACTTTCGCCACTCCCGAAATTCTGCTGGATGCCCAGGAGGGTATTTTCAGTTTTTCAGGAAGCTCGTATCCCGAGGATCCGCAGAAAGTCTATCTTCCTGTAATAGACTGGTTTGCCAAATACGTGGAAAATCCCTTGCCTTTAACAGTTGTAGATTTCAGCTATTCGTATTTCAGCACATCGAGCACCCAGCTGATATTCCTTCTTTTCAGAATGTTGGAGGAGCTTCATGCCAAGGGCTTTGCAGTAAAAGTCTGTTGGCATTATTCAGCTGATAACGAGGAAATTCAGGAAAACGGCGAGGATTTCGCCGGCCTCTTCGATTTGCCTTTCGAGCTGATAGAGAAGAGCTGAAGAGGTTGAAATGTTGAGGTGATAGAAAAAATATTTCCTGAAACTATTGCACGATTCAAAAATAGTTTTTACCTTTGCAGATACAAACAAGAAATATTTGTAAAATATTAACAAAATTTATGACAAATAATTTGGTAAATAAGGAAATTATGTTAGCAAGCAAGCAAGCAAGCAAGCAAGCAAGCAAG
>JAZQPB010000172.1:0-39041 GCA_045628165.1 Bacteroidales bacterium | reverse complement strand
TAGTCGCTGCGGCCTGTTGACATCAAAACGTCGGGACGTGAGGCCATTGCCTCCTCGTATGTAATCTCTGGAACAGGGTTTGCCAATGCGAATACGATTGGGTTGGCGGCCATAGAGCGTACCATATCCTGCGAGAGGATGTTGCCCTTGGAGAGTCCGAGGAACACGTCGGCGCCCTTGATGGCCTCCTCGAGAGTCTTGCAGTCGCGGCGCGATGTTGCGAAGAACTTCTTCTCCTCAGTGAGGTTTGGACGGTCGTCGGTGATTACGCCCTTTGAATCGAGCATCACGATATTCTCAACCCTGGCGCCGAGAGCCACGTAAAGCTTTGTACAGCTGATTGCTGCGGCACCTGCACCGTTTACCACGATCTTTACGTCCTCAATTTTCTTGTTGGCAACCTCGAGGGCGTTGATAAGTCCTGCAGAGGAGATGATGGCTGTACCGTGCTGGTCGTCGTGCATTACAGGGATATCGAGTTCCTCCTTGAGGCGGCGCTCAATCTCGAAGCACTCAGGAGCCTTGATGTCCTCAAGGTTGATACCTCCAAATGTAGGAGCGATAGCCTTAACGGCCTCGATGAACTTATCAGGATCCTTCTCGTTTACCTCGATATCGAAAACGTCGATACCGCCGTAGATCTTGAACAAGAGGCCCTTACCTTCCATTACAGGCTTTCCTGATACTGCGCCTATGTCGCCAAGACCGAGAACTGCTGTACCGTTCGAGATTACAGCCACAAGGTTTCCCTTGTCGGTGTAGCGGTATGCGTTGTCAGGGTTTGCCTGAATCTCGAGACATGGCTCAGCCACGCCTGGTGAATATGCGAGCGACAAATCTGTCTGGGTTCTGTAAGGTTTGGTTGGGACAACCTCAATCTTACCAGGGCGTCCCTCCTCGTGATAGCGCAAGGCCATCTCTTTAGTTATCTTTGCCATTTTTTTGTATATTTTGTAGTAATAATTTCAGGTCTCAAAATTAGCAATAATTGTTTTTTGATGGAATAGCAAAATGAAGAATTAATTTTTAGATAATATCAAAAAATATGTATCTTTGCACCACAAACCAATAAATACAATACTATGACAACAGCGGCACTTGAATTATCAGCAAAAAGAGAAGACCTTATAAAAACCCTGTCAGGAGACGACATAGACTTCTCATTCATAGACGAGGTTCAGAAATTCGTTCAGAAACTCCGAAAGAAAAGGGAGAAGAAAGAGGTGGATTACTACGAGAGCGAGCAGTTCTATAAGGATCTTGACGAGGCCGAGGAACAATATCGCCGGGGCGAGTACGTAACATACACACGTGAAGAATTACATAAAATGCTTTTGGGAGAATAGGATATGTATAAATTAAACTTTACCAAAAGAGCCGACGACGACATAAAAATGATCCAAAAGTCTGGTTCTAAAAGCATCAGAACAAAACTCGTAACAATTCTTGATGAATTGGAGGAGCACCCCACCACAGGCACCGGTCAGCCGGAACTCCTGAAAGGCCGTCCAAATACATATTCCCGACGTCTCGACCAAAAGAACCGTGTAGTTTATAGAATCGACAACGACATTGTGGAGGTGCTTGTTCTCCAAGCCCTCGGACATTACGACGACAAATAAACCCAACGAACTCCAATATGATTCAACTCTTTTGTTTAATTTTGTAGATTTTAATTCCGAATTAATTTTTAGATAATATCAAAAAATATGTATCTTTGCACCACAAACCAATAAATATTATACTATGACAACAGCGGCACTTGAATTATCAGCAAAAAGAGAAGACCTTTTTAAACTCCTGTTGGGAGACGACATAGATTTCTCGTTCATAGAAAAGATGCAGAAATACGCTCAGAAACTCCGAAAGAAAAGGGAGAAGGAAGAGGTGGATTATTACGAGAGCGAGCAGTTCTACAAGGACCTTGACGAGGCCGAGGAACAGATAAAAAGAGGTGAATGTGTGACCTTTACAGATGAGGAATTAGATAAACTATTGCTGGCATAACTATGTACAAGGTAACATATTCCAAGAAGGCAGAAGATGACGTTCTGCTTATCTCCAAATCGGGACAGCCCAGTGCTAAGAAAAAACTCCGTCAGATTTTAGCGGAACTCAAGGAGCACCCCACCACAGGCACTGGTCAGCCGGAACTCCTGAAAGGCCGTCCAAATACTTATTCCCGTCGTCTCGACCAAAAGAACCGTGTGGTATATAGAATCGACAACGACATTGTGGAGGTGCTTGTGCTCCAAGCCCTCGGACATTACGACGACAAATAAACCCACACAAAAAAAATCCGAATTGCCGACTTCCAGCAATTCGGATTTTTTGTATCTATAAGGCTAAGCGATATTTAGAAAATCACCTTGAAACCTATCTGAGCATGCCAGCGCGAGTAGAGATCGCTGATGGCGAGCTTGGGATTGTTGTAGGAGAATGTGGCCACACGGCTCTCGGCATCCACGCTCTCGCACTTGAGAACCGAGAGGTTGTAGAGGCTCTCGTAATATGTTCCCCAGTTGTGACAAAGCATGTTGGAGAAGTTGATGATATCAAACGAGAGCTGAACTCTGCTTCCACGCTCCTTCAGGTAGAAGATATTCTGCGCGAAGTGAAGGTCCCAGTGATGCTCGAATGGAGCTGTGTTGGAATACCTCTCGGCATACTGTCCGCGGTGCGACGATGCGTACTTGTCATCAGCTATCCAGGAGGCAAACTTGGCGCGGTCGTCCTCCGATGCGAAACTCATCTTCTGGAGCTCAGAGTCGGTAGGAATGTAAAGCAGAGAGTTGCCCTTCTGGGTATCGCCGTTGTAGTCGGCGGCCTCGTTCATCGATAGGCAGTAGCGCTGACCGCTGTTGCCAGTGTATGTGATGGCCAATGTTGACGACATCAGGCCGTGGCAATACTTGGGCGAGGTGTACGACGCGCTGGCTACTATCCTGTTTGGAACATCGAAGTAAGAGAAGGCAACCTCGTCCTCGGAGTTGGGATTCACGCTGTAGTTGTACTTCCAGTTGGAGGCGGCCACCGACGAGGTACCGTCGTTCACGCTCTTGGCACGTCCGTAGGTGTAGGCGGCCATCATATCGAGGCCAAATCCGAAACTCTTCTCAGCCTTGGCGGTGAGCGAGTAGGTATAGCCCTTGTTGGTGTTCTTCAGGTTGATGATGGTGTAATAATCGCCGTAGTTGGCCGAGAAGTATGGGGCCGACGACGCCTCAACGCCTTCCACCGCGTAAACCTTTCCGTTCTCAGTGAGGGCCAGATTCTCGAAGAAGACATTGTTCATAGTCTTGGAATAGAGTCCCTCGATGGTTACCTTAACATCGCCTGGCAGACGGTGCTCCAATGCGAGGTTGGTGCGCAGTACCTGAGGATACTTGAATTTGCGGTCGGCGGTATTGATGGTAGGCTTGCTGGCCGATCCTGCCGATGAGTTCATCGCGGCCTGAGGGTCGTTGCCAAACTGCTGGATGCTTGGCACCTCCTTGCTTATGGTGATGCCCTTCATCTCCATTCCCGTATTGTTCCAGAGGTTGGTCATCCATACAAAAGGCACACGGCCTGTAAACATTCCGAGACCTCCGCGGAGCAGTGTCTTGTGGCTGTCGGTCAGGTAATAGCGGAAACCGAGACGTGGCGACCACAGGAGCTTGGCCGATGGAGCCTCGCCTACCTTCACGTCGTATTTCTTTGAGTATTCTGATGCGTTGAAATCAGGATTCTCGGTTGGCGAATTGAATGATACTGGGATATCCACACGCAGTCCGTATGTCAGGTTCAGGTTTCTGCTGACGTTCCATTTGTCCTGGGCGTAGAATCCAAACTGACCCGACTTGGTGGTGCCAGCCCAGTTGGTGGAGCCAGTCAGCTGAGGGTCAGAGTAGTTGTACTGGAAACGGAAGGCATTGTCGTTGAGGAAATCCTGAGTAGAATTGTAGAGGTATGTTCCCGTGCAATGCTGGATAAAGAGGTTGTACGACTTGAAAACCTCGTTGTGGGTTCCGAATGTGAACGAGTGGTTGCCCTTGTAGAGCGACAGGTTGTCCTCGAAGGTGTAGGCGTCCACATCCACGGCGTTGGCTCCAGATGATGCCTCGGTGCCTATCGATACGCCTATCTTGCCAGTATTCCAGGTGTTGTTTGTAACGTCGAAATCGCCACCTGCGCTGTATATCTGCACGTTAGGGGCCAGATAATTGACATCACGCTTGTCGCGCACGTAGGTGAGGCCTGTGCGGAACTCGTTGTAAACATTCTGAGAGAAATTGCTGTTGAGTTCCAATACCACGGAGTTGGTTTTAGAGCTCTGCTTGTATGTGGAGTTTGGGAAATAATAAGTGGTGCTCTTGGTATCGTACTTGTCCTTGTAGGCGTCGTTGTACTGATAGCGGAGGGCCATCTTGTGCTTGTTGGTGATATTCCAGTCGATACGGCCAAGGAGATTCAGCGAGTTCTTGTCGATACCGCGGTTGCTGATGCTTTCCCTTATACCTGTGGCCTTGTAGTAATGGTCGGCAATGGCCTGGGCTTCAGCTGATGACAGGTAATCCTGAGCTCCTGGATAAAACTGGTTTGGGACCTCGTTTCTGGTGTTCTCCACTGATACAAAATAGAAGAGTTTGTCCTTAACCACGGCGCCTCCCACGTTGGCTCCTATGGTCTTGGTCTTCTCGGAATCGAGTGCCTTCTCCATCTCGGCGGGCTGACTCCACTTGGAATAGAAATTCTCGTTGGTCAGGTAGCCGTAAACCGAGCCCGTGAACTTGTTGGTGCCCGACTTGGTGACGGCGTTGATGCCACCGCCAGTGAATCCCGACTGTGTAACCTCGAACGGAGAAACCACCACCTGAATCTCCTGAATGGCCTCCAGGGATATAGGGTTGGCGTCGGTCTGTCCGCCGTTGGTGCCAGTCGGTGCCAGTCCGAATACGTCGTTGCTGACCGTACCATCTATCTGAAACGAGTTGTAGCGGTTGTTGCTTCCTGCAAATGTGATTCCGCCCGCCTTGGAGATATTGGCCAGCGGATTCTGCTTGGCCACGTCATAGATGCTGCGGCTTACGGTAGGAGTGGCCGATATGTTGTCGGAATCGAAATTTGATGACCCAGCCTTCTTGCCCTTGGCCGTCACCACCACGGTCTCTATCTGCTCGTCCCTAACGGAAAGCGAGGCGTCGAGAGTGGAGGTCTCGCCGAGCTGGAGATACACATTGCTCTCCTCCTTGGGATTCTGTCCCACAAACTGGAATGTAACCTTGTATGGTCCGCCTGGACGCATACCCTGTATCACGTATCGGCCCATAGCGTTGGTTACGGCGGCGTACTGCGTGCCCGACGGGGTGTGTACGGCCACCACTGTGGCGCCAGGCAGTTCGCCGTCGGCATTGCTCACCACACCCGTTATGGATGAGGTGGTTACCTGCGCATCAGCTACAAAAGCCAGGATGGAAATAATCAGTGTAAGTAAAAAGTGTCGCATATGTTTGGTGTTATAGTTTATGAATCTCGAATTTCAAGTTTTGGGGCATATCAGCTGTAAAAGTCTCTGTATCAGTACCTGATACCACCACGCCTATGCCCCTCTCGTTGGCAATCTCTATGCCGAGAATGTAGTGCTCGCGGTATTGGAGGTAGTTGTCGGTATTTATCTCCACGAAATCGGCCCCGCAGTCGCCAGCGTGGAGTATGTTCTCGTGGCGGAAGTCGGTCTCTATGCCTGTCTTTATTTTTTCAGCTGATAGCAATTCTATGTACTTCCGTATCAGCTGTTTGTACTTAAGCACATCGATGCCGAACGAGTATTCCAGCCTATGTTCTGTATCAGCTACAAAAACCACAGCATCTGGCCTCGCGGCAATGGCCTGCTCCACAAAATCCAGGGTGAGCGGACCGCGTAGTATGTTGAGTGAATTTTTCATTCCGCAATATTAGTGTTTTTATGTTTTTTTAATATTAAATTTATGCTACAAAAGTGCAAAATTGATTATTTTTCGCTTACTTTGCAAGCGTTTTCCAAAATAAAACTATGTCATTGACAAAATTAATATCTACAGACATACCACACGTATCGCCCACCGAGACCGCCGACAATGGCCTGATACTGATGGACGACTACAAGGTACAGCATCTTCCAGTGGTGGCCGAGAATATGGACTACTGCGGGCTGGTGTCGGAATCGGCTCTATATGATGCCCCTAACGGCACCTCTATAGGAAGCCTGCCACTGCCTCAGCCTTGCGCCGATATCGACGAGAGCATTTTCGGAGTGCTCAACAAGGTATCGCAGGGCAAGTATTCCCTGTTGCCAGTGGTGGACGGCAAGCACAAGTATCAGGGCTACATTACTCCGCTATCCATAATAGAGGAGCTGGCCAGCCTTACATCGTCGGAGATGCCTGGCGGAGAGATAGAGCTGGAGAGCGAGGACAGGGATTTCTCGCCAGCGCTGATATCTGGAGTGGCCGAAAACAACTCGATGAAGATAACATCGATGCTTACCCAGCCAAGCGGGGCTCACGGCGTCAGGGCCATCATAAAGCTGAACGGTCAGGAAACCTCCTCGGTGATCCAGGGTCTGGAGCGCAACGGATACCGCATCAGAAACGTGCGTCAGGGCGACCAGAAATACTCCGACCTGATGGAGGACCGATACAAGGCGCTGATGAGGTATATGGAAATGTAGGAAAGAGTAAAGTGGAAAGTTTAAAGAGTAAAGTTTAGAGATTAAAGATATTTATATATAAAAAACGTCTGGTGAAAAAAAAATCACCTGACGTTTTTTTTTGACAATACCGCAAAAATACCTACATTTGCGCAAAACAATAATAACAACAGAATAAACAATGGAATTCGACAACATAGACTTCGAAATCATAATGGCCTCCATCACTGGAGAGGACAAGCCAGGCCTAACATCTGCGCTTGCGGCCATAATAGCAAAATACGACGCCGAGATCCTCGATATCGGTCAGGCTGATATCCACAACTCCCTCTCGCTCGGAATAATGTTCCGCGCCGACAAGAAGGATTCGGGAAACATCCTCAAGGAAATGCTTTTCGCAAGTTGCGAGATGGGCGTTCAGGTAAGATTCTCGCCCATCGACAAGGAGGAATACCGCGGATGGGTGAAGAAACAGGGCAAAAACCGCCACGTAATCACGCTTCTGGGCCGCCACATCTCGGCAAAATTGATATCAGCAGTATCGAGAGTTTTGGCTGAGCAGGGCCTCAACATCGACTCTATAACACGTCTTACAGGCCGTGTGCCATTGGAGCAGGACGAGGCTCTCCACGGCAAGACCCGCGCCTGTGTGGAAATGTCTGTCCGTGGTACGCCAAAGGACCGCGAGTTTCTCCACAGCGAGTTTATGCGCCTATCCAAGGAATTGGGCTACGACATATCTTTCCAGGAGGACAACCTCTACCGACGCAACCGCCGTCTGATATGCTTCGATATGGATTCCACATTGATCCAGACAGAGGTGATTGACGAGCTGGCAATGCGCGCTGGAGTAGGCGACCAGGTGAAGGCCATCACCGAATCGGCAATGAGGGGCGAGATAGATTTCTGCGAGAGCTTCACCAAGCGAGTATCGCTCTTGAAGGGCCTCGACGTGAGCGTAATGCAGGAGATAGCCGAGAACCTGCCAATCACCGAGGGCGTGGCACGCACACTCCGCATCCTGAAGCAGTACGGCTACAAGATAGCCATCCTCTCGGGAGGTTTCACATATTTCGGACATTACCTGAAGCAGAAATTCGGCATCGACTACGTTTACGCCAACGAGCTTGAGATCGACGAGGACGGCAAGCTTACAGGAAACTACGTGGGCGATATCGTGGACGGCAAGCGCAAGGCCGAGCTGATGCGAATGATCGCGCAGTTCGAGAACCTGAACCTCCAGCAGGTGATAGCAGTGGGCGACGGCGCCAACGACCTCCCAATGCTGAACCTCGCGGGCCTCGGCATCGCATACCACGCCAAGCCAAAGGTAAAGGCCAACGCCCAGCAGTCGATCTCCAGCATCGGCATCGACGGCGTGCTCTATATGCTCGGATTCAAGGATAGCTACATTGAGAAGTAATTGAAGTAACAGAAGTAATTGAAGTGATAGAAGTAACAGAAATAAAAGAACGTTAGTGTGATTTCAACCACTTCAACCACTTCAACACTTCAATCACTTCAACACTTCAATCACTTCGATTACTTCAATCACTTAATAAAAAATGGAATACGGTTTTACAGAAGAGGACGTAATGAAGGCCCTGGGCCTGATTACCAACCCTCAGAATCAGAAAGACATCGTTACCTCGGGTATCGTGGACAAGGTGGTGCTTGGACAGGAGGGCATCGAGGTTTATCTGAAGATAACACATAGCACCAAGCCTCTCGTTAACTCGCTTCAGAAGGCAGTGCGTCAGGTAATTGCGGCTGAGATAAATCCCGAGGTAAACATCGAGATCTATGTGGAGAACATAGCCCCAGCCAATGCCAAGAAACCAGAGGAGCAGAGGATTCCTCTTGAGAATGTCAAGAACATCATCGCTGTATCGTCAGGCAAGGGCGGAGTAGGAAAATCTACCGTTACCGCCAACCTCGCAGTGGCTCTCGCAAAGCTGGGCTACTCGGTGGGCCTCATCGACGCCGACGTTTTCGGTCCATCAATGCCAAAAATGTTCGGCCTGGAGGATTACCATCCCGAGGCCATCAAGGTGGACGGCCACGACCTCATAATCCCAGCCAAGAAATACGGCGTTAAGATTCTCTCGATGGGTTTCTTCCTCGATCCCGAGAATCCCGCAATCTGGCGCGGACCTATGGCCAGCAACTTCCTGAACCAGATTATCAACGACGGCGACTGGGGCGCTCTCGACTACCTCTTGTTCGACCTGCCTCCAGGCACATCAGACATTCACCTCACTGTGGTAAGCACCGTTAAGCTCCGTGGCGCCATCATCGTTTCCACACCTCAGCAGGTGGCCATCGCCGACGTGGTGAAGGGCATCAATATGTTCCGCAACGACAAGGTTGACGTTCCAATCCTCGGCATCGTGGAGAATATGGCGTGGTTTACCCCTGCCGAGTTGCCCAACAACAAATATTACATCTTCGGCAAGGACGGCAACAAGCCCATCGCCGAGAAATACAACCTCGAGCTCCTGGAGCAGATTCCGCTCATCCAGTCGATCTGCGAGAACGGCGACGAGGGCAAGCCATCAGTCCTCGACGACAACGCCCCCCAGGCAAAGTACTTTATGAACCTCGCCAAGAAGGTGGAACAGCAGTGCGAGATTACGCTGTAAGTTTCCCGATTGTTTTATATAGAGAAAACACAGATTCCGCTCGGAAGGGAGAGGAGTCTGTGTTTTTTTTGTGTTCTGTGGGGTGTTTTTTTTTGTTATCACTCACCTTTCGCTTTTTTTACCAAATCATTAATGAAATTATCATTTACTGATTCCATCTCATTTTTGTCGTAAATAGTCAATAGCGTAACATCAACGCCTTCTGGATCATTCACCAAAATATTCAAGGTGAGAATTCTGGCCCCACCGCTCTTCCCTTTGCCTTTGGAAGATATCTGCATACGGATTTTCCTGACATTGCCTTTCAGTTCTACACCTTGAAAAGGATTTGCTTTTAACGACTTCACAAAATCCTTAAAATCTTCCCTCAATGATTTGTATTTCTTTCTCAAGCGCTTAAACTGTCGCTCAAATTCTTCGTAAGTAGAAATCTGTACTTCCATTAATCTTCCTCCTCAGAATCGAGTTCAGCTATGAACTCATCTACCGACTTCAATTTCTTGCCAGTTCTTTTAGCTTCCTCTACTCCCTTGAGGGCACGAGTCAACGATTCCCTGACATATTGCTGTTGGGGAGTTTCTGTTTTAGGACCAAACAAATTAGAAAGCCTTTCGAAAATCGCCTCCTGAACCTCTTTCCCTTGTCCAAGAATCAAAGTCCAAAGTGCCTCCATCTGGGGATTTATACCTGTTGAAATAGCCGTTGCATTCATATCTAATACAAATTTGAAATTAATGCAAATGTACAAAAAAAAATATCCAACGCAAATTAATTTTCATAATACGTTATCCTCTCTCCTTATTTCATCATCTTCTTGAAAAAATCTACTGAGATTACCGATATTTTTACCGATAAAATTACCGATATTCTTACCGATAAGGATACCGATTCCCTTATGCAGATACTCGGCTACATAAGACGCAACGGCTTTATTTCCAACGCCAAAGCACAATCATTGACAGGCAAATCATCCGAAACCGTAAAGAAATATTTCGTTAAATTCGTAAAACTGAACCTCCTAATCCCCAAAGGAGAAAACCGCTCAAGAGTATATGAGTTGAATGAGGAGGTGCTGAGGAAGTGAATGCATATTTTTTCAGCCAACACACTGTTACGTGCGGAAAAGTGTAGAGTTGCTACACAAATCCGCACGAAATGGTGGAGAAGACGAATGATTATGCGGTATGTTGAATGTTGATTCCACAAACCTTGATCGAGGTAAAGGATTAGACATATCACAAAACAAAAAAAATGTACAAAAAAATCTTCATAAAAATTTTAAATTTGCGACGGGTTTTATATCTTTGTGAGGTTTTAAAACAGAATAACAAATCCAAGGAGGTGGCAAAATGATACTCAAATCCATAAGACTCAATAATTTCAGGTGTTTTGAAGACACCGGAGAGATAGAACTTAAACCTATCACGATACTTGTTGGTGCTAATAGCAGTGGAAAGAGCTCGTTTTTAAAGTTTTTTCCATTGTTGAAAAATTCGTGCAAGGGTTTTGGATTTAACTGGAAAAATTCTGATGTCGATTTCAAAAACTTCAAAAACACAATTAAAGATGGCAATTGGGAATCAACAACAATGGGGATAGAATATCATTTTGTCAACAATTCTCTCGCAAACAATATCGACAAAGAATGGTTTATACGTCAATCATTACAATTCGACAAGGAGATTAACAAAGAGAAAATTCAGAATATTGATTTGCTATATAGAAACAATAAAACATTATATCAAAGTACAACGAATTTCGAAAAACTGACAGAATTCAGAAACGAAGTAACAGAGAACCTAGAGGTTAGTACTGTTAAGCCGTTCAATATTTCTGATTGTGACGAATCGTACCCTGATGTAAATTTCGAGTTGTCGGAAACAATGCAAGATAGAAAGTATTTGCCAAACTTTATGATAGACGGGATGAGTCTAACAGAATGGCAAAAAGATAAAAATATAAATGTCAAGGAAAGACTTTCTACACTGCAAGACATATCTGATGAAGTAGATAAAGGATTTGTTGCTTTGTCTGATAGCATAGAATACATTCAGCCAATTAGACTAGACATATCCCGAGATTATGATATTGATATGTTTAGTGGTGACAATCAAAAGATTTCATCAGATGGAAAAAATCTTGCTTTTTACCTTTTGGAAAAAAGTAGGGACAAGGAAGTTATGGAAACCCTAAATTCTTGGTTGTATGACAATTTCAAAATTGAGATTCGAGTACAAACAAATGGCAATTATATAGAAGTAGAATTAAGCGAAAAAAAGGGTCCTTATCGTAATATCGTTGATTTAGGCTTTGGTTTTTCTCAAATCTTGCCTATATTGCTTATGGTATGGGACAGCATAAATAGTGAGGAAACTGTCAATAAAATTATATTTATTGAACAGCCAGAAGTTCATATGCACCCTGGAATAGTCGCTAGATTTATTGCTCTTGTATGCAAGGCGATATCATATTGCAAAGACAATAACCTCTTGTTAAGATTTGTCATAGAAACTCATTCAAGAATGATTTTAAACAAACTTTCATCCTTGATTTGTTTTGAAAAACTTGAACCATCAAATGTAAACATACTTATTTTTGATGGAGATGGAGTTGTTCGCTCTACGTACTATTTAGAAGAAGGTAATATTGAAAATTGGCCTATTGGCTTTTTTGACGAAGAGGAGGAATAATTATGCTATATTACATTGATAAAACTCTTGTGGAAAAGTTAACCAATGGAGAATCATCAAAAGGTGAAACCTCGAAGCAAAAACACAAAAGAATACAAGAACAAAAACGAATTATGGATGCATTGTTCTATATCGCATTAGGACAATACAAAGGATGCCATTTTGTTTATTCCGAGCGACCGAATATAATCAAACTAAAAGATTTTTACTGTAAGAATAAAAAAGGTTCAATTGAACACAACGTATTTCAACAATTAGACACTGATTTCTTTGACTTATCTTCCATATACAACTATTTTAAGGGTGGATTTTACACAAAAATACTGATTGATGACGAAACCGATTCTCAAAAAGAACCGAATATGAGCATCATTAATATCAATAAATGTAATAATGGCTTTCGCTTTTTCGAATCAGAAACAACATTGTTGTGCGAAAACCTTATGGACGTTACGTTTTATAATATTATATTAGATTATCACTTATTAAAGGTAAAAAATGAAATAAAAAAGCAAATTTCATCAAGAGATAAAAAAAACACTCCAAAGTATTTGGACAATATTTACCGTTTTTCGAAATTCGCTGGTGGAGGAAGTACTATAGGGGAATGTTATCGCTATTTTGCAGAGAACCAACACTCGTTCTGCCTTGCCATAACCGATCGTGATTGCTTATTGGAAGGAAAAACTTTAGGAGATACAGCAAAATCTATTAAAAATATTGATAATGATATTTTTTTTAATTGTTATCACTATATTATCGGGCCTCGCGATTCAGAAAACCTCATCCCATTAGGAATAATTATGTTGTTGTCAGAAGACAAAAAGACTACTGTTAATAAGTTACAGAAATTAATAAACAACAACAAAGACATCCTTCGCAAAGTCTTGAAGTATTTTGACTACAAAAGTGGCATTTCTAAACACAAAACAAATAAAGACTTTGACTTGACAATGAATATTGTCCAAGATTTAAAGTTAATGAACGAGGAGAAAATTAACAATGTTAGGCTAAAATTTTACGAGAAAAAAGGACAAAAGCCTGATTATGAAAAATGGAAAGCCCTTTTGGGCATAACTGGAAGTGAATCTCAAGGCAAAATCATTGACGGATTCGGAGACAGATTACTAGAGCGTTTCTGTAATAGTCAAAACCAAAAATGGGACTGGGATGATATAACAAATGAATTATCAAGTAACAAGAATCTTGATACAGAATGGCATACATTGGGATCAATGATACTTAATTTTTGTTGCTCAATTAAACTACAATTTATTGGATAACTATGGTTAAAAACATCAACAAACAACCCTTGCCATCTTCAATGCGTTTTGTAGAAGGAATAAGGGATTTCTCAAACGATCAGTCTTCATACGTGTTCGAGATGGAGGCCTGGATAGATAGTATACTGAATATAAGTGTATCAGAAGATGCCCACCAAAAACTTGAGAAAATCTTTGATAATCTCCAGTCAATTGTTGTAGAAAGAGAATTCGACGAGGATGAAGAGGTCTTCTACCATAAGAATGGAATTTACGCAATAATAAAGATTGGTGTAAATACCGATTACTTTCTATTGGATTATGACGCTGATGATAGAGGAGAGAAGGAAAGTATCCTTCGTCAAAAGTACTATAAAAAATTTCTAGCCAAAGAACTAAAACAAATGGCTCGCAGAGGTTACCCGGACTGGACTTTTTTGGGCAACCACTGGGACTGGGAGAACATTGAGAAAGACGACAAGTCAAATTTGGCATTATCTGATGAAGAGGTCGTGACTTTGAAGTCAGCAAAATATCCATTTTTTATCAATGGTCTGGCAGGAAGTGGCAAATCAACGATCCTTTATTATCTGTATGCAAATGCTTATGCCTATAAATTAAATAAAGCAAAGGATTCTAAATTGCTATTCCTTAGTTATTCCAATGCATTAGTAGAAAATGCCAAGGCTAATATTGCGGTTTTGCTTAGAGAAAAAGGTCTTGGAACTGATAATAATGACGAATACAAAGAATTCAAAGAAAGTATTCAGGGATTCCAGTATTTTTTAAGGAATCATTTCCTGGATGATCAAGAAAGAATAGAAAAATTTGCGGAAGACAAGCATATAGACTACAATGATTTTTGTGTGTGGTTTTCTCAAGGCCATTACTATAATTACACAAAAATATCATCTAATCTTGCTTGGTCTGTTATCAGAAGCATAATAACTGGTCAAGAGAAAATTGTAGACTCTCAATCATATCGCAATGAATTCAATCGCAACGACCATTTTGTTTCAGTAACAGAATTTGAGAAAATCTATGAGGATATTTACCTCAAATATAGAAACTATAAACTCGACAACAATAAATGGGATGATTTGGATTTGATTCGATATATTTTGGAAAACAAAAAAATAGAGCCAGAATATAATGTAATATATTGTGATGAGGCCCAAGATTTTACATATATAGAGAACAAGGTAATCCTTTCATTGTCAAAGTATTCAAATTATGATTTGAGTACTTATAAGGAATTGCCTATCGCTTTTGCGGGAGACCCTAATCAGACCATATCTCCAACTGGCTTCAGTTGGCTCCGTACCAAAAGCAATTTCTCGGAATTCTTCAGCAATAATGTTGGAGATTTCTTGAAATTGGGCAACAAAACTCTCAACAATAATTATCGTTCTCAGTGGAGAATAGTGCAGTTTTCCAACACTATACAATTGTTGAAAAAACTACGCTTGAAATCCAATGATGTAGTAAAACCTCAAGAAAAATGGAACAAAGAGGATGACAAAAAACACATATTTTTTGTTGAAATAGGCAAAGTGGACAATCAAGAAATCAAAGATTTGCTTGACCTATTCCCTTGCATAATAACAGGCCACGATGGTTTGTTCAAACATAATGGTTCTAATGACAGCCATAATTGTGACTACATTCCAGAGAAACTCAACAATGATGTCTTATTATCAGATATTGACAAAGGTTTAGTTAATACCGTTATCAATGTAAAGGGCTTGGAGTATCGAAATGTCGCAATGTATAATTTTGTAGAAAACTTCTTGGCAGAGAAGAATGGCGAATTGTTGGATAAATTCATTAATAATCCTAACTATTTCGACGAAGAGAAACATATATCTGATAAGTTTGAGTTATTGCACTTCATAACCAAATTATACATAGCTATTACCAGAGCAAAAGAGATTCTTGTAATTGTTGACACTGAACGTGCTTACAATGCCTTCTGGAAATATTTTTACAATGAATCAGAATGCTGTATCATTGATAAATTAATCCCCCCCGAATTAATTGAATGGGAGAATAAAGTTAGTGGTATAGATTCTCTGTTTGACAGGAATCTATTTTCAAATATTAAATCTGTAGAAAAACAGAAAATTTTTATCGATGAAGCCAACGAGAAATTCGAAACTGCCAGAGCAAATGGTGTAGCTGACACTATGTACCGTATAGCTTCGCTATATAAGAAGGGTGGCGACAAGGAGAGAGAAAAACTTTGTAGAGCCTATGCTTTGTCATTTGAAAAAAAATATGAATTGGCAGGTGATTGTCTTAATGGCAATCAATATGAAGATTTGAAATCAACATTTTACTGGAAAGGTAAATGTTGGAGAAAGTATTATGAACTAAATCAAAAGAAAACGAATATAAAAACTGTTGTGTCAGGCTTTATGCTTGGTACTTATCAACTAAAAAATGTTTACGAAAAAAAAGAAGATTTATTAACCGAATTAAAAAAGGTTTTTGATGATTCTTGGATAGCAGTTGGAGCCAAGATCAAGGAAGAAGCTCTGAAAACAACGGAATATATTGGACAAGTTATTGATTTAGTAAAAGATTTGAAGGATTATTATGCTTCTTTCAAAAGCGTAATACCAGAACTATATTACAATACTCAAGATTATGGTGAAGCTTGTAAGTTTTGGGATATGTATGGGATTGGTAGCGCTATCAATAAGTATAATTATTCACGTTGGAAAATTGCCAATTACAAGGATGACTATAATGAAATTATTGAATATCAATCAAAATTGGAAAATGATGATTTCTTGTCCAACAACAAAGTTTCATCAATTTGGGATAAGTATGGATGTAATGCCCAATACACCAAATACAATCTCAACAAGATTTCAAGTGAGATAATCTTCGAATTGTTGCTCAGAAAAGATTATAATGGAGCTATAAAATTTGGTTATCCAATAAAAGATAAACTTGAAAGATTGTACAATGCGTCTCCTTATGCTTTCTTGGATAAATACGTCTTCGCTCCCAATTTCACAAATGAGAAATTCGAAGATTTATTGTTGGTAGTAGATAGTCGTATTTCGTCTATTCCAGAAAGCCATATAAAGACGATTGTAAAGCAATTCAATAACAAGGCATATAAATTCTTCGGTCTTCAGATTAACGGAACAAGAATTTTGAAGAACAAGAAGAACAAGAAATGTTGTATCGATGCGCTCTCAAGTTTACGCGAACAGACCTTTTTCCAAAAGGATTACGGTTCTTGTTTGCTAGACTTGCTATTTGACAGTGATTACAAATATGAAACTGCCAATAGGTATCAGTCAAAAATAATAACAGCCTTGAGTAGTGATAATTATCGGAATGAATATTGGGACTATGATTCATTATACGATAATGATGACTACTTTAATGCTGTTAAAATAGACAAAGATGAATACAAGATAATTGTTAACAATATATTCGATTACCTTGAAAAAACAATTCCTTTGCTGAATAACGAGAAGGTAGAGGTGATAGAAGAATTGTGTTCTATTTTGGAGCATCTATCAACAATTAGAACTGACGCTTTGAACAAAAGTGAAAAAAATAATAAGTCGGATGATTATATGAAGGTATTCAAACTGATAGACTTTTATGACAATTGCTTAAAGAACACAAAAAACAAATCATTGTCTACATATTTCAAAATTAGGCAAATAGTAGACAACTTGTTCTCGAAACAATATATCGTTTTCGATTCATTCTACAAAGAATTGTCGAAGAATGAAATAAACACAACACAATTCTTGGAGTCTTTGGGGCGAAATGACTTTGGAACATTCATTGTCAAGTCAATGGGACGTAAAGAAATTCAAGAGTTTGACAACAAAGAATTCTTTGACAGTGTTGCAAAAAGTTTGTACAAATACAAAATAACAATATCTGAAATTGGAGGTAATCAAAATGCTCTGAATTTCACTCGCAACAACTTGCTATCATTGGCAAAAAAATACACAAGAGAAGCAATTGTTGCAGATATACCTGACGTATATTTGATTAAATTGTACTCTTTTGTTATTGAGAAGACCTCTGCCTCTAAAGATATTGTTGAGTATTTCGAATCTATATGTAAAGAATCGAATATATTTTCCAATATTCAACTCGCTCTTTATTTAAAAGAAAGAGCTCTCCATTATTGGACAAATATCGAAGGAGGTAAAAAGTTTGAACAAAAAAAGGCAGAGTATGGTGTTGCAAAACAATCTACTGATTATATTCATTGGAAATATCCTAAAATTGAATTAGGAGTATCTAATTCAGATTTTGAAAAAATAGAGTCGATTGTCAAAGAAACCGAAATCGAAGACTCAGGTATTAGTGTCAACCCTCAAGGCGGAAGATTGAAAAAAGTAGAGTTTTTTGATGAAGATGAGATAGCAACCGTCAAGAAAGGTAAACTGGACGATGATTTCGACGATACAAAAGTCGTAACAGATTCAGAAACTAAGTTTACTATTTTGGGAAAACTCCACGTCACCATCATCTCTGAGAACGAAGTTCATATTCGCTATAAAAACAAGCGATACAAAGTAACCTTCTAATACAACAAGCCTCTAAATTGAATTTTGGAGGCTTGTTTATTTTTTTCAACTAACCACCTCCCCCCTTTGTTTTCATCCGAAAATTTATTATATTTGCCCACTAATAAAAATCGAATACAATATGTCCGAAATTGAAGAGGAGGCTCTGGACCTCGAGAACATCCACGTGTATGGCGCGAGGGTCCACAACCTGAAAAACATCGACGTTACAATACCACGAAACCAGCTCACCGTTATCACCGGATTGTCGGGTAGCGGAAAGAGTTCGCTAGCCTTCGACACCATCTTTGCCGAGGGACGCCGCAGGTATATGGAAACCTTCAACGCATACGCCCGTCAGTTTATGGGAGGATTGGAGAGGCCCGACGTCGATAAAATCACAGGCCTGAGCCCCGTTATCAGCATAGAGCAGAAATCCACCAATAAGAATCCACGCTCCACCGTGGGCACCATCACCGAGATCTACGACTTTCTCCGACTCTGGTTTGCCAGGGCTGGTGAGGCCTTCAGCTACGAGACCGGCGAGAAAATGGTGCGCTACACCGAGGACCAGATTTGCCGACTAATCACACAGCAGTACGGTGGCAAGAAGGTGGTGATATTAGCTCCCGTAATCAAAGGACGAAAGGGACATTACCGCGAACTCTTTGAGCAGATACGCCGAAAGGGATATATTCAGGTGCGCGTGGACGGCGATATCAAGGACATAATCGTAAATATGAAAACCGACCGCTACAAGGTCCACAATATCGAGATTGTGGTTGACAAACTTGTAGTGCCTCAGGATTCGGAGACTGGCGGAGGCATCGAGCGTCTGCGCGATTCAGTGAAAACCGCCCTCAACCTCGGCAAGGGAATCCTGATGCTACTCGACCACGAGACCGGCGAGGTGCGCCACTTCTCAAAATTGCTTATGTGTCCCACCACGGGCATATCATACAAGGATCCCGCGCCCACCAACTTCTCATACAACTCGCCGTCGGGATTCTGCCCAACCTGCAAGGGCCTGGGAATCATCAACAAGATAGACATCACCAAGGTAATCCCCAACCCCGAACTCTCCATAAAGAAGGGAGCCATAGCGCCACTCGGCAAATACTCCGACAACTTCGTTTTCAAGCAGTTGGAGGCCCTAGCCGAGAGAGAGGGATTCAGCCTCGACACACCATTCAAGGATATTCCAGCTGAGGCTCAGGATATGGTACTTAACGGAAGCGCCGAGCCTCTTCACCTGGAGTGGATGAGAATGTACGGATCGTCGCAGTGCACCTATGACGGCGTGATGAAATACCTCGACAATGCCGCAGACGACGAGGACACCGCCGATCTGGCCCTGAAATATTCAGCCGAGTGCGAATGTCCTGAGTGTCAGGGCCGACGACTCAACAAGGAAGCCCTCAGTTACAGGATTGCCGACAAGAATATCGCTGAGCTCTCAACAATGGACATCGAGGATTTGGGAGAGTTTTTGAGTTCAGTGGACGACAAACTATCCACCAAACAGAAAAAGATTTCCACCGAGATACTCAAGGAGATAAAGACCCGCGTTGGATTTATGCACGACGTGGGATTGGACTACCTCAGCCTTTTCCGCACGGCTCAAAGCCTCTCTGGAGGCGTGGCCCAGCGCATCAGGCTTGCCACTCAGATAGGCTCCAAGTTGGTAAACGTGCTTTACATTCTCGACGAGCCGAGCATAGGTCTGCATCAGCGCGACAACGACAAACTGATAAACTCATTGAAGACCCTCCGCGACGCCGGCAACTCCATCGTGGTGGTGGAGCACGACAAGGATATGATAAAGAATGCTGACTACGTGATAGATATAGGCCCTGGTGCAGGACGTTTGGGCGGAAAACTTGTGGCGGCGTGCACACCTCAGGAACTGGTGAAGCTGGATACCAAAACCGCGCAATACATAAACGGAACCCTCGACGTGGAACTTCCTCCACAGCGTCGCGAGGGCAATGGCAAGTTCCTGACAATCAAGGGTTGCCGAGGCAATAACCTCAAGAACGTGGACCTAACGATTCCGCTCGGCAAAATGGTGCTCGTAACGGGAGTATCAGGCTCCGGAAAATCCACCATAATCAACGAGACCCTGAGGCCAATACTCACACAGAAATTCTACCGCTCGCTTCAGATTCCCAAGGAATACGACAGCATAGAGGGCATCGAGAACATCGACAAGGTGATAGAGGTGAATCAGGACGCCATTGGACGCACTCCAAGGAGCAATCCGTGTACATACACCAATCTTTTCGCCGATATCCGCGCGCTCTACGCCGAACTTCCGCAGTCCAAGATAATGGGCTACAAGCCTGGCCGTTTCAGTTTCAATGTGAAGGGCGGACGCTGCGAGGAATGTCAGGGAGCGGGCGTAAAGACCATCGAGATGAATTTCCTTCCCGACGTTTACGTAAAGTGCGACGCCTGTGCCGGCCGACGCTACAACCGTGAGACTCTGGAGGTTAAGTACAAAGGGAAGTCTATTTCTGACGTTTTGGATATGACCATAAACCGCGCCGCCGAGTTTTTCGAGAATGTCCCAAAAATCCTCAAGAAACTCAAGGCCCTGCAGAATGTTGGAATGGGTTACGTAACCCTCGGACAATCGGCCACCACGCTCTCAGGCGGTGAGGCTCAGCGCATAAAACTCGCCACCGAGCTCGCCAAGACCGATACCGGCAAGACTCTCTACATCCTCGACGAGCCCACAACGGGCCTCCACCTCGAGGACATCCGCGTGCTGATGCGCGTGCTCAACGCCCTGGTAGACAAGGGCAATACAGTCCTCATCATCGAGCACAACCTCGACGTAGTGAAATCCGCCGACTACATTATCGATATGGGTCCCGAGGGCGGCAAAGGCGGCGGCCAGATAATAGCCCAAGGCACCCCCGAGGAGATTGTGAAGAAGGGCGTGGGATACACGGCCAAGTATCTGAAGGGAGAGCTGAGGTAAAAGAAAATTTACGAAAATTCGGAGTGATACTCCGAATTTTTAATGAAAATCTGGAGTAGTATTCCGAAAATTCAATGAAAATTCGGAGTAGTATTCCAGATTTTTTAGTATATTTGCAGCGATGATTAAATACAGAAAGCTATGTATAAGAGAATTATCGATTTCGAATACGCTGATACTGACAGTATTTTCCTTTTCGGTGCACGTCAGACAGGAAAAACCACTGCCTTGGTTGACAATTTCAAGGAGGCTATTTTCTACGATCTCCTTGAAAACAATACCTATGCGAGGTTGCAACGCAATCCGTCGCTTCTTCGTCAGGAATTGGAAACTTACAATGGCAAATTCCCAGTAATCATAGATGAGATTCAGCTTCTACCTGAATTGCTCAACGAGGTTCATTGGTTGATGACGCGCAAGAATCTTAGATTTATCCTTAGTGGATCCAGCGCCCGAAAACTCCGACGCAAGGGTTATAACACTCTTGGCGGACGCGCGCTTTGGTACGAGATGTATCCTCTGGTGAGCGCCGAGATTCCAGATTTCGATTTCGATAAGGCTATTCACAGTGGTATGTTACCTCGTCATTATGACGCTCCAAATACTTTGGCTTTCAAACGGTTAGAGTCGTATATATCGGTGTATCTCAAGGAAGAGGTTAAGGCAGAGAGTCTGGTGAGAAATCTTGGAAGTTTCAACCGTTTTCTCGAGATTGCCGCCCTCACCGATGGCGAGATGGTAAATTATACAAATATCGCCCAGGATTGCGGTGTGGATTCCAAGACAGTGAAGGAATATTTCGCAATTTTGGAAGAGACTCTATTGGGCTTCTATGTGCCAGCGTATGCCAAAGTCGTAAAGCGCAAGTTGCGTCAATCTCCTCGATTCTATTTCTTCGATATTGGAGTTGTGAATTCGTTGCTGAAGCGCAATCAACTGGTTCGTGGCAGTGCAGAATATGGACACGCATTCGAGCATCTTCTCATTCAGGAGATAATTGCATATCTTGGATACAACGACAAGAAAGGCGCGCTCTCTTATTGGCATACATATACCGAGGTGGAAGTGGATGCCGTATTGGGCGATGCCGAGGTTGCCATTGAATTCAAGTCCTGCACAGAGGTAATGTCAAAACACCTTAAAGGTCTAAAAACCTTCAAGGAAGAGTATCCCAGCGCCCGCCTTATAATAGTGTCTCACGACGAGCGTCCTCGCATTTTCAACGATGTGGAGGTTATGCCAGCAACATATTTCCTGAAACAATTGTGGGATAAAAAGATATATTGAATGGCAAGGGAGAAATACGACTACATCCGTCGCTATGTGATTCCCGATTTCCTTGAGAAGGAAACCGAAGAGATGGAGGCGCTTGGAAAATCAAGCAACTTGGGAAACGATTCTGATAATTATGATGAATCGGAGGAAGAAGATAATGGCTTGCCGTTCTTACTTTTTAATGAAAAACCTATCTTCTGAAATTACATTTTTCGGAACGAATACGAGATGAGGTATCTGAAAATCGGTTGACAGCGTCAACTACTGATTTTGTAAAAAAAAAGGGAATTGTCTTAATCAGGCAATTCCCCAAAATAATCTTGAATAATTAGATCAATATATTACTGGAGTACATAGTACAAGTCACCACCTTCTTTCTGGATTATCGTAATTGTTGATACTCCTGTCAGATTTAGGTTGGTGAACTCAATATATCCGTTGTCGATATCTAACACGTCCTCACAAAGTCTGATATCCCATTTCTGATTTTTTGACTTAAGCAACTCAATGTTCAATGTCTCTTCATCCATAAAAACATCGTCATCATCAAGAATGTCAGTCCACGAGTCCATATAAGATGGCGACATATAAACTGATTCGAAATCACAACCCGAAAGGTTGACTATCTTCAGTTTATTGTCGATTTTCACATCATCGTAGTCGTCTCCGCAAGACGTAAAGGTAGTCGCCATCAAGAGCACGGCACAGATGAACCAGAAAAATTTGTTTGTAACCTTTTTCATCTTTCGACTTTATTAAAGTTGTTTGTCTATTGTATGAATTTAGTTCTGAAGAGCAACCTCGTTGCCATTCTCATCAACCAAGTTGACGTTGTGGTTTGAGCACCACTCCTTGAAGCCGTCCTCACCAAGTTCAGCACGCAACTTAGAGCTGTTGATAGCTATGCCGATTACCTTGTAGCCACCTACGAAGAAATAATCTTTGGTGTAGATTACTCCATCAACAAGCAGGTCGTAGCCAGGGCCAGCATTGGTCAGAGCGTCGTCGATAGCGTCCTTTATGCTGGTGCCTATCGCAAGGAATCCGATGCTCTTGCCCTCTGTATTAGCACCTGCACTTTTGTTGAGAGATAAGGAATAGGTTTTGGTTGAAACGATTGTGAAGTCAAGAGTTCTGTACGAACAGCTTGACATCATCATGATTACTGCCATAAAGGCAATGAGAAAACTAAACTTTTTCATTTGAATTAGTTGATTTAGTTTTGTGCCTACTTGACTCAGGCATCGGCATTCCCGCCGGCATCAAAAACTAATTCACAAATAAGAAGGGAAACAATTGGCAATAAAAAAAGGCGTGAACCTCTCCTATCGCATTCACGGGAGCCCTGGAAGAAACCCGTCACAAAAAGCGGAAGATCCACACCAATAAGGTGCAGACATTATCCTTTACTTTTTGTGTTTTGGGTACTCCTTCCCCTGTTCGGGTACGGGCATACCATAAACGTCGATTTACCAATTATCTTTTTCTAAGAAAAGGTTTTCCAGGGCTTTTCTTGAATGCGATTAATTGTTAATGTCGTATGTCGTTAAGCATAGTTGACATGCTTTATGTTTTTCAACGTTGCAAAGATATGTTTATTATTTATGATAGACAAATAATTTTCAGGATTTTTTTTACAACAACCCAACCATATATATCAGCAGAAAGACTATTCCGCCTTGTAGAATTACATCATTCGTTCCGAAAAATGTTGCCAACAACAAAAATACGTTCCAATTTTTGTGAAATTTTACATTTTTCGGAACGAATGATTGTAGGATTTATAAATTATCATATTTGATACAAAGTCACCTGTTTTTTATCAATCAGCCAAAATTATTTGCTTAGAATTCGCAATGAAAGTGAACAAATCCCGATTTTTTTAATTCTTCAAACAACCTACAGGCACCACCATTACACCATCGGGGCGCTTGTAGGCGAATTGTCCAACACCAGTAAGCACCATAAGAAAACTTGGGGCTTTCATCTTGTCTGTGTCAATTTTTTTTGACAAGGAGATTAGGTTCTTCGCACCCTCATCTATAAGTTTGTCGCCCCCCAATTTTATCTCTATCAATGCGTAAGATCCGTTCCTAAGGTGGATTACGGCGTCACATTCCAATCCTGTTTTGTCGCGGTAATGATATACTTGTGCATCAATGGCATCGGCATAAACACGCAGGTCCCTCACACACATTGTCTCGAAGAGAAAGCCCATAGTGTTGAGGTCGTTGATCAAATCCTTGGGGGACAAACCCAAAGCGGCCACAGCAATGGATGGATCTACAAAATAACGTGTATCAGCACTCCTGATGGCAGTTTTTGAACGCAAGTTTGGATTCCATGCGGTCATATCCTCTATTACAAAAATCTTTTTGAGAGCATTGATATAGTCATAAATAGTGTTTTCCGACAAGTTCTTTGTGTCGTTGTTTTGCATATCCTGCATTATCATATTCAGCGAAGTCTGAGTGCCTTGATTCCTTGAATATGAACGCATCAGCAGTTTTGCCCTTTCAACATTTCTGTTGGTGTTGTCTGCTCTGGAGATATCGGACTCCACAATGGCGTCGTAATAATCGAAAGCCAGAGAAAGGGCGTCCTCTCCATCAAGGAAAGTAGCACTTGGCCATCCGCCCCTGCATATCAGGAAGGCCAAAGTTTCAAGGTTGATATCCGCAATGCCTTTCAATTGAATATCCTTATTGCCAAACAGCTCTTCGATACTTACAGTGCCCGAAGATTCTCCGGATTCGAACAGCGACATTGGACGCATTGTAAGTTTCGAGAACCGTCCTGTGCCAGTGTGATGGATATCTTCGGAAGATGGAGGCACAGCAGATCCAGTAAGGATGAATTGGCCTGGCTCGTCACGCATATCCACCTCGTATCTTATTGCGTCCCAAAGTTTTGGAGCCAACTGCCATTCGTCAATCAGTCGAGGAGTTTTGCCTAAGAGCAGAGATTGTATGTCCACTTCTGCCATACTGAGATTTTTGGCTTGAACCTTTGGGTCGGCCATATATAACGAACTTTTTGCAATCATCTTGCTGGTCGTTGTTTTTCCACACCATTTAGGTCCTTGCACCAGAACGGCGCCAATCCTTCTTAACTTCTTGGCTAATAGTGCGTCTGCTATTCGTACTTTATATTTTTTCATATTATTGTTGTCTGATTTTCAGTTGCAAAGATAGTAAAATTATTTAATTATTGAGGAATTTGGACGGTTTTTATTGAGGAATTTGGCTACAATTTATTGAGGAATTTGGCTGATTTTTGTTGAGGAATTTGGCTGATTTTTTTTATTTTTTCCACTCCAATAATCTCTCATAAATTTTGCGTCTCATTTTCAATACCTTATAAAAAAAATTTACACATTTTCGAGGTTTGTGCAAAACTTTCTCATTTATTTTCATCATCGTTTTCTCCCCTTTTGCAGATACTATGTTGCACCATTCAAAATATTCCTTATCTTTGCATCAGAACTCAAAACTAAATTTATGAAGACAATGAAGAAAAAGAAACTCCTTTCTCTTGCATTGGGTATGGCCGCGATGCTTTCGGCCAACGCCCAGAACCCCTATCTCCCTCTTTGGGAGCACGTGCCTGACGGTGAGCCCCGTGTTTTCGAGGACCCTGACAATCCAGGCAAGATGAGGGCCTACATCATCGGCTCTCACGACGTTAAGTACAACGGATACTGCGGACCTGACATCAGAATGTGGTCGGCACCAGTGGAAGACCTCTCGCAGTGGCGCGACGAGGGAAGCATCTTCAAGTACTACATCGACGGACAGTGGGACATTATGTTTGCCCCCGACCTCGTGGAGGTGTTCGACAAGAAGGCTGGCAAGAAGGTTTACTACCTCTATCCACACTCGCGCGGATGGCAGAGAGTGGCCACAGTATGCAAGGGCGACCGTCCAAACGGCCCCTTCACTCCCATAAACCTCACTGAGGATGGCCACAAGTGCGTTGACGGCTCTATGATTGATTTCGACCCATCGGTATTCATCGAGCCAGTCACCAACAAGAAAGACCCAGACTTCGCCACTGGATTCCGTGCATACGTTTTCTACGGATTCCAGCACTCAACAGCCGCCGAACTCGACCCCAAGACAATGTACTCGGTACGTCCCGGCACTCAGATTCACGACTACTTTATACCTGCATCAGCTGCCTACGGAAAGGTAAAGGACCCCGAGGGCACCAAGTATCCGGCCCTCTACAAGGACCAGAACCCCGGCGAGTTCAACTTCTTTGAGGCCTCGTCGATCCGTCAGGTAGGCAACAAATACGTGATGGTATTCTCGGGCTACAGCGGACCAGACTACGGACTCGGCTCCACAAACTCGGCCCTCCGCTATGCCTACGGTGATACACCTCTCGGCCCTTGGAGATCGGGCGGTGTATTGGTGGACAGCCGCGGAGTGGTTCCAAGCGAGGACGGCTCCCATCTTGAAGGCCGCAACTCAGCCCACAACACCCACGGATCGCTTCAGGAAATTAACGGCCAGTGGTACGTGTTCTACCACCGTCCACCACGCGGATTCGGCAACGCCCGTCAGACCATGGTGGCACCTGTCAAGATTGTCTGGGACAAGAAGAAGGTAGCTGACGGCGGACAGGTTCGCATCACCGGCTACGACCCATACGCACCCGACAACGAGTGGAAGGCTAAGGCCTCCAACGGAATGTGCTATACCGGTGCTGAGGTTACCTCCGAGGGATTCCAGATCTACGGTCTGCCCCCTTATCAGTACTATTCTGCCGGCATAGCCGCCTATATGAGCGACCAGCAGTGGATGCAGGACAACCACGACAACTGGAGCAACCACATGGACCTCGCAGGCATCAAGAACGGCGGAATCGTGGGATTCAACTACTTCGGTTTCGAGGGTTTGGCAGCTGATAGCAAGGGCGTTAAGGCCTTCCGCGGAACCAAGCCAGGCGACGGCGCAACTCTCTGCCTCAACCTGACACCAAGAGTGAAGGATGCTTTCAAGATTCACGTAATGATAGACGGCCCATACGCCAACGACACATGGAAGGGCAAGGAACTCGGCGTTATCGAGGTGCCAGCCAACTCGGCAGAGCGTCCAGCAATGTTCACACTCGCCACTCCTCAGGTGGAGGGCCTCAAGGGCAAGCACGCCATCTACCTCGTAGTGGAAGGTCCCGAGGTTAAGGAGCCTGAGGTTCCAATGTGGGCACGCCGTCAGGGTCCACAGCGCCCATTCGGACTCATGGATCTCCATGGTATCGGCTTCCAGAACAAGGACACCAAGATTTCACGTCCCGAGGTTCCACAGGTCACCATCAAGGCCGACGGAGTACGTCTCCAGATACCTCAGACACCTATCTACTTCACCAATCAGAACGGATACGCCGAGGCCAACCGTTACCAGGTTTATGGCAAGATCTCTGATGCTTCCGTTCTTGAAGCAACCTCCAACAATCCCGAGGTTAAGTTCCAGATAGGCAAGATAGCCGACGGCCGCGCCACCATCAAGGCCACATATCAGGGTCAGGAGAAGATCTTCCTGATCAACTAAAAGGTTGCATATTCTCATAAATACAAAAGCCGTCGCTTTCTTCTGGAGCGACGGCTTTTTTTTGTACATATATTTTTTTTGCCCAATTCCCAGAAATACATTATCTTTGCATCAATCAAAAAATCCATAAATCGAAAATCAAAAATGAAACCCCTGCCATTAGGAACACAGACATTCGCGAAAATCGTTGAGAACGATATGCTATATGTCGATAAGACAAAGTATGTATATGATTTGACTCATTCTTACGGATACGTCTTCCTGTCGAGGCCGAGGCGTTTCGGAAAGTCGTTGCTGTGCGATACCTTCAAGATGTATTTTGAGGGCAGGAAGGATATGTTCCAAGGGCTGACGATTATGGATCTGGAGAAGGACTGGAGGCAGTATCCGGTGATTCATCTGGATTTGTCGCTCCGCAAGGACAGTGCCGAGCGTCTCAGAAAATCATTGGGAGAACTTCTCAAGGATTATGAGGACATTTACGATATTCCAGTGGATGCGTCACGTGAGGTCTCGGACCGATTGAGTTCAATTATCAAGACAGCCTACCGTAAGACAGGCAATCGTGTAGTTGTTTTGCTTGACGAGTACGATGCCGCTCTTATGTATGCAGTTGACAACAAGGAACTTTTCGCCGAAATAAGGAACGAACTAAATGATTTTTTCACTCCATTGAAAAAACTTGATTCCTGCATAAAATTCCTCTTCATAACTGGAATTTCGAAATTCTCGCAGGTTTCGATATTCTCGGCGCTCAACAATCTGGTGGATATCAGCCTTGATTCAAAGTATGAGGGTGTCTGCGGATTCACCAAAGAAGAGATGCGCAGGGATTTCCCTGAGTATGTCCAAATAATAGCAGACAAATACAATTGCGATTTGGAAACTGCGTATGAGGAACTTAGGAAAAATTATGATGGCTATCATTTCTCTGAGGAAATGACCTGTGATGTCTTCAATCCTTTCAGCATTCTCAATGCTTTCGACAAGCGGAAACTCAATTCTTTTTGGTTCGATTCGGCAAGTCCTTCGGCATTGATAAAGTTGGTTGATAAGTTTGATTTGAATATCGGAGATTTGGAGAATTGTGAAGCCGGTCTTGACAGTTTCTCTGTGCCTATCGAGAGTATCGATGATCCGATTCCCTTGCTTTTTCAGTCGGGATATCTTACCATCAAGGATTATGATATGGAGGTTGATAGTTATACACTCTCATATCCCAACAGGGAAGTGCGTGTGGCATTGGCAAAGCAACTTTTGCAATACAAGACCAAGAATCCACCCGAACTCACCAACTTCTCCAATAGTTATAAGGCTTTTTGGAAGAGTGACGATCTTGACCGTTTCCTTCTCAGTTTCAAGGCGTTCCTGAAGGGATTCCCGTTCTCGCTCAACAATTCAGATAAGAACGAGAAGCATTATCACGGCCTTCTTTACACCGCGTTGGTTTCTTTTGGCGCTGACGTCTTTGCCGAGAAGGAGCAATATGAGGGCAAGCCTGATATCATCCTCAAGATGCCGAAGACAATCTACATTATAGAACTGAAATACGGTAAATCTGTAGGCATGGCCCTCTCTCAGGCCAAGAAAAAAGACTATGCCGGAGAGTTCGCCGACGACAAGCGTCCCGTAAAGATTGTCGGAATCAACTTCCTGGAAGAGGAGGTCGAGAACGAGATTTTCAAGTATAAGGTGAAGGTAGTTAGGGAGTAAGTTTTATTCTCTTCCCAGCACCTTCTTATACCCCCGTCGTCCCCATACAAGCACAAAGGCGAAGAGCAGTCGGGTGCTGATAATCAATAATGCTGATATTCCTGTAACGGCCATTACTATGGTGTCCTCCAGCATGGAGTGATTCATTATCAGGTGATAGTTTACGTCGTTGGCGTCCTTGCGCGTGATGAGGCCCTTCGATTCCAAGTCAACCATCACGGCCGATCCGTAACTGATGCCAAGCACATTGCCCACCAGCCACATGTACGACGATTCCCTGGGAAGACCCATCACGGTCATCAGCGGGGCAAAGAACCTCGACATTGGCTTCAGCCAGCCGTAAGCCTCTATCAGGCGTTGGATAAACATTAGCGAGTAAATTATGCCGAACACCATCAGCACGGTTTTTATCTGCGACAATCCCCATTGCGCCATCACCTCGCCGAATGTGCTGTCGGTATCAGCGCCAAGATATACGTATGCCTCGTCCATACCGGGAAGCAGAAGATTAAGGTAGAGAGCTGATACAAACGCCATTACGATTCGGATAAGGCCCATCTTCCAGAACGACGAGCCTGTCTTCTTGTTTATCGAGCATTCCATGGGCAACGCGTGGCATATCAGCACCATTATGCCCATAATGGTGGCCTGACGCAGGGTCATAGGTATAGCCATCATAGCCGCCACTCCCGAGTATGTGCCAGCCATGGCTCCTGATACGAACACTATGGCCGCTTCGCCGGGCAATCCCATGAAGTTGAACACAGGGTTCAGGTATCCGGCCAGCCACTCCAATATTCCGAAGTATTGGAGCAACACCACCGCCAATGATATCGGTATCATAAGTTTCAAGAGCCATGACGCGCTCTTCCATGTGCCAGGCACGGCCTGACGGAGACTCCATATTATCTTGTTGCCTGCAATAGGCTGTTCGTTTTCTTTCATAATGTTTTTATTTTCGCGGTGCAAAGGTAAATCAAATAATCCGTTATATGTGTTACCTTTAAGTGAACATTACATATACTTTTGCATAATATTTGCGCGTTAGTAGCATAATTAATAACCCCAATAATAACCCCAACAATGAAAAAGACATTAGCAACAACACTCATCGCGCTGTGCTCATTTACAGCCATGGCGCAGGTGGAAAACGAGCCTGAGAAGGGATTCGTGGTAAGCGTTTACGATACCGACGGCGACTTCACAAACGTACGAGTAGGTGCTGGCGGCGCTGTTATCGACAAGCTGAAGACCGGCGAGACTTACAACTTCATCCTCGGCGACGGTCTCAGCGACCAGAACGGCTGGGTGAAGATTCCAAACGGCGTGGTTTACAAATACGACGACTACGGCGAGGGCGAGCCTATGAGCCATTTCGAGACCAAACTGAAAAACTCCGCCACTGGACACTGGGTCCACAACTCTGTGCTTCAGGTATATAGCAACAACCTTGGAGTATCGATGCACGCCGAGCCGAGCAAGACCTCCGCTGTCGGCTACGAGATATCGTATCAGATAAAACTCCATCCGCTGAAGGCCAAGGGCGACTGGCTCTACTGCAAGACTTGGGACGGCAAGCATCAGGGCTGGATTTTCAAGGACGAGATTGTGGTGCCATACCTCATGTATTATCCTGGCGCCCCCGACAACAATTCCTACAATTACATTGCCGACAACAAGATGCGCCCTATCAAGGTGAATGGCAATGCCGACATTGAGGGTTTCGTGGACGCTCTGGGCCTTGCTGGCGAATACGGCTGGTACAACGACGCAACCTACGACAAGGCCAACGGATATTTTCATTACAGAGAGGAGGGCGACGGCTCCATAGAATACTGGGGCGCCTACTGGAACCGCAAGGACGGCAAGAAAATGTTCCTGCTTAGTTTCTGTCTGGTAGGATTCTCGGGTTCCGACTGCGAGAGCAATATGCCCAGTCCCCAAATGAGCAACGAGTGGTTTACCGTAACAACTGAAAAACCAGACGAATACGGCAACGTTTTCTATTACGAATCAGGCTGTATGGCATATCTCTACAATCCAACCACCAAGAAACTGGAGCCCATGAAGACACTTCCATTCAACGGAATGCCCGCCACCAAGGAGGTCCGCAGATTCAAACTTCCTCAGCAGGGCAAGGATATCACAGTGGATCAGCATGATATCTCCGACAGGGATTGGGACCGCATGACCGAGCACACCCTCAAGTTCAATGGCTTGACGTTTGACTGGGTGAAGTAAACCTCTTGTGCGTCAATATCAGAAAATAAACCACACACAGCAATTATGAGAAAAATAATCACAACTTTACTGCTTGGCATCCTCACATTGGGATGCATGGCTCAGGAAGACGAACCATCTTGGCCCAGTCTTCCCTACAGCTACACACATGACGAACTCTGCAAGCCCCACAAGGTAACTGGCGGAGCAGGTATTGTACAGTTTATGAAGGCTTTGGACTTGTATTACTTCGACGAAGGATACAAGCCCGAACCAGATGATTGGAACATAGTGGACAAGGCCAACGGATATTACCGCTGGAGCGAGGAGGGCGGCGGCTATCTCGGCATAGAGGCAGCCTACTGGAACCGTTCCGACGGCAAGAAGATGCTTATCGTTAGTTACCATGTGGGTGGTTTCGGATACGGCAACCACGCTGCCAAACTTCAGAAGGAGAATGAGTGGTTTAAGCTGAAAGCAGAAGACCCCACCAAGAAAGAATTCTTGTACGACGAGATTGGCTGCATGGCCTTTCTCTACAATGCCACCACCCAGACTCTGGAGCCAATGCTGAAGCCTCCATTCAACGGCGTTCCCAAGACCGACGATTTCATCCTTATCTATCCTCCCCGGAAGGGCAAGGATATCAAGGTCAGCTTTTGGAACAGAGAAACTTACGGCGAAGGCAGCGAGCACACCCTCAAGTTCAACGGACTGACATTTGACTGGGTGAAGTAACAAAAAAAAGAGATTGGACCATCTGGCTCAATCTCTTTTGTTGTCTACACCCCCAACTGCCTTTCTATCAGATATATAAAAATATGAATCACCTTGATGTGGATCTCCTGAATGCGGTCGGCCTCGCCATTGTGGGGCACGCGGATTTCCACGTCGGCAAGGTCGGCGAGGCGGCCGCCTGTCTTGCCTGTCAGGGCTATCACCTTCATGCCCTTGGATTTGGCCACCTCCACGGCGTTGAGCACGTTTTGAGAGTTGCCCGAGGTGCTGATGGCAAGCAATACGTCGCCGCCGTTGCCGAGAGCCTCCACAAAACGTGAGAAAATCGCATTGTAGCCATAGTCGTTGGCGGTGCAGCTGATATGCGGTGCATCGCTGATGGCAATGGCTGGTATGGGCTTGCGGTCGCCACGGTAACGGCCCGTAAGTTCCTCGGCAAAGTGCGACGCGTCGCTCATACTGCCGCCGTTTCCGCAGCTGATAATCTTTCCGCCGGCCTTTATCGCATCGGCCATTATGCTGGCGGCATCGGATATCTTCTGCAATACGGCCTCATCGCTCAGAAACCTGTCGAGCACATCGCGCGCCAACAAAAGCTCGTTCTTTATTAAATCCTTCATCCTTTATAATTACGAATTACGAACTACGAATTACGAATGCATTCTTCCGGATGGAATTCGGATTTCGTAATTCGTAATTCAAAAAATTTACTTTACCGGGTATTTCAGCAACTTGGCGTTGGCGTCGAAATCCTGAGCGCCAAAGAGATAGCTGCCTGATACCATTACATCTACACCGGCCTCGGCAAGCGCGTAGGCATTCTTGTTGTCCACGCCGCCATCCACCTGAATGAGGGCGTGGCTATTGGTGCGCAGTATCATCTCCTTGCATCGGCGGATCTTGTCGTAACTATGCTCTATGAACTTCTGACCGCCAAATCCCGGATTCACAGTCATCAGGAGCACCATATCCACCTCCTGGATGATGTCCTCGAGAGTGGAGAGCGATGTGGCGGGGTTGAGCGCGATTCCGCACTTGGCTCCCAGGTCCTTTATCTGATGCACGAGGCGGTCGATGTGTGTGCAGGCCTCCTGATGGAATGTGAGCATACCGGCGCCGCACTTTATGAACTGCTCGGCGTAGAGGTCGGGATTGGCTATCATCAGGTGAACATCCAGCATCTTGCTGCTGTGCTTCTTGAAAGCCTTCACTATGGGAAGTCCGAAAGTGATGTTGGGCACAAACTGGCCGTCCATTACATCAATATGCACCCAGTCGGCGCAGCTGTCGTTTATCTTCTTGGCCTCGCTCTCGATATTCGCGTGGTCGCAAGAGAGAATAGAGGGAGATACTATTATTGTTTTATCCATTTTCTAATAAAAAATATTTCAGCTGCAAATTTACAAACAATTTTTCATCATTTATCTTTCTGATTAAAAAATCTATTTGTAATTTTACAAACCGAAAACAACACATAAATTCACCATCGATTAATATAAAAACTACATGCATATCGCTGTTGCAGGAAATATAGGCTCTGGCAAGACCACACTCACCGAAATACTGGCGTCTCATTACGGGTGGACACCCAACTACGAGAACGCCGAGGCCAATCCGTACCTAAACGATTTCTACAGCAACATGCCTCGATGGGCATTTCATCTGCAAATTCAGTTTCTGCACAGCGGACTCAGCCGGATCCTGAAAATCCAGCAGTCGGGTCAGAACATTGTGCAGGACCGTACAATATACGAGGTAGGATACATATTCACCAGAAATCTATACGAGATGGGAGTATTGTCGGAGCGCGAATACAAGGGATACATAGAGCTTTTCGAGCTGACAACATCACTCGTTAAGCCTCCCGACCTGATAATATACCTGAGAGCCAAGGTCTCCACTCTGCTCAACCAGATTCACCGGCGCGGCAGGGCATACGAGCAAGGCATCAGCATCGACTACCTGAGCAAGCTGAACCAGAAATACGACTTGTGGGCCAGCGAATACACACGAGGCAAAATCCTCATCATAGACATAGACAACCTCGACCTGCCCAACAGCATGGCCGACAGACAGTACATTCTTGATATAATAGACAACAATTTATATAATACCCAATTACTAAAATGAAAAAGACTGTTATTTATGCAGCGGCCCTGGCTGCAATCACCATGGCCGGCTCGTGCGGACCAAAACAAGCGCCGCAATCACAGCAACACGAGGCATCGTACATAGAGGATGCGAGAGCCAATGCACGCAAAATTATCTCGGAGCTCTCCCTCAAGGAGAAACTCGCCCAGATACAGAGCGGAAGCATCTACGTTATCAAGGACGCCTCCGACGACCAGGGCAACCTCAGCTTCGACACCCTCCGCAAGTACTACCCTTACGGAATGGGCCTCATGAACATCGATTTCGGAGGATGTCCGCCCGAGAAATACGCCCGCACCGTAAACTCACTCAAGGAATACAACAACACACTGGAGCATCCCGTGCCAATGATCTTCATAGGCGAGGGTCTCCACGGACTCATGGGCGTGGATGCCACATGCTTCCCTCAGGCCATTGCTCTGGGCTGCAGCTGGGACACCACACTCCTGCGCAAGGTATACAACACCACACGCATAGAATCCAAGGCCCGAGGCATCAATATGCTCTTCTCCCCCATCCTCGACCTCGCGCGCGAGCCGCGTTTCGGCCGCATAGAGGAGATGTACAGCGAGGACCCATTCCTCTGCGGCACATACGGATCGGTGGCAGTTACAGCATTTCAGCAGCAGTCAGCTGATGGCAAACTCGAGATGGCCGCCACACTCAAGCACTACATGGGACACGGCCAGATGGAAGGCGGCAGAAACGTGGCCTGCTATCCCGGTTCAGCTAATGACCTCATGAACAACCACTCCATCCCATTCGAGATGTGCGTAAACGCCGGTGTGGCCTGCGTGATGCCAGCCTACAACGACGTCTGCGACCTTCCCGTCACCGTAAACAAGTGGCTGCTTCAGGAAGTGCTGAGAGAAAAACTCGGCTTCAGCGGACTCATTGTATCTGACCAGAACGCCGTAGACCGCATGTACGACGTCAACCACCTTGTATCATCATATCAGGAGGCCGCCGAGCTCGCCATCCAGGCCGGCATCGATATCGACATCATTGGCCGCGACGGCACATTCCAGATGCTGGAGCAGTCGGTAAAAGACGGCAAAATCTCTGAGCGTGTAATCGACAACGCACTCGAGAAACTTCTGATCCTGAAGTGGAGACTCGGCCTCTTCCAGAAAGACGAACCCGTAGACATACCAGCCCTCATGGCCGTAAACCAGTGCAAGGAGCATCTCGACCTGGCACGCGAAACCGCCCGCAAGACAATGGTACTCCTGAAAAACGACGGCGTGCTCCCTATCAGCAAGCAGTCAGTAAAAAAGATAGCCGTTATAGGACCTAATGCCAACACTCTCGACTACGGCGGATACACAGCCGAGCCTGTAACTCCCGGCGTAACAGTTTACGAGGGAATCAAGGCATACGGCGAAGCCAATAATATAAAGGTGCAGTACGCAGAGGGCGTTCGTCTCAGCAACTCTCCTATCGCATTCTGGCAAAACGACAATCAGGAGCTGATATCAGAGGCCGAGGCCAACAAGATGATGGCGGAGGCCGTTGCTCTTGCCAAGTCAGCTGATATAATAATCCTCTGCATGGGCGAGAATGTATCATACTCGCGCGAGGCATGGGGAGAGAACCACCGCGGCGACCGCGAGAGCCTCGAGCTCCTCGGCTATCAGAACGAACTCGCCAAGAGACTCAAGGCAACCGGCAAGCCAGTTGTAACACTCATCTTCGGCGGTCGTCCATTGAACCTCCGTCCTGCAGCCGAAAACGCCAACGCTCTCGCACAGTGTTTCTACCTTGGTCAGCAGGGCGGAAACGCAGTAGCTGATGTTCTCTTCGGCGACTACAACTTCGAGGGCAAGCTCTCCGTATCAATGCCATCGAGCGCCGGAGCACTCCCCTGCTACTACAATATGAAGCCCAACCGTTTCCGCAGCTACATCTACGAGGACCGCGGCGACACCATCTTCCCATACAATTACGATCCCAAGACCAACAAGTACACATATCAGGAAGGTGGCTGGGAGCCTCCCACAACCCACGCAGTTTACCCATTCGGCTACGGACTCAGTTACAGCAAGTTCCAGTTTGGCGAGCCTCAGGTAAGCGACGACACACTCTCTTGCAACAATACCGTAAAGATAAAAATCAACGTAAAGAACATCAGCGATGTAGACGGCAGCGAGACCGTTCAGCTCTACATCCGCGACGAGTTCTGCTCATGTGTTCGTCCAGTAAAGGAGCTAAAGGGATTCCAGAAGGTTTACCTGAAAGCCGGCGAGAACAAGGATGTTGAGTTCTCCCTCACCAAAAACGACCTCATGTTCTACAACCAGAAACTTGAGAAGACATTCGAGCACGGCAACTTCCTCGTTTACATAGGCAACAGCTCAAGAGACAGAGACCTTCAGCTGACACACTTCTTTATGAACTAATAAAAGAATAAAATACTAATAGAACACCGATGACGCGGATTGGGCGGATTTGCACAGATTATCATAACGAATAATATCTGCGAAAATCCGCTTGATCCGCGTCATCTGCGTTCCATAACTATCACACAACAAAAAAGCCCGTCGCGAAATCACTTCGCAACGGGCTTATGTCTTTTCTTAAGAAACTAGGGGATTGGAAAAACTAGTTCTCCTCGGCTGCTCTCTGAAGCTGCTGAACGTAGATCGCTTTCTTGATCTGCTCTCTTCTTCTTACTGAGAACTTTGTGAAGCACTGTCTCTCGCGGAGCTCTTTCACAACGCCTACCTTCTCGAATTTTCTCTTGAATTTCTTGAGAGCTCTTTCAATGTTTTCGCCCTCTTTTACTGGTACTATGATCATAATACTTTAATAATTAATTTTAAATTTAAAATTTTGTTTTGTATATACGTTTATACGGAGTGCAAAATTACAAAACATTTCAATCATTCCAAATATATTTGAAACTTTTTTTTGAGAAATTTTGCAACTCCCTATTCCACAATCTCCATCTCATCTATCAGCCACTTGGCGCCGCCGAGCTTGTCTATCAGGAAGAGCACGTAGCGGATATCTAAAATTAACATATATTAACAAGAAACGCAAATATCATTAAAAATATTTACATAAATTTGTATCATCATAATTGCCACCTATGTGGCAAGACATACATAAAAGGCGTTTATTGCGCTTGTTCTTGGTTTTCCGAATCTAGCAAATTCTCAACAACTTCATCAAGAACAAAACAACAATGGTTTCTGTTGGATATGTATATTAGCAATCTTTGGGTTCGTATATACATATACGAACAGAAGGTGTGTGCGTAAATATCGTATGGAGTCTGCGTTGCTCTTCCAAGAAGTTAGTCATTTGCCAAAAACCATGAAAACCTTAATACAGCTCCCACGTTCTTTTATGCCAAAGTTACTACTCTATACTAAAATATGCCTACCGGGGAACTTAGGCAAAATCAAAAACACGCAGATACTATGAGATGCCCCCAATGCGGATGGCCCAATAGGCCGGGAGAGTCATTATGCTCAAAATGCGGTTCTCCAATAGGATACACCTTCGACAACGGAGCAAACTCCGACCTCTCCACAACAGACCCCATACCTACAGAACATAACGAATCCACCAAGATAGGTTTCATAGAAGCCCTGACACTATCCATAAAGAACACCTTTAAAATCAAGGATGGGGTCGCTACCAGAGAGGAATATTGGAAAGGCACATTAGGACTGTGGGGATGCCTCACGGTAATAATGCCAACTTTACTTATAATATGGGGGGGGGCTCTAACCTATTTGTCAACCAAAGAGATGTCTCGTACATAGTTCTAATTGGATACGAGGCTGCATTCTATACATTTTTCTTCCTACTATATACTTCATTGTCAATCAGACGCATCAACAATATAAAAGAAAAAAACAATGCTCTCCGAATAAGTTTCTTGGTAATAATAACAATAGAATGCATTTTACTGCTTTTAGGAGCGATCATCAGCATTTGGCTCAGTTCCAAATCTGCAACTGTATTCGCACCTAAAGACTATGAATATGAGATTATTGGCGGAGAAAAAGTGAGAATAATAACAAATGGAGACGACAAAGATATAGATACCGTCATAATGACTTTTGCCGGCTGCATATTCTTCCCCTTTTATATCATTCTCCATTTTTTGCTTAGGTCTTTTCTGCTATTGCCATATTTCTCTGCAAGAAGAAGCCAATAAAGAATTAACAATATTTAACAATCTAATACAAATATTATCAAATAGATTTATATACATTTGCATTTGAAAGTCAGTCGTTGTACATGACTTAACCATACATAAAGGGCGTTTATTGCGTCTTGTTCTTGGTTTTTCAGAATCTAGCAAATTCTCAACAACTTCATCAAGGATAAGGCAACAATGGTGTCTGCGGGATGTGAGCAATCGCATCCCTTTGGTTTCGTATATAAACATATACAAGCCGGGGGAGCGTATATCAATATCACGTGGGTTCTGTGGTTGCTCTTCCCATGAAGTTAGGCATTTGCTAGAGCCTTGGAAAACGGGAACGGGCCTCAATACAGATCCCACGTTTTTTATGTCCAAGCCACTATATTTCAGAATATGCCTACCGGGGAACTTAGGCAACATCAAA
>JAZQPB010000171.1:0-17666 GCA_045628165.1 Bacteroidales bacterium | reverse complement strand
TTGCGATGAGTTCACTATCATTGAGTTGGGGTTGCGGGAGAAGCGGGTGAGGCCTGATTTCCAGACTTTTGTGTCCTTGCCTGTGATTACGAAGGCGCGGAGGTCGGCCTTGCGCTCCACACGGGTGTTGCCTTCCAGGATCTCGAGGTCACGGAAATCTACCACCTCCTGAGCAATCCAGCGTCGTGGCTGTTCGATGATGAGATTCTTCAGGTTGTCGAGTTTCTCCTTCGAGAGGTCGCGACCGAACATTACGCCGTATCCGCCAGCCTCAGCCACGTCCTTGATTACCAACTTATTGATATTGCCGAGAATATAGTCGTAGTCCTCCTTGTAATATGGAAGATATGTTGGGGCGTTCTTCAGGATAGGCTCCTCGTTCAGGTAATACTTCACCATCTTGGGCACAAAGTAGTAGATACCCTTGTCGTCGGCCACACCGTTGCCAAGCGCGTTGATTACAGCCACATTGCCCTTCTTGTATGCCTGCATAAGGTTGGGAACGCCGAGCATAGAGGTGGGCTCAAAAGCCATTGGATCAAGGTATTCGTCACTGACACGGCGGTAAATTGTAGAAACCCTCTTGCGCTCGTGCATAAGGCCTGTGTACCAGACTGTATCGTTTTCCACCACGAGGTCGCCGGGGAATGCGAGAACGGCTCCTGTCTTCTCGGCGAAATACGAGTGCTCGAAGAAAGCCGAGTTGTAACGGCCCGGTGTCAGGATTACATTGATACCGCAACCGTCGTTCATAGATTCCATCATATTGGCCAGGAGTTCGGCATAATCGCGATTGTCGGCCACATTATGATCGGCGAAGGTCTTTGGGCAAACCTTTCGTGTAATGTTTCTTGCTATCATTGGGTACGACGCGCCCGAGGGAATGCGGAGGTTGTCCTCCAAAACATACCACTGACCGTCCTTGGCCTGCACGAGGTCGATTCCCGAAATGTGGGAATATACCTTGTTAACAGGGTCGATGCCCTCGCACTCGGGAGTGTATCCGCTCGATGCGTAGATAAACTCCTGTGGCACCACATTGTCTTTTACAATCTGCTTGTCGTGATAGATATCCCAGAGGAAAGCGTTGAGGGCCTTCACACGCTGTTTGAGACCTTTCTCAAGATAAGCCCAGTCTTCTCTGGTGATAATTCTCGGAATGGAATCGAACGGAAACAACTGCTCGTTGAAAATGCCGTTTTTATAGACTCCAAACCTAACGCCGTATCGCTCCATCCATTTGTTAACAGAGTCACGGCTCTCAATCAGTTCGTCCATAGTTTTCTAAATTTTATTGCTTGCTATACTAATAATCTTTTATTTCTTATTGCTGATACAAAGATAAGGCGGCGGGAACTGATTTGCAAGCGTTGTAAATGGTTTTAGGTGTGTAACTTATGGAGATTTAGGGATATACTTAAAAAGGAATACGAGAAATACGGAAGGCCACAGACAATCCCCCAAAATCGTACCCGCAACCACAATTTAATATTTATACAGAAACATCAGACGATTTTCAAAAATATTCCAAAAAACAAGGAAGGAAAATGAGAATTTATGAAAAAAAAAAATCCGACGGGGACTGATGACAACATACACGTTATTACCGATAACATACACGTTATTGCCGACGGCATCCGCAAGCGTATGCCATCGGCTACTACGTAATATTGCCCTCCGGGCAACGCGTCCTCTGCAAATCAACCGGAACGCCCTGCCTGGAAGGCAGTACTAATAGTAGCCGATTGCATACAACGGTACGTTGGATGCTGTCGGAAACAAATAGTAGCCGATTGCATACAACGGTACGCTGAATGCTATCGGAAACAATAGTAGCCGATATTATTCTAACGACATATCCTCATCATCTTCATAAAAGAAATTATCATCTTTGGGGTCTAAACCAAATTCACGCAACAAGTTTAAATACTCATCCTTAAAAGAAACTTCTTTATGATGAATTTTCTGATTTTTTATATATTCAATAATTTTGGGACGATCCTGTGCAGAATACGTAAAACCTGCATAACCTTTGCCCCAAGCAGTAAACTCAGGAAACCATTTTGGATGTTCTTTCATCCATTTAGAAGTTTCTTGTTTTATAACTTTTATAAACTCACTTACGGCAATAGTCTGCTTAACCTCACAACACATATGAATATGGTTTGGCATCGAATTCAAGCGATATAAATAACAATCCTTATTTCTGCACATACTGAAAATATACCCATACAAATTCCTCTCATATTCTTCACTAATAGTATCTTCACGATACTTAGTCCTCCAAATAAAATGATATGTGAAACTGATATGACTCATAATTTGTAATAAATTGATTATTAACAACGGCATCCGCATTATTGCCGATAACATACACGTTATTACCGACGGCATCCTCTGCAAATCAACCGGAACGCCCTGCCTGGAAGGCAGTACTAATAGTAGCCGATTGCATACAACGGTACGTTGGATGCTGTCGGAAACAATAGTAGCCGATTGCATACAACGGTACGTTGGATGCTGTCGGAAACAATAATAGCCGATTGCATAATACAACCGATTAAATATATCATCTACTTCCTCACCAGATTCACAAGCACCTCGCAGGCCTTCTGCATCTGATCGAGCGAGAGCCATTCGGTGCGGGAATGGTAATTATGACCGCCTGTGAAAATATTCGGCGTTGGAATCCCCATCTCGGTGAGGCGCGAACCATCCGTACCGCCACGAATCGGAACAATCTTGGGAGCGACACCGCTGTCCTTGTAAGCCTCTATCAGATTGATTACTACGCGCGGACACTCGTCCAACTTTCCACGCATATTCGCATATTGGAAAGTGTGCTTGGCCTCTGCCCTACCGCCGAAACTCAGCGCCGTGGAATCCTTCAGAATATCAATCAACTTCTTGCGGTATTCCATATTCTGAGCATCGAAATCGCGGAGGAAAACCACAACCTTGGCCTTCTCCATACTGCCCTCAATCGACATCGGCGCAAAGAAACCCTGATATCCGTCTGTGGTCTCAGGAGCCTGCTGACGTGGCAGATTGTTCACGAAACTCGACGCCATCGTAACCGCATTCACAAGGTTAGGACGGCCCGAGCCTGTATGAATCGCGTTTCCGTAGAAAGTGACCTCGCTCTTCCAGGCGTTGAAACACTCAATCTCCAGTTCGCCGATATGACCGCCATCCACGGTGTAGGCAAACTTGGATTTTATGGTATCGAGCGGAACGTGGTCCATAGAATGACCCGTCTCCTCGTCGGGCGAGAAGATAACCTCAATCTTTCTGTGCTCAATCTCGGGATGATCTTTCAGGTATGCGACGGCCGACATAATCGCCGAAATTCCAGCCTTGTCGTCAGCGCCGAGAAGAGTGTTTCCGTCGGTGGTGATGACAGTCTCGTGGTTCTGAATAGCGGACTTGATATCAGCGCCCGCAATCAAAAGGCCGTTGGCGAGAGTGATTCTGTCGCCCTCCAAATCCTTCCAAATCACGGGATTGACATTCTCGCCCGAGACGTCCTCGGCGGTATCCAAATGCGCCATCAGAAGCACCGACTCCTCGTTCTCAAACTTTGGCGAGGCAGGAACAACGCCATATACAAAACAGTCATTATTGATAGCAACCTCCTGAAAACCAAGATCCTTCATCTCAGCCTCCAAAACCTCCGCCAAATCAAACTGACGATTGGTAGAAGGACACTTGCCCTGATCCGCCACCTCCGAATCCGAGGTGGTATGAATCTTCACATATCTGACAAACCTCTCCAAGAGGTCATTGGAATTAATGTTCATAATATTTTTGAGATTAAAATTACAAAGGCAAAGATAAGAAAAAAATGGGAAAATAGAAACTACCTCATCGTCTTCCAAATCGCCATCGGATGATTCCTAACACATTCGATTATTTCAGGAGAATCAAACAGCAACTCAGGACAATAATTTCCTGAATTGAATTTTGAGACAAACTCGATTTCGGAATTAGAGAAACGCATCAAATTTGTGATAAAAGATACAACATTTTGTTTCGCAATCTCGAAATCAAACCTCTCCGTCTTCCTCAAAACAGGAATCAACTGAGAACGTATCTGAGGAAAACGAATTGAGTTTATCTTGGTAAAATCAATTGTGGTTGAGGGTGGATTGCTACCTCCAACACAAAGATAAAAAAGAACAATCTTCCTAAGCATTTCTCTCTCGGAATCAGCAGTAAAAAGACCGGCATTTATCATATTGTCAACATCATACATATCACGGCAAGCGCTACGTTCTAACAAGGCCTTTATCTTACTGCCAAACAATTCCAACGGAGACAAAACTATGGTATTGAAAGGTTCAAGAAATGGAATACTAATTTGTCTATCCACTGTTGGGAGAACGTGACAACGCATAGAATAATTGATCTCAATTTTTATCACATCACGGTTTCCGCCTGCATTGGTATAAGACCAAACCCAAGAATCAAGCGACAAAGGATACTTGGTACGTGGATTTAGTTCGTAACCATTAGAATTCATCAGCAACTGAATCTCTTTCGTTATCAAATCGCGGTCTTTCATCATCGTTTCCTTTTCTGCGCTACGGCAATAATCCAAATCTATATCCACAGAGAGACGAGGCATATCAAACACTGTGAGATTTATAGCCGTACCGCCTTTCAATACCAATGATTCGCGTAACAAACGGTTATCATAAAAGGCAGTAAGGATATCAGAAAGCCTGATAACTTTCTCCAACTGATCTCTAAGAAATCCAGTCTTTGAGGCTAATATTGCAATATCGTTTTTGTTATATGATTTCATAATAAGCGTTGTTAAATACAAATGGAACATAAATTTTCCATTCTTTTACATAAACGGGACATTCGTTTTTATTGGTCATAAAATTCACTGAATCACCGCCTTTATTACGGCACATCAGCAAAAACGAATCCGAAACCTTTGTTTGCGACTGCAAGTTTTGGAGTACATAACCAACTTTTTTCCAAACAATTGGGCTATCATAGGCAACAAGAATCTCAGTCAATTTTTTCTCGTCCAATACGGAAAGGGATTCTGCACAATGAAGAAATTCCTCGTAACCACCGGCAATATCCAAACGTGCAATGCAGTCAACAACAGTACGCTCCAGCGTGGTTACACGAACTCCTCGTTGCATCAGAGGTTCCATAACAGAAACATCGATCTTGGATTGTTGCATACTGTAGGCAATATCATCGAAAAGAAAACTTGAAAACCGAGAGGAGGAGCAAACGGAAACCTCGTTCCAAACCTGATGAGAAAGTCCGTAAAACTCCAATGCGGAATGAAAAGCCACATAACTATCCTGCGAAATAGCCGAGGCAATTTCGTATTTAGAGACATCAGGTAAACCAGTAGCCAGATTGTTGATACAATAGAGGTCACGGCGAATCTTGCTGATAATTCCCTTTTTCTGATAGGAAAGCAAGATAGATTCGGCCGTCCTCACGTTTTGAGCAACACTCACAACATCAGATTTCCTGAAAATTCGTTTAGATTGTAAAATCCGTAAATGATCAAGCATAATATTTTAAAATTTGCACAAAGTTACTAATATTTATCGTAACTTCGTGCAAATTCTAAAACTTTTTTCATTTCCCATTGAAATTTTATAATTCGTAATTCGGATTTCGTAATTCGTAATTAATTAGCATACGAATGCATTCCACCCAATAAATAATTGACCCCGAAATAAGTCATCAGTACCGTTGAGAATGCGAAAATCAAATACCAGTTGAATAATTTTGTGGTTTGGAGTTTTGGGAACATTGACGGATGAAGCGGAACTACGTAAATCAGCAATGTTATCAGTGCCCAAACTTCTTTTGGGTCCCAACTCCAATATGTTCCCCAACTCTCGTTTGCCCAGATTGCGCCGATGAAAATGCCGATTCCGAGAAGGACAATTGCGGGATAGAGCAAGACCAGCGAAATCTTCTGAAACCTCAGATTCAAGGCCTCATCATTTTTTCTGTAATAGACGAAGAGCGCAATCACGGCGTTCAGCATTGTTACGGAAAACAATGAATATGAGATCATTACACTCATCACGTGGACTGAGAGCCAGGGCGAATGAAGCACGGGCATCAATGGCGTGATATGCGGATTGCTCATTCCGATATTGGCGACAAGGAGCGCAAATCCCGAAAGCAAAACGCAAAGCGCTCCCAAGATTTCGGAAAGATTTCTGACCAGCAATCCAACCACCGAAATCGACAGCGCAAGGAAAAGCATTGTTTCATAACCGTTTGAAACCGGGAAAGTTCCCGAAATAAAACCACGAACGGCAAGCGCAAAAGTCTGCAAAGTGATTATCACAATCAGCGACCAGAGCAATATTTTTTTCAGGGAACTGACGCCTCCGTTAACTGATTTTCTGATTGCGAGGAAAAGCAAAACGATTCCCAAAGTCAGCACAATCTTGAAAAGCCACGCAGTAGGTCCTACTCTATTGTAGGCGATTTCAATGCGTCGGTGCAAAGGACTTGGAAGATTTTCGCCACAGTTTCTAAGTTGGAGTTTCGCAATTTGAAGCGGTATCAGATTCCAGACCTCGGAATCATTTTCGTCGAGGGCCAGACGGGTCATCTCGACCCACTCACGCACCATACGCGCCTCGCCGTCGGCAAGCGAATCGGTGAAATTGTCGGCCGACGAATACCAGGTGATTTTTCCGTTTTGCTCCAACGGCCAAATTTTGAGTGCCTCGCCGTTCGTGAGCGAAATTATCAATTGAAGTTTCTCGTTTATCTCCTGAATTGACTTGGGAAGTTTTTGGTTTTCAGGAACATTCAGACGATACTCGCCATCAGGATAAAACAAAGACTGAACAGAAGTGTAGCCGTTCACAACCTCAACTCCGCAACTATCGGGCAAGGCGTTTTTCACCTTGATAACGTTCTCGTATTGCCATTTTTCGGGATGAGTAATCCAGCCGAGAAGAAACTGTTCGGGACTCATTCCACGGAAATTTTTCTTGCCGGTAAGTTTCAGCGAGAAATCAGTGGCGTAGGTGTTCAGCGGAACTATTCTGTCGTTATAGAACACGCAAACTTTCTGAAACTCACGGGCTTGTTCCTTGCTTGGCAGTGGCGACGAAAAGTCCTCCTGATTTCCGCAACCTGTCATAAAAACCAACATTGAGGCCACCGACAATTCTCGCAAAAGTTTTCTGAATCGTCCGCTTGGATTTATCAACACCCATATCAGAGAAACAAAAAACAGAAAATATCCGAAATAAGTAATCGTCATTCCCCAAACGTCGTAATTGACTATGAAAATAGAACCTTTATGGTCGGGATCGAAGCCTGATTGAAAGAATCTGTATCCGCTGATATTCACGACATTGTTCATAGAGACCACGGCGGTCTCGGAGTTGTCGATACTGATTTCGCTCACAAAATCCATCGGCGTATCAGTTCCGGGATAATTCACGACCTTGAAGTTGTTGAGAGTCACGATTTTGGGAAGCGAGACGATAAGTCCGTCTTTCTGAACAAAGAAATTCTCAGAGATTCCTTCACGTAAATGCAAAGTTCCCGAGATTGAGAAAAAGTGTGTTATCAGCGCGCCCAACGCAATGATACCCAATGCGATATGAACCATCAACGCAGGCTTGTTCTTTTTGAGAAGTTTCCTGACGGCAATAACGATTCCCGGCGCAACAACCAAAGCCATCAGCACCACGAACCACCAATGCGAATAGAAATATTTACTGACAAACGGCGTCCCCATCCGCCACTCCACAAACGTAGCAACAGCCAGAACGCAAACAAAAATTATATAAAAAACTTTGGTAAAAATCAACATTAATATAATTATTTTGACGGCTCCGCCGTCGGATTTAAAACACGAATTACCATAAATTATCACGAATGATCATAAATAATTTATGATAAAATTTATGGTAATTCGTGATAATTCGTGGTAATTTATGTTTAAAAATAAAAACTAAAATTCGCCGTAGGCGGATTTGTTCCCGGATATCGCCATACATTCCATTTCTATCAGCCAGCCGGGACGGCAGACGGGGGCCAATGTAATCACGTAGGGAACGTCAGCGAATTTCTCTGCAAATATCTCACTTACAACGGGATAATCTGCCGTGTCGCGAAGGTAGCAAACAATGTGTGCGAGGTCGCTGACGCCAGATTTTCCCTCGGCGAGAAGGGCCTCCACGTTCTCAATCATTCTGTGAGTCTGAGCCACAATATCGCCCTCGGCCACGATATTTCCCTTGTTGTCGATACTTGCAGTTCCCGAAATAAGAATATGACGACGGTCGGCATAATCCACGTAAGTGCCTCGCTCAAAGGTGACTCCGTAATCGGAAGTGCGATTGAGGTGATCGGAGGCATAGAGGAAATTCATCTGTCCGGGTTTGAGTCCGCCAACAGAATACGCATCCAAAATCGAGGTGACATCCTTGCTTGAATGTCGTCCGCAAATGCCTGTCGAGGTGATATAATGGGTATCGACGGTTAGGCCGTTGAGGTCAAAATTCTCGCGACGAGCCTTTACCACCGCACCGTAATTAACATCGATATTCTGAACGAAAAACCAGGTGCGGACGCAGTTGTCGGCGATATTCAAGTTGTTGTCTATCAGAAGTTTTTCAAGATACGAGAGTTGCAGACCAGTCTCGGCGTAGGTATCAGCAATATCACTGACCACAGAGGCGGTATAATAATGCGTGAAACCGTTGCGCGAAACCGCAGAGGTGTAATCGTCTAATGCCTGAACCTCAGCACCTTCCTGCAAATACAGAAGAACCGCAATCTTGGAATAATCCAACGGCGGTTGCTGAACGAACGACACGGCACCCTTGCCCACGATTTCTTTTATTGCTGAAACCGCCTTGTCAGCCTGATTGCTTGCGTCACTGAGGATTACGCGCGCAAAAGCCACGGAATAATCTTTGGCGACGGAGGAAGCCAAGAAATTTTTTATAGCATCAGAGGCTGATACTAACTGTTCCTGAAACGAACCTCCCCTTACCTTCGCCAAGGCGTGAATCTCGCCAACCGCCTCATCAGGCCTAAAAACCGAATAATCAACCTCAGCCTTTCCACACGAAAATACAGAATATCTCATTTTGTACAAATTAAAATCAATAAAACCTTAGACTGCCTTCGGCAATCTATTATTCAACAAAAATTATCAAAAATTGGCCAAAAATTTTTCATAAATTATTATCTGATAAAATTTTTGAGTAATTTTTGATTAATTCTTGATAATTTTTGTTTACTACTTATAATTGTCTATCCACAGTTCCACGATTTTCAGCAAATCGTCGCGACGCTTGGCTTCAAGCATATCGGCGTGGGGCTGATGAAGGGCTCCGCCGGCGTTGTCGATAAGGGCACGATAAAGCACTGAGTTCAAGTGGTTTCCGGGTTCAACAACCAACGATCCTGATACCGCTCCCGAAGGTTTGGAAACCGGATTGAAGTAGTCGTTGTCGGTAAGGAACAATCCCCTTGCGCCCTTGCCCGAGGCTCCGTGACACGAGGCACAGGTGGGCGAGAAAACCTCGTTCTGTACCATCCGCCTCATCGAGACATCCACATCGCCCGCAGAAATCTCGCAAGTATCAGTTTCCGTGGCCGTCAACTCCCTTACAAAAAACGAGGCCAACTTTACCCTCAGACGGTTTACAACGCAGATTTCCAGGGTTTTGACGTCACCCTCAGGTATTCCCGACATCACGATATTTATGTTTCCGTCGGCATCAGGAGCCTGAATATTTTTGGAAATAACGGCGTAATCCATCGAGCCCGTCGGATCGCCGAAACCCGCCAAAACCAGCGAGTAGCCGTCGGAATTCTGCCAGTCGTCGTAGCCCGAAACCTTGCCCGAAAGCCTCACCGAAAATCCTTTCTTGGAAGTGAAGTTCTCCTTGGGCAGAATATCCCCCTCGTCGCACGACACCAAGCCAAAAACAACAGCCAACAAAATTAATAATTTATTTGTCATTTCCGAAATGTAATTTCATTGATATTTTTCAAAACACAAAATTGGCGAAAAAATCCGGGGACGGCAATACTCAAAAGTAGGTAAAAATTGGAAGAGGAGATACTTAGAAATGGGTAGATTTTTGGGAACTACCCCAGCCCCTCCAGCGTGGTATCAGAAAATGTGTTCAAAATCTCAAGCCTGTACTTCCTGTAATCATCAAACATACGGCGGAAGTCTGAGAGAGAGAGGATAAGGCGGAGTTTGTCGTCGGCGGGATCGAAGCCGAGTTCCTGCTTGGTGGAGGTGTGGATACTCGAGATTCTGTAGATATCGCGGATTCCCTTGCCCGAAATGTAGGGCACAAACCAACTTAGCCCGTCCAACTTGATTGTGGACGGGAACTCCTTTCCGGTATAATACAAAGTGGCTTTTCCGCTCTCGAAATCATTCACCCATTCGTCGGAAACCTTGCCCACAAGCACACGGTTGGGAACCGAAACCTCCACACCTTTCTGAGGTATCGATTCCGAGACTATCTGCGCCGAAGTCTTCTGATTGATAAGACGGTTGATGAACCCTCCAGCAACTCCAGACTCTCGGCATTTCCGGGCTGAAGCGCAAACGCTCCTATATTGGTCTCTTCCAGCGATTTGTAGAAAGCCTCAGCCTCATCCTTGGCGCTTTTGCCGTGGCCCGGGAATAGAATGTATCCGCCCACAATCTCCCTCTTTAGCCTCTGAGACTTATGAGTCCTGAAATATATGGCATCGCGGTATCTATGCATCTGATTGATAGCATCATCGGGCGGTGCATCAGGCTTGTCTTTGTCTATGCGGTATTTGGCGTCGAAAAGATATGTCAGTTTAAAATTTTTCTCAATATCGTTTTTGGTGAGTTGTAGCACGATATCAGGCTTCTGAGGCACTGTAAGCGACACCGAGTTCTCTATGCCCGTGTTCATATCGCTAACCGACACCTTGGGATTGTAACTGACCTGCGCCAGTTGCACATCGCCCTCCTTGAAGAGAACCTTGGAATATTCTCCCTTGTTGAGTTCATAGACAAAGTTGTGGCTTAGTTCGGGACGGTTGCAGTGTATAGGGTCGGCTCCCGTGATTTTCTGCACAACCTTATACACCTGAATGAAACACCAGATCTCATAAAGTTCCGCAATATTCTTGGTCTCCATCTTGTAGAGACCTTCGGCCAAGGAAAACGATTTCCTCAGCAAAATGCTTGTCCTGTAGATATTTGAATAATTGACATCGCGCTGAAGTATCAGGGATTCCTGACGAAAACCTTCATACTTGCCCACCTTTCGGAAAAAGGGATTGCGCGCAAGTTTCTGCAACTCCTGCTCCTGTTGCAGGAATTCCGCCTGAGCCTGATCCGAAAGAGTCTTGTATGCCGAGACACGTTTCAGCAACTTGCTGAATTTCTCCGAAATATCATTAATGGTATATTTCAGGAAACGGTTTTCCAAAGTATTCAGCGAATTCTCATATTCGCATTGTCGGTAAAGAAAGTTTTCCTCCTTGCAATGCTCGGCAAACTTCTCCTCCATCTCAGGCGAGGGTCTCTTTATCTTGTCGGCTTTCACGAGGATACTAACGGCCCTGAGTCTATGGCGTGGTCGGTCTATTATGTTCCTGACAGACTGTACGAATTTCTTCTGCGCACTCTGAAAAACATTCCACCAAATAAGGTCGAAACTATCGCCCTCGCCCTGCGAGAAACTATGACAAGTGCGTTTCAGGTAATCGAGCGAGAGCATATTGTATTCGGCCTCGATATCCTTTATCAAGGTGCGCCAATGGCTGTGATAATCAAGTTTTTGCGACAACACCTCGAAACCAAACCTGAAAACATTCTCCTCGCCGTCCTGTTTTGTATATCTGAAACTGATATTTGCGAGACCTATATCGTTGCCGAAATTGAAAAATCCAGTCAGGACCCTTCCGCGACGCGAGAAATGGTCGTAATCTTCCTGAGCCTGACTCACAATCTCGGCTTTCCTGATATCAGCCCCAAACTCCACCCAGATACTATATACAGTGTTGTCGAAAAATATTGGCTTAGAGGGTTTTCCGTTTTCGAGCGGATACATCACATCTCTCTTCTTATCATAGCATAGCACCTCCGTTACCCCATCGCTCCACGTATATACGCAGGTGAGTGAGGTTTCAGGAATGTTCTGATTGTGCACGGCGTGGTCGTGAGCATCGGCGTACTTATCAGATTCCACATACATCGTGAAGTCGCAATGACTGATTCTGAGAAGTTCCTTCATCCGCTACGCCCAGTAACTTGTATATCCAGATTTCAGTTTCCTATCCATCTCGTCTATCTTCTTGAGAGAGATACTGTTATCTATTGCAAGACTCTGATTTTCAAGAATCTTCTTAATATCGGAGAGAACCCTGCTTGTCTTCTCGAAATCGCCCTCTATTCTTGAAAGAATTTTCATCGAGGTCATCTCGTCGATAGTCTTGATATATACATCCTCACCATCCTTGGCCAGGCTCTTGCGGTTGAGGGCATACATCAGAAACTCGTTCCTTGTACGATAGGCAATCTTGAAAGGAGTGCCCTCCAGTTTGCTATTGACATTTTCCAGATATTCCAAAACCTTGTCGCAAAGATCCTTGTCCTGCTGATACGCCACCTTCTCGTCACTTACGGCATTTGCAAGAATATCCTCCAAGTTTCCAAAATTGAAAGACTCATCATCCACAAGACCGCCCCACATATCAACCTCATTCATCTCTAAGGTCATAGCACGGTCAAGAACCTTTCGACTGAAAGAATATGTAGTCTCATCCATATTCACAGTGCCTATCACAATGAGATTCTGAGGGATAGAGATTCCATCCACAATATGCTCATTTACATAAAGTTCGCTTTCGGGCGGACAATTGCCGAACAATTCATCATAAAGTTTTTTATAACAATCGGTCCATTCCTCGGCACTTTTTTTATCGAAACGAACGATACAATCCGTCATCATCAAACCCTTGTCCTTGTTATACTTTCTCGACTCAATGATACTGAGATACTCTGCAAAATACTGCTCTACAGGCGCAAGATTCATCTCGTCGAGACAAAGGAAATACGGACGCTCGGGATCCTGCCAAGCCCTTGCCACAAACTTGATGAAATCGCCTGCAATATATTTCTCACCGTTTATTCTCGAAACATAACCAATAAGTTCGGTGCTGTCGTGCCAGTTTGGGCGCACTTGAATCATCATAAAATTCTTAGGCTCCTGAGCGTTTCTCTGTTCCTCGTCATCAGGCCAACAAGCCTTAGCCAACTCCCTTACAATCCTACTCTTACCAGTGCCACTGATACCTGCCAGCAAGACAAACGGCTTGGTGCGAATAGCAGAGAGGAGTTGCTGATTGAAGGAGGTGAGAGAGGCAGGGTTGAGAGTGGAGAGAGGGGTGGAGGAGGTGGTGGATTCTTCTCCATCGCTAAGATCACCTGAAACCAAACGAAGAACTAATTTATCATTAATCTTGTCAAAGATTAGTTTAGAGTGACCAGCGATTAAAAACTTCCTGACATTAAAACCATTGTATTCCAATCTATTAAGATAGAAACGACCATCTTCTCTACTTAACAAATTTACTTGATATAGTTTTTCTGATTCGCCCCCGAAAAAAGCATTAATGGTTGCAAACGTCTTCTGAAAAAATGCGTCAGAATACATTTCCTCGGAAGATGATTTCGAGGTAGAAACAAACAAAGGCAGTTTATTGGCTATATAACCCAAAGCCTTGTAAAAATCCTCCAAATAAATTGTAAAACTAATTATTTGTTCTCTATTTGAATTAGATTTGATATAATTAGCAATTTCATTTGAAAGATTAATACTCGTTTCGCCTGATTTTTTTGCAGACAATTTGTAATAACCATCTTGGCCATAAATGCTTTTTTCGAACATAATTATTTGATTAGATTATTGGTTATTAAATATCTCAAAACCGCATAAACCGTATTTACACTTACAGCGTTACCTGCTTGTTTCAACAATGCCCCATCGGTAACTCCAACGGATTGTCCTCTCTCGCTCCAATACGAAGGAAAACCCTGCAACATCATTGCTTCTTTTGGAGTAATTTTCCTAATCGGCAGTTTACACAATTCTTCTTTGGTTAAATTCAATGCGGGATTAATCGATCCATTAGATTCGATAAAATCCTGACTATAATAATTATCCTGACAAGCCCTGTGCATTTTGTGCATAGAAGCGGTTAATGGTCTTGCAATTATTTGGTTGATTTCTGAATTAGACACAAAACCACCCGAACCATTACTCAAAATCGTTGGTTTTATTCTTTCAGAAAGAAAATATTTGTCATCAACCTGTTTTTCCAAAACATCAAGAACGTTGTTTTGCTTTTCAACACTTGATTCCGAGAAACCTTCATTGAAACAATTCAGGACCAAATTACTTGTAAACTCAAAACCCTGATTGTTTTCCAAAGTTCCAAAAATATAAACTCGGTTCCTTATCTGAGCCAAATGAAAATCGGAAGTATTAAATACATCGGCTTTTACATTGTAACCCAAATCCTCAAGAGTTTGTTTAATGACGGCAAAGGTATTCCCCTTGTCGTGGTTTTTGAGGTTTTTCACATTTTCCAAAAGAATATATTTTGGCCTTTTGATTTTCAGAATATCTACAATCCTAAAAAACATTTGACCTCTATGCTCATCCTCAAAACCTTCCTGCTTGCCCATCATACTGAATGACTGACAAGGGAAACCGCCTGTCAACAAATCAAAATCGGGTAAGGATTTAATATTCTCCTCATTGGAGGTAAACTCCACAATATCACCCATTTCGATTTCGTTTTCTGTTCCTTCGAAATTTGCCTTATATGTCTTCACCGCCTTGGGTTCTATTTCTGAAAACCCTACACATTCCATAGGAATATTAAAGTCTTTGCCAATCAAATCCAAAGCCCTGCGAAAACCGCCTATTCCTGCAAATAATTCCAAATGTTTCATTCTGATTCTTTTGCGAATTTCATAATTCCTGTTCCTACTGCTTTTGCCAATTTTACGGGTACAGCATTTCCAACCTGCGCATACCACAAATTTTGGGGACCAGTAAGAACAAAATCATCAGGGAATGTTTGTATTCTTGCAGATTCTCTTGGACTCAAACCTCTCGCTTCCCAAGGATGAATATACATATTGCAATCAAACTTCATATGCGAAGTGATTGTCTTGCAAATTTGATCTTCCTTCAATTTGAAATATTTATCCTTGAAAATATCATTGCGACTTGAATACGGCATAATGTCAGCAATAGATTCGTGCAAGGAATTTGCTCCTTGGGGCAATCTCCTAAATATTTCAATATCACGGGGATTGTTGTATCTGTTTTTGTGATTATACAGTTTGGTTATCTCCCTGTCACCATTAATGAACTTGTAGAAATCATTTTTTATATATTTAAAGTCCATTACTGTAAAACCAGATTTCTCGTTCTCCACATCCTTCTGTCCCTTTTCAGTTCTTGCTTCCAAATGAGGCAATCCTTCAAGAGCATCTTTGATAACAAAATGAGGTCGTTTTTGCTTGGCAATCTCATCAAAAATATCTTTTGGATTAACACCCATACGATTGCCAATAAAAATCAAACGCTCCCTATTTTGCGGAACGCCAAAATCCTGAGCCTTCAAAATTGAATAAGAGAACTGATATTCATCTCCCAAGTATTCCTCAAAATTTTGCTTGATCTCATCCATCTTGTTGGCCATTCCTTTTACATTCTCCATAATGAAGAATTTTGGTCTGACATATTTGAGGAATGTAAGATAAGCCTTGTATAAACTATTACGTGGATCATCAATAACACGTTGGCGGTTTGCCATCGAAAAACCTTGACAAGGAGGGCCTCCACAAACTAAAGTAACACCTTCAAAATGCTTCTTATACAAATCGAGATTTTGGTTCAGTTCATTGATATCGCCAATGTAGTAACAATCATCAGGTAAATCGTGATTCCTTTTATATGTGTTGCAAAAAGTTTCAACTATTTCATTAACAAAACAAGGTTTGAAACCTGCCTGTTCCAAACCTAACGACAATCCACCACAACCAGCGAACAAATCAATGAATGTATATTTTTCAGCGGACATCTTTCATTTCTCTCATCCGCCAAATACCCTCAATCGGACAATATTAAACAAAAAAAAGCGCAGGTATCTGCATCTATTTGTCCATCAGTATTCACGGCCTACCACAGCCTACTTCAATTGACGGACAGATACAAGACACCCCCGCCGAGTTGTGAATATAGTACACCCGTAAAAGTGCGACGAGAGGGCGTAGCACGCCCTCAGACACACTACGGGACTTGTATACAACTCACCCGTGGCATCCTCTCTGCATTGTCCTTGATTGAAGTTCTAATTGTGGTAGTTTAGAATACCAAGAAACAAAACGTTGATGACGCCTTTAGTAAATATGTAATATTTCGACAATCAGCCAAGCCGAAAGTCAATCGCAAAATTACAGAAATGATTTGAAAAGTGCAAGCGAAAATGGAAGAAAAAAAATTGGAAAAAAATTTGGAAAACAGAAAAGAAAGATATAATTTTGTAACGGTCGCTTCGGGAAGCAATTCCCCTCAAGACCACCCGGGTTTGCATTGCGGTTTTAGTCCGTTGACCCACTTTTAAAAAGCGCTTTTGAGAAAACAAAAGTGCTTTTTTTTATTATAGGAAACCCTTTATCATATATTTGTAACGCTCAGTTTTTATCTGCTTTGCGGTCAACTCCATAAATTTATTGTATTCATTCATTAAAATAATATTACCATAGTGAATATCATTTCTCCTCAAATACTCTACAGATTCCTTAAAAATACCGCTGTCAGCATTCGACACTTTCAGTACAATTGTATCTGCCTGTTTGAAACCATCTTCCAGATTTCCGGACAAAGTATTGCTTTTAGTAGAATGATAATACTTGAAATCAGCGATAAACCAATGTCCATTAAATTTTATTACGGCATCTGCCCTCTTGGTACTTTTTAGTTTGTCACCAACCTCAGGAAGGAAACAAACATCGATTCCAGAGTCGGAAAGGGCAAAAGCCATTTCCTTAGTCTCAGGCCAGAATTCATCATTGGTCTTGTGGTTAGGAAACATAACAGTCTTAGCCATTTCACCCTCGTATAGCATAACTGTTCTCTCATCATTCAGGATACTCTCATACAATCTATTTCGCTCAATATTAGACCTCAACTTCTTGAGTTCCTGAACAATCAGAAAACTGAACGGCTCAAAAGTAATGGGTATGATGATATCATCAGCGGAAAGACTCTCCGCCTCGGCCAATTTATCGAATATATCTTGATTGCTTTCCAATTATTTAGTAAATATAAAAATTTTGACAATCAGCAAAGCCGAAAGTCAATCGCAAAATTATAGAAATCATTTGAGAATTGCAAGAGGGGAGGCAAGAAAAAAAAACATATATGCTGATTCTGCGCCCCAATTCCCCGACCTCAGCAATTATTGACTCGTGGTGGAGGTCGGGGCTACGGAGCGTGAAGGTCCTCAAGAGGACCTGATATATTCATCCAAGAAAAGAAGAGGTCATTAGACCTCCACATTCAATAGCCCCGACCTAAACCAAGCATCAATTAAAGCAAAGGTCGGGG
>JAZQPB010000170.1:0-6342 GCA_045628165.1 Bacteroidales bacterium | reverse complement strand
TTACGCCCTGGTAGTTGTTGAGGGTGACGTCCTCAGTGTTGGCCTTGACGCTTGTAACAGTCCAGCCGTCAGCCTCGCGGTTCTCTACAAAGAAGGTTACCATGTCGTTGATGGTGGCCTTGCTCTTTGTGATGGTGAGGTATGACTCTGAGCCTGTTGCTGCTGTCACTGAGTATTTCCTCAAGCCGAGAACGGTTGTGATGTTCACATCCTTGGCTGGCATTGTGAACGAACCGGCATTGTCGGTTACAGTGAATGGGACGCCGTTGGCCTTCGCACCGGTAATCTCGTATCCGTCTGGTACTGCTGATGCATCAAAGGTTACATTAACCTGCGCATCCTTGGCGGCCTTGGTGATGTCTTTGTTTTCATTATCCTTGATGCTTGAGACATAATCGTCGGCGACGATATCGAACAGAACATCATCGAAGTTTGGTGTAAGTTTTATATCTGCGACAAAATCGCTCATACTGAGCACGTAACGGTTGTTAACAAACTCAACTGCGCCGATTGTTGCGCTGTTGGCTGTTACCGAAACGAGGGTCTTGCCAGCTGGTACGGTCACTGTTACGGTAACCTTGTCCTCAACCGTGGCTGTGGCCTTGTCAACTGATAGCTCTGACGAATGACCGTCGGCTACTGTTACATTATATGTATTGGCGGTGTAAGTAGCCTCAACATTGATGTCATTTTTGTTGATTATGAATGAGTTGCCGCTTATAGATGAACCATTTACGGCAAAGCCGTTGAAGGTGTATCCTGGGCGTGTTGCATTTTCGAAAGAAACCTCCGAACCATTGGCAGCGGATGTTACTGCAACGCCGTTGAGTTTGGCGGTGGTGAACTCGTCGCAGTTGATTGCGTAAACCTTGTCCTTCAAATCCACCGACAACTCGATATCGCTGGCTATCTCCGACATGAGGATACGGCCCTCGGATGCAAACTGACCATCGAAGGCAAACTTGGAGCCGACGTTTTCGCCGTTCTTCTTTTTCTGGATGTAAATCTTGTCAATCTCCTTTCCGTCAGGGATTGCGGTAAGGTTTACAATAAATCTCGCAACCTCATTGTATGTGAGCGGTGTCTTTACCACCGAGAGGTATTGCTGCGACTCGGTCTCTACTGTTACTTTGAATTTTGCAGACTTGTAATATGATACAATCACAACGTCATCGGCTGGCATTACGAACGAGTATTTGCCGTCGGAGCCCTTCTTGATATTTTTTCCGTTGTATGTAGCTGACACAAACTCCATTCCTTCCGACAATCTGTCCTCGAATGTTACAGTGATTGTGGCTCCTGCAACAGACTCCTCAACGCTTGGTGTGGCATAGCCGTCGGCGCTGATGATTTCGTAAGTATCGGCATCAGAGAATGTTACGATGATTTTTACGTCGTGCTTGTATTTGGACATGAAGATACGACCCCTGCCGTCTTCTGAAACAGAGGCTGTAATGTCGTCGTTGTCGGTACCGTAATTTACGGTAACGTTGGCGATTTTCTTGCCTTCAGCTGGAGTAGCCACAAAATCCACGTAATCGAAAATTGTGGCGGTGGCGTTTGCAGGTGAGATACTGCCTCCATTATTACCTGATACTGTAGTTACGTTGAAAACTATCGGCTCGTAGTAAGCCACGAGGATCACGTTCTCGGCTGGCATCACGAAGCCATCTGCAGGTATCTCCTTGCCGTTGTAGGTTCCTGCTACGAACTTGTAACCTTCTGATGTTCTGTCTTTTGGAGTTGGGTCTACGGTCTCGCCACAGGCTACTTCCTTGGCTGTGGCATAATCCTCGTAGAATCCGTCCTTCGAGACCACCATAAAGTTGCCTGCGGTATATTCAACTGAGAGCGAGATATCCTTATTAACCGTAAGAGTTCCGCTGGTAGATTTGGGATCTAACGAGCCAGCAATGCCATCAACTGGATTCACAGATATGGCGGATGTATAGCCGGGCTTCTGGGCAACGGTGTAGTTGACGGTTTCGCCGTTTGCTACCCACTCCTTATTAATAGTAATGTTGTCGTCCTTGGTGGTGACGTGCAACAAATCTATGTATGTGAGAACTACCTGAATATCAACAATCTTGTCGTCCTTAACCAACTCCTTGGCATTTACAGCAAAGGTGTTGGTCTGAGTAAGGTCAACTGGCTTGCCTCCTACTGTTACCTCTTTGAGTCGCTTGCCAGGAATCTCCTTGGCACCAAACTGGATGAGGTCGTTCATTGTTACCTTATCCATTCCCTTGAATGTGAAGTTGTCGCCATTGTAAACAACATTCTTTGTCTTCAAATCGAAGTTGGCAACGATATTTACATTCTCGGCTGGCATTGTGAATGAGTAAACATCAGAAACAGCGGTGAGAGTGTTGTTGGTTGTAAGACCTTTTACAACAACGCTCTTGAGGTCGTAGCCCTCACGCTCATCTACCTTGAATGTGATTTTGTCCTCGTAACGCGCAGTGGCAGGGGAATTAATACCAGTTCCATTCTTAGTGATGGTATTGATCTCGGGCTCATCTGCTATCAATGAATAATCCTGAACCTTGTACCAAACCTCGAATGTAACGTCCTTAAATGGCTTCTGCAAAGAGTAGAAACCGTTGGAGACAGGAACGTCATTTCCATTAATCTGAAGTTTGTATGGAGCATAGCCAGGCATAGAAACCAATGTGTATGTGATACCCTTGGTAACTGTGGCAGTAGTGGCTCCCGCAATAAGGCCGTCGGCATCCTTAGGACCATCACCATCATCAATGTGTCCCTTGTAGGTAACATTGTAAACAATCTCGGAATAGTTGGTGGTTACCTTTATGTTCTTGGCCGGCATTGAGAAACTGCCTTTATAAACGTCACCGTTCTTGGTACAGGCAACAGGCTGGTCTCCATCCTTGCTGTCGAAAGTAATACTCTCGAAACTGTAACCATCAATAGTGCGGTCGTCGGCGCTAACTTCGATATTGTCATTGAAGTGGGCAGGAACAACGTCGGTCTTGCTGGATTTATTCTGAGTCTTGTTGTCTATAAAGGTGTACTTGTCGGAAGAGATTGAAAAATCCTTAAGTTTGTAAGAAACAAAAATCTCAATATCATCTATATAAGAAGACATTGCAATCTTGCCTTTATAATTCTTACTTCCAAGGGTGTTAGAAGAATTGTCACTCTTTTTGGTAACCTTAATAAAATCAATATCAAGACCCTCGGTTGCCTCCTTGTTGTCGATATCATACTCTATCATATCGGTAACAATAGCTGTTGCAGGTCCTGTGATATTACCTACACCCTGATTGCTTGAATATGTCACATTATAAGAAATCGGATCGTATTCAGCTACTATCTTGATATCAGAAGCCGGCATTGAAACAATCTCTGCCTTCAAGTCATTAACAGAAAGAGGATAATCTCTAGACTCTTTCTTTACACTATAATATGCACGATTGAATCTATATCCTTCGTCTGTCTTATCGGCGAACACAATGCTAATGGATTCCCCTTTCTGCGCAGTAACAACTGCTGGTCTTGCATTGTTCTTGAATTCAACACCGCCAATTGATGCAGGATCTGTGGCAGTCTCAACATTATATTCTGTTTTCTTCCATTCAATCTTGACAACGGCCTTCTTGTCCTCAACAATACTTGCCAAATAATCTGAAACTGGAATCTTTACATTATTATCAGATTTGGAGAAATTGGTAAACGGAAGATCGTTTACATAGATTTTATCTATCTCCAAACCTTCTGCCGATCTGTCGTGCAATGTAAAATCAATATTCTTAGTTACATTTACAGTAGCACCGCTATTATTTGTGTATCCAGTACCATCGTAGGACAAAGCATATTCGTGAGGAGTAAATTTAACGACAAATGCCACATTGCCAGCAGGCATCGCCCAATTTACAAGAGGCAACGACGAAGTTATAACGTCACCATTTCTGGTAACGCTTGCAAGGTCGTAACCGTAATCTGTTCTATCATTAACAGAGAAATTTATCTTGTCATCATACTGAGCCTCCAACAAACCACTTTCCATACTCTTATCGGAAGTAGAATTTGAAGCTGTCACAAAACCAGCAGACTCAGGATTTACAGTAACCTGATAAGTGGCTTTCTTGTAAGCTACCTCAATTGAGAACTTTTCAATATCGGGGTCAGCAACAATAAACTGACGCACACCGATTTTGTAATCGTTACTGCTTTTCTGAATATTCTGCTCTTTGCCATTAATCTTGATATAATCAACAGTCTCTCCAGTACTACCTTTGTCCATTACAGTGAACTCAAAATTATCACTGATAGTTACCTTGCTCAAACCTGTGGCATTAAAATCTCCCTTGTATTCTACAGGATACTGAACAGCAGGACGGCTGACAGTAATATTTACATTATCGTCAGGCATAGAGAATGTAAAAGAAGGCTGATAATCAGATTTCTGGTACACTGTATTTCCATTGGCAGAATTTTTAACCTCAATACCATCAAAACGATATCCCAAAGGAATAGCCTCCACATTTACGGTAACATTCTCCTGATACTTTGCCTTGGTTTTATTGCCGGCAACAGAGGTATAATCCTTACAAGCTTCAGCCAAGGTAATGTCGTAAAAAGCGGTGGTAAAATCAACATGAATTACTACCTTGGGATTGTTGCTCGGAATATTGGCTACATAATTATTGATATCTACAGACACAAGATATCCTGTAGAAGTCACAATTTTTGTAGCTCCTTGATTGTTTACAAAAATCTCATCAATAGAATATCCCCTTCGATTGTCGATTTCAAAATTAAATGACTTATTATCCTTAACATTCAATTCCGGAAGGACAGATGGCCTATATCCTGTAGGAGGAACTTCTAATTCACCATCTATCGCAATCTCCACCTCTACTTTATATCTAATAACGGAGTGCTTAACATGAATAGTAACATCATCATTACCCATAGTAACTGTATAGGTACCATCCCCATTATCCACAAAACTCTTGCTATTATCTACAGTTACATTAGATATCACATAGCCAGGTTTGCCAACAGAAAAAGTTACTTTGTCATCTTCATGCAAACCAGAAGTCTGAGAAGATTCAAAATCGACAAAATCCACTGATTCTGCATCAGCTATCACTTTCGAAATATTGACGATAGTCCAACCAACAGGAATAGTACTTGCGCCTCGTTCAAGGTTCTTTGAGTTAAAATCATCCATCAAAGCCTTTGGACACTCAAATGTACCAGTAGAAGCTACATTACTCAACCAGTTTTTTGTTGCATCAGTAGCTGTTGGCCAAGTATCAAAATCAACTATTACGTGATTAAGGTTACTACAGCCACTAAACAAATTTTCAAAAGCATTAGCACCTACAGTGGTAGCGGAAATCCTTGGAGACTCCAATAAACCTTTCTGATCAGCAAACAATCCCTTAAAACAATTTGCAGGAACTACAGAACTTCCTCCTATTAAAGACTCTAAATCACCAGTAACTTTAACATTTCCAGAAATAGTAAATTGTGCACTCTGCGTAGAGTTTGATAAAAAAGAATTACCGCCAGACAAAGAAATTGCATGACCACTAGAAAAACCTATAGCAGTATGGGTCTGATGGTCATATTTGGGCGACAATGTACCTCCTGTAGTCGTTTTAGGTTGCATAACATTATTGCCTTCATATATTAAATCCAAAGTCACATAATTACACCCCTGTGTATGATAATGTCCCGAAGTTGAATTAGAATTCAATTGTACACTTGCACTTCCATCAACAGCCTCAAACACCACCTGTCCCCACGCCACCTGTCCGCAGGCAACCAAAACCAAAGTAAATAACGCAAACAAAAATCTTTTCATAGTCTTATATAGTTAATTTTACGGTTAGACATAATTATACCATTAGTATCAGTTTAATACCAAATACCAAACCAAAAAACGATTTTTCCATCAAAAAGTTGCAAAAAATTTCACTTTTTAATAATTGTTTAACATACTATAAAACAATTCGTTATACATAGGGTTTTAAAGATAAGAAAAGGCGAAGGGGTAACAAAAAAGGTTGCGGTGTTGGTAGGTGCAATGATGGTTTGTGTAGAGAGAAGAGGATAAAGTTTTCAAACTAGAAAGCGCTCATCTATACGTGGAAGAAATTTTGAACGGGAAAACGCGCTTTTATTCTCTGCTATTCGTTCTTGGGAGCGCCAAAAACTTCGAAACGGAGTTTCGATAGAAAACGCTTAACGCTAAAAAACAAAACGAAAAAAAACACTATTCTAAGAAATTCGTTTTATCCGTTACGGTTTTCTACGTTTTGTTTTCTGCGGTTTACGCGTTTTCTTGGCAAAACTTGTTTTTGCCTG
>JAZQPB010000169.1:0-15110 GCA_045628165.1 Bacteroidales bacterium | reverse complement strand
ATAAATTATCATAAATTGACACGAATTTTTCAAAAATTACTTTTGTAGAGATAATTTATGATGAATTTATGTTAATTCATGATAATTTATGTTCTAAGAATAAGCCGAAGGCGCAACGAATATATTTAGTCGAACTTACGTCATTTAAAAATCATTTTTTTTCTAAATGGGAATAGTGTATCTGTTCCTGTGCAATCATTTTAATACGATGAATATGACTAAACGGGTGTATGTCACATTGTTGGGCATACTATGTTTTGTCGTGTCTGTATATTCGCAAACTCCCGACACTCTCTGCATTGAAGTAAGGGAAGTTGTCGTTAAAACCAAGAAAAACCAGAAACCTACATTGGCGGCTCAGCAGTTGCTTGATATATCCGCCGACGAGATCCACCTTTTTGCGGGTCACAGCCTTATGGATGCGCTTCAGCACGCCGAGGGCGTTCAGTCTATGGATATTGGAGTGGGGTTCAGCAAACCGATGATCAGAGGACTTGGTTTTCAGCGCATTGCGGTTACAGAAAACGGCATTAAACAGGAAGGTCAGCAATGGGGCGCCGACCACGGTCTGGAGATCGACGCATTCCACGTGGACGACGTGCGTATCATCAAGGGACCTGCGTCGGTGCTTTATGGCAGCGATGCAATGGGCGGCGTGGTTGAGATTCAGCCTGCAATAATTCCCCGCAACGATACTTTGCTTGGCGAGGTAGCACTTCAGAACCAAACCGTCAGCAACTGCCTGAGCGGTTCGGCAATGTTGGGTGTCAAGCGTGGACATTGGTTTACACGCCTCAGGTACACCGAAAGGCATTGGTCGGACTATAAGGTGCCCGCCGACAGTTTCGTATATCTGAGTATGAGGTTGCCAATTTACAATCAGCGTCTGAAAAACACTGCTGGATTTGAGCGCAGTGCCAATGCGTTGATTTCCTGCAAGTACGGACATTTTCAGGAACGTCTGGCCATTAGCAACAGCTATCAGAAACAGGGATTTTTCAGCGGCGCGCACGGAATTCCAAGCAGTGCAAACCTTGTGGATGACGGCGACAAATGGAACATCAGCCTGCCCTACAATTGGGTGAACCATTTCAAGGTGGAGAGTGTCAGCAAATGGTCGTTACCATACGTTCAGGTAACTCTTACGCTCGGATATCAGCTAAACCACCGCGAGGAATGGAGCAAGTTTCATACCCACGAGATTGGCAAGCAGCCTCCGCTTGTGGATCCCGACAAGGAGCTGGAATTCAATCTCCACACCATTAGTTCGGGGCTTCAGTTAAGGCTGTCGTCAACCACTACCTGGGAGCATTATATAGGTGTATCAGCTGAAAACCAAATAAATACCATAGGCGGATACTCGTTTCTGATACCTGAGTTCAGGCGAAATCAGGCTGGCATCTACTATCTGGTGAATTACAGGAAATCGGCAAGGCTTACGATGAATGCGAGTGCAAGATACGATCTCGGTTTTATGCAGACTGATGCTCACGAGGGTTTCGTTCCCGAAACGGATACAAGACTCGGCGACTGTTCGTTTGCATTTGGAGTTGAGTATCAGATTGACAGGCGCAGCAAGACAACGGCTTCCATAGGTAGAGGATTCAGAATGCCGTCGGCCAACGAGCTCACTTCCAACGGAGTACACCACGGAGCGTTCCGTCACGAGTTGGGTGACACCACTCTTGTGAGCGAGCAGGGCTGGCAGCTCGATATCGCCTACAGCTACAAGCGTTACCGCATTGAGGCCACGGCTACTCCCTTCGTCAGCTACTACGGACACTACATCTCTCTACACCCCACGGGACGCTGGTCCAGCCTTGCTGATGCGGGACAAATCTATCAGTATGTGGATTCTAAATCAACATTCTGCGGAGGCGAGCTGAAAGTGAAAACCCGTATTTTGGACGAGCTATTTTACACATTCTCAGGAGAATATGTCAGATCATACGATATGGATACGCATACAGCATTGCCGTATTCACCCCCGGCCCTTATGAGGAACACTTTGGAATGGGAGTCAGGAAAATGGCGCGCATACATTGAGTGCCAGAGCGTTGCGGCCCAAAACCGCGTCTGCATAAACGAGGACACCACTCCAGGCTACAGCCTTTTCCATACGGGTGGCAGTGTGGATTTCAATTTGGGACGGTTTAGGCTTTCGTTGCAGCTAACGGCAAGCAACCTGTTCAACAAATCTTATATGAGCCACATAAGTTTTTACAGGAAAGTATTCCTGCCCGAATCAGGCAGAAATTTCCTGACAACAATTCGTTTAACATTTTAAAAAATTTATAAAAATGAAAAAGATTTTCTCTCTATTGGTTATATTTTCTTGTTTGACATTCGCAGTATCTTGCGACAAGGACGATGACGCAGATACCACAAAGCCTGTAATCGAGCTCGACGAGCCAGAAGACGGCGACGAGTTGGTTATCGGCGAGGGAGTTCACTTCGAGTGCGACTTCTCCGACAACGTGATGCTCGGTAGCTATATGGTCGAGATCCACAACAACTTCGACCACCACTCTCACTCAAAGGCCACAGACGGCACAGTTCCATTCTTCTTTAAGAAGGAGTGGTCTCTCAACGGCCTCAAGAACTCACACGTTCATCATCACGAGATCGTAATTCCTGAGAACACAACTCCTGGCGATTATCACTTGGTGGTATATTGCACCGACGCTGCCGGCAACCAGTCACTTGTAGCCCGCGAGATCGAGATTGTAATTGAGGGCGAAGGCCACGAACACCATCACCACGAGGAGGACTAATAGAACTGTCTTTAATCTAATATCTGATACAGCCCCCGATTATCAAGGAGATAGTCGGGGGCTGTTTTAAAATTCTTAAAATTTTCCTCTCAAATTATTCCACCAACAAAATAATAATTACTACCTTTGCAATACAATTCACTAAAATAATTAAACCACAAAAATCTACAAAAATGCTTGTTAAGACATACGCCAGCGCGGTTCACGGAATAAACGCCACCACCGTAACAGTGGAGACAGACGTTTCCAAGGGAGTCAACTTCTTTATGGTGGGTCTTCCTGACAGTTCGGTGAAGGAGAGTCAGCAGCGTATAGAGGCCGCCCTGAGAACCAACGGCTACCGTCTTCCAGGCAGAAAGATTGTGGTGAATCTTGCTCCCGCCGACCTCAAGAAGGAAGGCTCAGCATACGACCTTCCAATCGCAATGGGAATCCTGGCCGCCTCAGAGCAGATACAAAGCGAGAACATTGGCGACTACATTATCCTGGGTGAATTGTCGTTGGACGGAACCGTAAATCCCGTGAAAGGCGCACTTCCGATAACCATTCAGGCAATGAAGGAGAAGTTCAAGGGAATCATCCTTCCCGAGCAGAACGCACGCGAGGCCGCCGTTGTAAACGACATTGTGGTTTATGGAGTCAAGAACATTAAGGAGGTAATCGACATTCTGACAGGCGCTCCAACCATTGAGCCAACATTTGTAGATACCAGAAAGGAATTTTTCGCCAACTACGAGACCATAGATTTGGATTTTGCCGACGTAAAGGGTCAGTTGAACGTAAAACGCGCCCTCGAAATCGCCGCGGCAGGCGGTCACAATGTGATTATGATTGGCGCGCCGGGTTCGGGCAAGACAATGCTCAGCAAGCGAATCCCCTCTATCCTACCCCCTTTCACACTCCACGAGTCGTTGGAAACCACCAAGATACACTCAGTGGCAGGCACATTGCCAAACGGTTCGGCTCTGATGACAACACGACCATTCCGCAGTCCTCATCATACAATATCCGACGTGGCTTTGGTGGGCGGAGGCGCATATCCTCAGCCGGGCGAGATATCGTTGGCGCACAATGGAGTCTTGTTTCTTGACGAGTTGCCTGAGTTCAAGCGTCAGGTTTTGGAAGTAATGCGTCAGCCATTGGAGGACAGAGAGATAACCATTTCGAGAGCCAAATTCACCGTAAACTATCCAGCAGGATTTATGCTCGTGGCGTCGATGAATCCCTGCCCCTGCGGATTCTACAATCACCCCGAGAAAGAATGTACCTGCCGTCCAAGCGACGTGAAGAAATATCTCGGCAAAATATCAGGACCATTGCTCGACAGAATCGACCTCCACGTAGAGGTGATTCCAGTACCTTTCAAGGACCTGACGCTTCAGGAAAAAGGCGAATCGAGCGCCGAAATCCGTGCAAGAGTCATCAAGGCCCGAGAGATTCAGTTGAAACGCTTTGCCGACTCTCCCAAAATCCACTGCAACGCTCAAATGTCGAGCAGTAAGATCCGTCTTTATTGCGAGTTGGACGAGGCCAGCAGTCAGATACTCAAAAAGGCAATGGAGAAAATGGGACTATCGGCCCGCGCCTACGACCGCATTCTGAAAGTCTCACGCACGATAGCCGACCTTGAGGGAAGCGAGAAAATACAGTCGCACCACGTGGCCGAAGCCATCAACTACCGAAGCCTCGACAAGGACAACTGGGGACTATAGCCACTCCAAAAAATCTTTCCACCAATCGCTTGCTGACTTGTCGTAATCCTTGATACGGCCTGGATTTACGCCGAAGCCGTGGCCTCCTACCTCGTGATAGTTGAGACGGTGGCGGACTCCTGCCCTACTCAATGCCTCATCCATCCTAAGGGCGTTGTGATAATCCACAATGGGATCGTCCTTGCAGACAAGAAGGTAAATCGGTGGCATATCTGAATGGACATTCATCTCAAGCGACAGTGAATCCTTGCGCTCCTTGCTGTAATATTGTCCGAGAAGGTTTCGGCGCGATTTGCGGTGAGCGTAGTCGTCCTGCATTGTCACCACGGGATACATCATAATGGCAAAGTCAGGACGGAGATTGTGGGGCCTATCGTCCACATAATTAACATTAAAATATTCAGCCGACGTTCCCACCAGATGACCTCCAGCCGAGAAACCGCAGACTCCAAGGCTGTCGAAAGAATAATGCTCACGCACATAAATCATAGCCTGCTGAAGGTCCTGAATCTGTGACGGATACCTATTGCCCTTTAATCCTCTTCTATAAATAAGCACAAAAGTCTCAAAACCCTGTTCCGCAAAGAGTTTTGCAGGATCGTGTCCCTCATTTTTCTTGGCCAGATAGCAATAACTGCCACCAGGACAGAAAATTATGGCAGTGTTCCGCTTTGTGACAGCAGTATCAGCACGATAATGAAAAAACTCCACGGCCTTCTTGCGGAAATCGTCCTTAGTATCAGGCCATAGAGTAATTTTCTCCTGAGCGAGGGCAGGAAGAAATGCGAAAATGAATATCAGAATAAAAAGATTGCGCATAGTTGATTTAATTAAGATTCTTCTCCTCATACCTTGCCATCTCCCAGCCCTTACTTATGCTGAAGATAATACATATTTTTCTGACTCTGAATCTCTGCGCGCAACTGTTCCTCGGTAGGGAGAAACATTTTATATTTCGTGGCAAAAAGTTGCTCATTTCCCTTCAAAACAGAATACTTAGCAATATCCTCGTCGGTATCGGCGCAAAGTAGGATTCCGAGAGTAGGATTATCACCTTCAGGACGCTTCAACTCATCATACATCCTCACATACATATCCATCTGTCCCACATCCTGATGAGTAATCTTGGAAGCCTTTAAATCAATCAGTACAAAACATTTCATAAGGTAATTGTAGAAAACCAGATCTACATAATAATCCTCCTTCTCTGTATGAATACGTTCCTGACGACCAACAAAAGCAAACCCCTTTCCTAATTCCATCATAAATTTCTGCAGGTTGTTGATAATTGAAGTCTCAACCTGCGATTCGGTATAATCGGACGGCAAATTATAGCCAAGAAACTCAGCAACAACAGGATTCTTTATAAATTCAAGTTTGTCCTGAAGCGGAGACGTCAATTCCTTCATCTCCTTCTCCACCAGTTCCTTGTGCTGAGAAAGAAGAGTCCGCTGATAATACTGAGAAGAAATATTCCGCTGAAGGGTTCTAACACTCCAAGTATCATAATTCGCTTCTTTAATGTACCACTCTCTTGCCTCTTGATCTTTCTCCTGCAAAATGGTTCTGAAGTGACTCCAGGATAGATTCCAAGATTTTCTACACAGTGTGTAGAAAATCTGGAAGTCGTTGAAAGATTTATAAAAATCAACAAAATGATAAAGATTAGGCACTGAAAAACCCTTGCCGTAAACCTCTACAAGTTCCCCAGAAAGTTTCTTTATCACTTCCTTACCATAATCGGCACGGCCCTCTCCTTTCAATTCTTCAATTGAAATACGCTTACCCAAGAGCCAATTTCTCTGAATAAGGGTAAAATCAACGGCCCTGACGGCAATTCTCCTTGCCGACTCTATTATCTGTTTTGCGTCGTCCAATAAATTATCGGACTGATTATAAGCGATTTGTATATCTTCCATAATAAATATAATTTCTAAAACATTTTCTACTCACTGCGTAGAAAATTACTTCTCCTCATACCTTGCCATCTCCCAGCCCTTGAAGACCAGGATTATCTTGTGCAGAATCCAGTTCTTTTCCTTTGCTATTACCTTGTAACGCTTGTCGGATACATATTTCTCTATCTGAGTGCGCGCCTCGTTGAGTTTTGCTTCAACTTCTTCTTCAGATGACTGGTGCTTCAAGTACTTCAACTCAACAACATAACTATGCATTGCTCCGTTGCGTGGCTCAAGGTAGATATCGCTGTATCCGTGGCCCAACTCCTTCTCGGTAAACGAGGTGAAATAACTGAGGTATGCTCCAAACTGACACTGCATAAACCCCTTAACGAAAGCCTCACCATACTTGTCGAAATCCCTGTTGGATGACTGATCCTTCATACAATCGGCCACATAGCGGAACATCGGCTCTGCCTCGCCCAGCCAGGCCATACCGCGTCCAAGGTCGTTGAGTTCTGATATATCAGACCGCCAATCAAGAATCTGTTCATAGACGTGGAGCATATAATCTATATATTGCTGACGCACAGTATTGTTGGGCACAATCAAGACAGGCGTTCCCATCTCGTAACGGCCAATAGAAAGCAAGCCCATATAGAACATCAGGCTTACAAGATTCCTGTAACTTTGCAAGTCTGCAAGAGCAAACTCAGTATTGATAATGGAGAAAATCTCGCCGTTGTTGGCAACCTTTTGGATTGTCCTCGTCTTGTCGCCAAAAGTCTTCTCAAACCTGATGATTTTCACCATTTTGTTATAGTCAGTCTTTACGTTGGTATCCACCATCTCTTTTGGGAAACAACCTTTTTGAGAATACATATTCAGAAAATAAAGAGTCATATCCGAATTGTACATATGCTCACCAAGGCAATTCTCATTGAAACAATTATTGTCGTACCAAGGTTTTGTAACATCCATCAATTCATCAATGCTGTGCTTGAAGACACCAGTGGCATCGCGGTAATACTCAAACATTTGCCTGATATCTGAGTCCGTGAATCCTACCATAGAATTAAAATCCTCCTCAAGCGAGATATTCCTTCCTATATTGAAGCCGGAAGTTACATCGCTTAGGCACAACGGAGTAACACCAGAGATAAAGATACGGGACACTGACGAACCGCTACCTGTGGTGCAGGCTTTCAGGTTGTTGAAGAAGAGACGGAACTTACCAGTGCCGTGAGTAAGTTTCAAATAGTCGTTCTCGCTCTCGGCAAGCAAGGTGTTGGCGAAATTATCGTACTCGTCTATAATGACATAAATCTTCCAATCTGTCAATGAAACAGCATTGTCAAGTCTGGTAAATGCTGTGTTGGAAGATTTTATCTGTTTGAAATCATCATAATTCAAATTAGGCAAATATTCCTGATATTTCTGCACAAAATTACCAAACATTTCCAGCAAATAATCATTGAACGACGTTTCCACATCCTGAGGATCTACCTTCGAAAAATTTAGACTCAGAATCAAATACTTGTTTCTCTTCTCGGTAGGATTTTCGTGGATATAGAGACCGCTGAAAAGTTCATCAAACTTATCCTCTCGCTTCACATCATAGTAATCGGCAAGCACGGCCAGCAAAAGGCTCTTTCCAAACCTTCTGGGACGCAAGAACATAAGGAAATTACCAGCATATTCCAGTTTTGGAATATACATAGTCTTGTCCACATAATACTTGTTCTCCCTGCGAATCTCCTCAAAATTCGTAACTCCGTATGGTATCTGTCTTACTTTCTGTTCCATAATTGCTCCAATTTAAATGATTGGCAAATATAGCAAATGATTGCGGGAAATGCAAAGAAAAAAAATTCTACTTGATCATTACACCCGAATCATTATCCTGATTCTTCAACTTCTTCTCCACATCCTTGTACTTGCGTCCAAACTGGAAGTTGTAGGAGAAGTTGAGGACAATCATATTCCGATTGTCATAATAGCCGTTTTTTGAATGATAATCCAAAACGTTGTTATCGAAAGTCTTTGACCCGTATTTGGAATGAGAGAACGGCCAATACCATAACAAGCCAACCGAGAAATTATCGGCGTCGTAGGTAATAGAGAAACCTGACAAATTCTCGCTGGTTGATATATAATTGCCTGGCATATCAACTGGCAATTTGAACTCATAACAGAAATCCCAGCAATCGCCCACAAAAAACTCGAAACTTGAATACAATGGGAACGAAGTCAATTTATGAAAACTGCCGTCATTGAATCTCGCCTTGTAATTTATGGCCTTGGCCGACAAATCCCAATAAAACCACTCCGACTCAAATGGATTGAGACCCATATTGAGTTTGGCACTTGCCTGACGGATATAATCAGTATTGGCGTATGTCAGGAATATCAGATTATCAATTTTCTTATAATCCGAAGTAACTCCCTTGGGAGAATGTTTGTACTCTGCACCTACTGTAAGTTCCAGAACATCACCGTTATACTCATACAAAAGTTCCGCACCACAAGTCCAGTAAGGTTTCAACTCGGAATTTCCTCCCTTAAAAATCTCATTGGTAACGCTCACCCTATCGTTGCTGAGATATACGAGCGAAGGCTCTTCGAGACTTGACTTGCCTATCAGTTTAATGGCCGAAATCTCGCTCAAATCGTACTGCAATTTCAGGTTTGGAGTAAAAGCGTCCTGGGAATACTCCTCGTCGCCGAAATCCTCCACGAATCGGGCCATTACATATTGGCATTTAAGAAAATAACTGAATTTATTGAACTTAGCGCCATAATCCACATAAAACTTGTTTACATAATTCCTGGTGTTGTAACTTGGATTAGCGGAGGCATTCAGCACCTTGTAGTCATCATTGGCAAACTGATACTTGTATCCGACGCCTAACTTCTGAGTGCCGAAAACCTTATTGTAAGCCAACTCAGAAATCACGGAATACTTGTCATTGTCGGCATTTGTGTAATCATACAGAGTAGTGTCTTTATCGCCAAAAACATCAGTCATCACACGGTCGTTGCTGGAGAAATACCCAGTATAAACCACATCAAGCAAAAGTTCTTGTCCATTAGGCAAATTCTTTGAGAAATAGACATTTGCGACCGGATTAAACTCATCAGACTTACGGGCAAAAGTTTCTGTTCCTTTACTTACATCTGTATTCTTTATGATATTTTTAACACCGTCGGTTAAAGACGATCTTTTAGAAACAGAAGGCTGAAACTTAACCTGGAAAGCATAGTTTTCCAACTTCAAATTAGTGTAACTTACATCGAAATCGTGAGTTGTGTATTTCAGGAAATTTTTAGATTTGGTTGAAACATCATATTTATCGCCAAGCAACTCATAATTATAATAGGAATCCACGTATCCATCATCATAATTGCGGTGGCTGAGATCGTATTGGAAAGAGAACTTGGAGGTTCCCTTGTTGAGAGAGAAAAACACAGACTCATCAGCCAAACCGGAATTCAAGGCGTTTGTGCAATCGAAACCTGCCGTACCTCCGCTTGTTTTTTCCTTGGTGACAACGTTGATAACCGCGCTGTAATCGGAATACCTTCCCGAAGGAAAATCTATAAATTCAACTCTTGAAATATCATTTTTGCTGATAGCGAGCAACTCGCTCTCGCTTGCAGAAAAACCATTCAAGAGAATCATCACTGAACCGCCATCCTTTGTGGAAACACCATTGTTTAGGTGGTCTATTTTCAGTTGAGGAATAGTTCTGAGCATATCGACAGAATTCGAGGCCTTCTGACGGTCGGAGGCAGTAATGGTAAACGCGGTCTTGTTGAACGATTTCTCTATTGTCCTTCCCAACACCTCCACCTCACCAAGTTCGTTAATGGAAGAGGCCATAGTAATGTTTTTCACAAAATCCTTACCCGAAATCTCAATACGCTCAGAATACTTATCATAGCCAAGACACTGAGACATAAGGACATAATCACCATCTTCAACACCCGAGAAATGGTACATTCCCGACATATCGGTAATTGTGGAATACAGGAATTTAGACGAATCGGCTACATCGCCAAGAACCACAGCCGAGAAAGGGATAGGCGACTTCAACGAATCATCGGCAACAACTTTGCCCTTAACATTGCTTTGCGCAAAACAATTCAACATCAGTAAACAGAGCACTGACAACAAGAATAACTTCTTTTTCATTTTATTTACTTAATTTTCAATTTACGGATACAAAATTAGAAATAATAGATAAAATACAAGCAAAAAGAGTGTATAAAAATTAGACAATTTTACTTCCCGAAAATCCCCTCGTCACTGTCTATTTTAATTAACATTTGGGGATTCCATACATATTTCGCAAAAACATTTGGGGATTTCATACAAAACTCTTATAATCATCAGTTTAAGCCACCCAATCTTAACATCAATATTCCTAACAAGATTTTCCACACAGTGAGTGGAAAATCTTATAGCCCCCAAAAAACGCAAAATTTTATCTCAGCAATTTATTCAACTCAGTCTGCAACTCTTCCTTATTTGGCAAATACAACTGATACTTGGCCGTAAACAACTGATTGCTGATACCTTGCAACGCATACTCAAGCATTATCTCATCCTTGTGTGCTCCAAGCACAATTCCAATTGGCGGATTATCGTCGTCACACGAAATTTCTGTTTTAAAATAATTCAAGTATAAGTTCATCTGACCGATATCAGTGTGTTTAATCTCATTACGTTTCAAATCAATAAGAACATAGCATTTTAGGATACAATGATAATAAACCAAATCAACCTTAAACCTCTTGCTTCCGATAGGGATAGTATATTGACGGCCGATAAAAGCAAATCCCCTACCCAATTCCAATAAAAAAGTTTCCATATTAGCCTTTATGGCATTCTCCAAATCTTTTTCCTTATAACGTTTGCGGGCAGGGAATCCGGCAAATTCCAAAACATACGGATCGTGAATCAAATCCTCGGGTTTCATTACAGGATGACCTTTCTTAGACATTTCCAGTACACCTTCCTTGTCGGTACTCAAGGCCAATCGCTCAAACAGCGAACTTTTTATCTGACGCTCAAGTTCTCTGACAGTCCATTTTTCAGCAATACACTGATGAAAATAAAACTGCAATTCCAGATCGCTATTGCATTTAAGCAATTCGTAATAATGGCTCCAGGAAAGATCCAAAGACAAAGAATCAACATCAGGAAAAGCCAAATACAACTTTCGCATATACACTAAATTTGTTCGATTGAAACCTTTTCCATTAAGAATGGTCAAGTCCTTTGACAAATTTAGAATTAATTTATCTCCATATTTAGCCCTTGACTCTCCACCCTGTTCATATTCAACTATGTAAGCACCTGTTTGCCAATTCGCTACTAAAAGACTAGTATTAACCGCTACAAATGACTTCGTCTTGGCTTTTTTCCACAAATTCGTAATAACATCAACCAACGATTCGTACGTATCAACACAAACAGGCTTATTTACATAATCAACCATTTCGTAGATATTTTAAACAATTTAACAAATACATTCCAAATTTACGGGACAGTGTCCCGCTTTTTCAGAAACCATCAAATCTGAAAAATTTCCGACCCCAAATATATCAAATAAAAATCAAATTTACAATATCGTCAAACTAAAAAAACTCACACCCCACATTCCCTTGCCACGGCCAGCCTGTCCTCGTCATTGCCTTCCACCACTACCCTCGCCTCTGGATGAAGGAAACGGAAGAGAAGGGCGTCGGCGCCGTAACAGGTATCGTCGAAAATCGAAGTATCAGCAACTGGCTTATTCATAATGTATTCACGGCGGTTGTCTAACTCTTTGCTTACGGTATGGATGATATCAGCGCCCTTATACATAAAGCGCTCCATAACACGGGCCTTGGCGTAATCGAAATCCACACATTCCTGACGGCGCTTCTCATAGAGATCGAGGAAATAATGGCGGATATTTCGGGCGGTTTCAAGCACGGTATCAGACAACAAATCAGAATCAGTGGCGATACGTCTCTCTATGAAAATATCAATCTTGGAATGTCGAAGAATCACCTCACCCTTGGCATAACAATGCCCAGCGCCGTGAATCACCACGGGGAGAATCTCGAGACCGAGGTTTTTGGCCAGTTGGAAAGCGCCTTGATGAAACCTGTGAATCCTGCCGTCGGCCGACCTCGTGCCCTCGGGGAAAATCACGATAGAGAAGCCCGCCTCCACCAATCCGCGCAATTTCTCGGCAAGGCAATCGTATCCATCCGAAACTGCATAATTATCCGCTTTTTTCAGAAAATTACCATACAGAGGATTCCGTTGCTGTCGCTCGTTGGTGATGAAAAGCAGGTTGGGATTATACGACAGAAGAGCCAGCACATCGAAAAACGAACTGTGGTTGGCCACTATCACGGAAGGCTTCTTGAAGATCTCGCCGTAATCGTTGTGGAAAGTCAACTTTACAGGAACAATCTTAAAGAAAATCTTAGCGCAAATCTGTGTGAATCTATGAAAGCGAAGCTTTGAAACTATAGCATCAGAGACAAACAACGACCTGATATACACTATGATACACCCAGTACCGAAACAAAGATAATCATACGCTGAGAACAATAGATTCTTAAGCGAATAAGGTACCTGACGGCGCGCGCCATTCTTCTTCGTAAGGAAATTGAAGAGCAATGGAGGAAAGATAAACGCCGACACCACCACGGAGAACATTCCGATAATCACCACAATTCCCAGCGAGTGCATAGCGGGATGACCAGCAAGAATCAGCGATCCGATACCCATAAACATTATCAGCGCGCTAACGGCCACACTGTTTTTGAACGACGCAAGAACTTTCTTTCCGCGTGAATATTCATACATCAAACCCTCGGTCATAAAGACGGCGTAATCGTCGCCCTGGCCGAAAATAAAGGTCGCGAGAATGATATTCACGATATTGAATCTGATACCGCCGAGATACATAATTCCAAGAATCCAAAACCAACTAACTGTAAGTGGCACAAAGGATATGAGGCTCAACTCGATATTTCCGAACGAGATCCACAGAAAAACAAAAACTATCAATCCCGCCGTGAAGAGCACATAATTGAAATTATCGTTCAAAAGTCCTGTAAGAGAACGGCTTACGATTCTCTCGTCATATACCGAGACATCGTCGCCAAGCCCGCCGAAGGCCTCCACTACCCTATCCGAATAATCGGGCCTCACCTTAAGAATCGTAACAATGGCCATTCCTGTGGAATCCTGATGAATATAGTTGCCCAAGGCATTTTCTATAAGATAACGAAAATCCTGCAATTCAAGAGGTTTGATATCCTTATCTAAATAATCGAGAAAACCATCGGCAAAGTTGTATTTGTTTTTCAGGGAGCGGACGGCAAGAGATATTGAGTCACGGCGATTCCGCATAAAATTATTCCACATCTCAATCTTCTTATTCTGAAGCTGTTGAGAAGGCAGATAGTTACCGATTCCAGATATTTTGAATATCAGGCCCACGGATTTCAGACTGTCGGAGATATGCTTGGCCTGCTCATATTTTTTTAGAGCTGACTCTGTGTTATTGCCAGCGCAAGTCACAAACACAGAGATAGTTGAGTCGGAATTCAGCAAACCGAAAGTATGAGTGGCCTCTGCCCTGGTATCTGCCGACATATAATTGATATTCTGAAGGTTGGTATCAAATTCGGTCTTGAAACCAAGATAAACCAAAACTGGAGTAAGAATCATAACAGGAATCACGACGGCCTTCTTCTGAAGAAAATCGAACGAGAAGCCTTTGTTGTGCTTTTCGATAGATATAGGGTCAGCTACCTTAACTACATAATGAGGCAAAAATATTACGGTAAACAAAATACTGGCCGTCAACAACATACCGCCAATAAAACCGAGATCGCGGAGGGCGTTGCTTCCTGCAAACATCAGCGAGAAAAAGGCCAAAACGGTTGTTATATTTCCAATAACCAACGGCGCAACCACCTCACGCATATTCTGACGGATACCGTCGGCGTGATACAAATGCTGGATAAAATGCAAAGGATAATTTACCGCAATTCCTGTAAAAACTGCGCTGATACCAAGCGCAATCAACGAAACCTTTCCCAGAAAAATCCACGCCATAGCGCCCGCCACCACGTAGCCGAATGTCAGGGTCAGGGTCATAAAGGCGAGGTTTCTGATATTCCTGATTGAGAACCAGAGAATTACGAGTATCAGCACTATGGAGATTGAGGTGGTGAGAATGGTGTCGAACTTTATCTGTTCGGAGTTGCCGACAGCGATTACAGGTGCGCCGAAAAGCGTAATGCTGATATCGGGAAACTCTGTTTCAATACGCTGGACATTCTCCTTCAACTTACTGATAATCTTGGCGTTCACATTGCTCTCGCTCATTCCAGTAGGCGAATCCAGGAACACGATTCCGCGTTTCATATCAGGCTCGTAGATATGGCCATTGATGAGATTGTAGCAATCTGCGGGTCGGAAACTCTTCAAGTCGTTGAGTTTGTGGATGAAAAGTCCGAGAGGATCGTTCTTTATGGTATTCTTAACAAACTGAGGCGCAGGACTTTGGAGCAATTTCTTGTCGGTTTCGAGAGCGGTAAGTATATGCTCGGGATTTATCAGCGAATCGGCGTGAAGATAATCTGCCGAATCCAGAAACAATGGAATATTTTTCTGAACGAATCCCGACAGTTTCTCTATCTGTGAATCG
>JAZQPB010000168.1:0-1716 GCA_045628165.1 Bacteroidales bacterium | reverse complement strand
CATCTTGCCGTCCTCCTGAGCCAGCTGGTCAGCAGAGTGTCCAAGATTCAGAATCAGGTTGGCCTGCTCCAGAGTAAGAGTATCGGCCTTGGCGTCCGTCCACTGCTCAAGCACCTCGTTGCCTATGCTCCACATAACAATGCAGGGATGATTGCGGTCACGTTCTATGAAGTCTGTAAGGTCACGCTCGTACCACTCATTAAAGTAACGCGCATAGTCGTGCGATGTCTTGCGCTTTCGCCACATATCGAAAGCCTCGTCCATAACGATGAAACCCATAGAGTCGCAGAGATTCAGCAACTCTGGCGCAGGAGGATTGTGCGATGTGCGGATGGCGTTGCAGCCCATCTCCTTGAGTATCTGCAACTGACGCTCAATGGCTCGGTGGTTTACAGCGGCACCTAATGCTCCAAGGTCGTGATGATTGCAGACTCCGTTTATCTTCATCTGACGGCCGTTCAGCACAAAACCCTTCTCGGCATCAAAACTGAAACTCCTGATACCAAATGTGGTGGAATAGCGGTCGAGCTCCTTGCCATCGCGGAGAAGTGTAACCTCGGCGGAGTAGATGTTTGGACTCTCGGGACTCCAGAGCTGTGGGTTGTTTATTTTCACTGACGGCAAGGCTGATATCTCGCCGCCATTGATGTTGGCGTTGCTATGTCCGGCCACCGAACCGTCGGGATTCTTGATGATGAGCGAGACTACAAACTCGCCGTCGCCCTCCACCATGGTCTGCATCTGCACGGTGGCGTTCTTATCTGTAATCTCGGGAGTGGTTACAAATGTCTCAGCCTCCACGATGTGGTTCTCGTTGAGTGTCTTCAGGTAAACATTCCTGTAAATTCCCGATCCTGAATACCAGCGTGAGTTGGGCATATCCACGTTGTCGACGGTGACGGCTATCACATTATCACCCACCTGCATATAGTCGGTGATGTCGTACTGAAAGCCAATGTATCCGTTGGGGCGGAAACCAACCTTCTTGCCGTTTACGTAAACGGTGCTCTGCCAATAAACGCCGTCGAAACAGAGGTAAACCCTCTTGCCTGCGGGCATATCAGGCACATTGAGATGGTGACGATAGACTCCGTAACCGCCTGGCAACGCGGCACATCCTGCGCCTGCCGGATTCTTGTCGCTGAACTCGCCCTCGATGCTCCAATCGTGAGGCAAAACCACATCACGCCAGTTTTCGTCGTTGTAATCGAGCCCCACGGCCGTGCTGTCGGCTTCCAGCGAGAATTTCCAGCAGTCGTTGAAATTGTTTACAATCCTGGCCTTCTGCTGCCCTCCGCACGCTGCCAGGGCAAGAGCCATGATAGGTAAAATGTTTTTGATTCTCATATAATTTTGGATATAAATGAATAATAAAAAAAGAACGCAGATATCACGGTTTTATCCGCGTCATCCGCGTTCCATTAATGTTAAAACTAATGCGTGATTATTACTCCATCATGTGCCAGATACCGTGCTGGAGACCGTCGATCTCGGCCAAGCCGCGCATACGGCCTACGAGTGGGTAACCAACATTGTACTTGTCCTCGTCGAGGTCGGTGAGCAGGCGGATACCGTGGTCGGGACGGAATGGCATGCGGATATCCTTGCGGCCCTCGGCGATGCGGCGCTTCTGCTCGCGGAGCAACACCTCCACAATCTTAGGCATATCGAGTGAGCCATAGAGGTGGCCGCTCTCGTAGAAGCTGCGGTCGGTGA
>JAZQPB010000167.1:0-12687 GCA_045628165.1 Bacteroidales bacterium | reverse complement strand
GTTGATTTAAGTAAATGTCCCGGCTGTGTTACAACAGCGTGGATGAGTTATGAACAAATTGGATAAGGAGGAAATATGGAAGAAGAAATCATTTGTCCTAATTGTGGATCTTCTGATTGCGAAAAGATATATCTGACTGCGAATAATGCTAAGAAAGTAGGTAAGGCTTTGCTTGGCTGGGGAGTTGCTGGTCCTCTTGGGGGTATGATAATGGGCGGAAAGGAGTTGTTGGATTCAGATAAAAATAAAGACGAGTTTGAATGCAACGATTGTGGTCATACTTTTACTCGCCAAGAGTCAATGGAGGTGCAGGAATATTTGACTCAACAGAATCCTCTTTTGGATGATATTGAAGAGTCTTTTGAGGCCGATGAGTATGAAGCCGTGATAGAAATGTGTGATGAAGTTTTGAGTTCGGATTGTGATGATGATGAACGTTGCACAGTATTAGAAAAAAGGGCTTTGTCATATATGTTATTGGGTTTTAAATGCAATGAAAAGTTCAAGAATCCCTCATTGACTGATGATGAGAAAAAGAAAATCGATTATGACGAGAAAGCACCATACCTGATGAGGGCAATGGATGATTTTGAAACTTTGCAGAAGACTTATGGAGATTCTCCAATTTGGTGTTATCATTTGGCTCGTTGCTATTTCTCTTTACCCCCCTACAAAGATAGTCAATTCTTTGATTATCGTGCAAGAAGATACGCTATCGCCGCTTTGGATACAGATGATTGTGAGTTTCAATCCGCTGTTCAGAACTATTTGGACAACTCTATCAATAAGCAATTGTTTGACTTCTTTAATCAAGATGTTTCAAATTGTACTAAAGAAGATAAAGAGTTTTTTGAGTCGTTTAAGTTCACAAGCCCAACTAACGAGTACATTCCTTTCTCTGACCGTCAGTTCATAATGTTCGCAAAGAGCGACGACAAGATGGCTGGATATCACGATCCTGATGATAATATCAAATGGGTGTTCTCTGTCAACAACTATCCTAATGATATCAAGATTGAAGGTCTCCCTCAGCCTAATATCTTGTATATGGCAAATCCTGTTAAAAAGGATACTTATTTGCCGTACGAGAATGCAGAGGAGGTTCTTTTCCAGAGCAAGGTTCGTGAGTTTGAGTATCTTGTAGGTTGTCTTGGTGCCACTTCCATTCGTTTCAGAAGCCTGAAGGGTAAAAAGGTTTCTTCTGAGCGTGAGGTTGATAGAAGTGCTGGTGCCGAAGTAGATTTAATAGTAGGTGGCGGTGGTGTTAATGTAAATTGGGGTTCAAAGGAAAACCGCAATACAAGTACCTCTTCTGAACTTGGTAGAAATCAGAAACTCAATCCAACAAAGTACCCATTTATTCCAGAAGATCTTGGTTGGTACAATTTGGTTGAGGAATGGAGAGACTTTGCCCGTCAGCGTTTGCAGAATGGTCTTACTCATTATCATTATATATTCAAGTCTTCTGAATCAAGTAGTTTGAGCACTCAGAAGAAGTTGGACATTTCGGCTTCATTCAAGAAGATGGCGTTATCTATCAATGCCCATTATTCTCAGAATATCAAGGAGTCTATCGCAATCCAGGAAGAAACAGAATGGGAAGTTGAGGTTGATTTCAAGCCGTTGGAGGAGTTCGCAAATCAGTCGGGTAACGCCAAGAAATCAGGTTTTGTAGAGATTCCTGTTTCTAATGTTACTCTCAACGACAATGAGCAATTCTATTATGACGAGTTGCAGGATGTTCTTGCTGATGGCGTTATTACAGAGAACGACCGTAAGCGTCTTGAGCGTCGCAGGCAAAGACTTAATATCTCGGAGGAACGTGCCAAAGAGATAGAGCAAATGCTGTCACCTTCGTTGACGGAAGATGAGCAAGAGTATTATGATGAATTGTTTGAGGTTTTGGACGACGGCGTAATTGACGACAAGGAACGCAGGTCTTTGGATAGATTAAAACGAAGTCTCGGTATCTCAGATTCCCGCGCCAAGGAGATTGAGGATATGGCCTTCGCAAAGCGAGGCTTGAAGTAGGTATAATTTGTCCCAGATTTCGGACGCTGTCCATATAACCCCAGAGTGAAAATCAGCGACCTCGGAGTCTTTTCCCCTTGGTTGCTGATTTTTTTTTTCATACTATCTCACTGGAAAGATGGGGTAGGGAGAGTTAACCCATTAGTTTCTCTACCTCGTTCCAATAGAAAAATGCTTCAATGTTTGTTTTCTTTAGTTTGTTGAGTTTTGTCATCGACTTTGTTGTCAATGTCTTGGTAGCCAAATCATTGATGCTCTCTGGAGCAAAGTGTTTTACTTCTGTAATACCTTGCTCGATTAGTTTGCAGAGGTATGCGGTTTTAGAAGCGTTCGTTATCGCCGATTCTATTGAGTACTTCTCGCTGTGAATAAAACTCCGCACTCTCAGAATACCTTCTTGAAGCATTTTGTATTTATCAGGATCCACGGCTCCCCTTGTAGAAATGCAAAGCGATGTTTGGAAGATATCATCAATCACCTGTTGTAAGTTGTTGGATTCCAATTGTCTATATTGCAATTCTATTTGGGCTAATTTCTGAAATGTGACCGCAGTTGTAGCAATGTTGTTGGTAATATCGAACAGCGAGGCAATGTCGAACAATTGCTTGTTGATTTCCATTGAGCAGTTTTTCTCTCCCTTGTAATAAGGAATGCCTGTTGTATTGGGAGCAAATGCAGTGAGTTTGTCACCCAACAAATCCTCGTGGCTTGGCAGATTCACCATTACAGGCTCGCCTTCGGTTTTGATGAATGGTCCCTCTATAGGCATTCTTACAATTCTCTGATAATGAGTATCTTCAAACAATACGTCAAGAAGGATTTTGTCCTCGTATGATCCTCCATAATATGCAACCTGATAGTAGAATTTTGCGTGTTGCTTTGGTACTTTGGTCCGCGATATTCTCTCTATCAGTCTCACTTCGCCAAAACCATATTCTTGTGAATATTTTTGGAGATAATCCTCGATGTGAGTGCCTGGAGGGCAAATTATGTCAATATCAATCGACAGTCTTTTTGCGCTTCCAAGATGAAGCATCAGCGATGTACCTCCCTTGAATATAAATGGACAGCCCGAACGGCTCAATGCCTCAAGCAAAGAGAATGCACGTATTGTTTTCTCTACAAGAGCAATGTCCTTTATTTTGTGCTCGTTGGCAACACTTTCTATCCAATCGATGGTTCGGCTGTCTGGATGTATCATATACTCAATGTTTTAATAATTTTTTCCGCCTGTTCCTTTCTGTTTCGTCGCGATGCGTACCTCAGAAGTTTGCTTTTGCTGATGTTGACACTTTCAAACGCATTTTGGAAAATCCTGTATAATTCGGAGCCTTGAAGAAACTGCAATTCTTTGTCGGCAATGGCGTCCACCAATATTTTTTCTATCGAAGGTGTTGGGCAATCGTCAGAATTTTTTATCGGAGCCTCATTTACAAGAGGTCGTATTATTATTGTTTCTGATACTATGTACCGCTCACATTCTTTTGCCGAAGGATTCAAGAGGATATGCGTATTGGGGCTGATGCTTTGCAGAAAAACGAACACCGATTCCATTGCAACCCTCTCTACGTCAATAAGTAATATCTCTGATGCGGGAATATGTTGCATAAATTTCACGATGGCGGAAGTATTCCAAATGCAATAGTTGACAAAAGGGAATTTGTCTTTTATCAGTTTTGACAATTCAATTTCCTTGCTTGACGGAGTGTAGATGAACTCAGGTTTCGCATCGGTAGGTAGCGAATACGTTGCATAGCCCACCCTCAACAGCCTGCCGTCAGATACCATTCTGTTCAGTTGAACATTAATGCTGGATTCCGACATTCCTGCCAAAGTCAAGGATTTCAGCAAGTTGCTTTTCTTAAAAGGTGTCTGATGCCTTGACGCAAAATTTAATATCTCATCGGTTATTCTCACTAAAGTATTTGTTGTTTATACCACAAAGATATAACATTTTTGGCAAAAAATCAAAATATTTGCCAAAATTTTATTCCTCCCCCTCCTCCTCATACAGCCTCACTGCCTCCTGCAATTGCTTCCTCATATACGCCACGGCGTTTCTTGGCGATAGTACGCGGACTCCGGGACCGTAACTCATTAGTACTGAGTAGAGTTCGTAGTTGAGGCAGACCACTATCCTGAAGATGCAACTGCCGTCTTCGGGATTTTCGTATATCAGTTTCTGACTCTTGTGCAAGGGCTTGGTTTTTATGTATTTGCTTTGTTCCTCTGATGCCCAAAACTTTACTCGCCGGGGCGAGTAGTTGATGTTCTTGCTTACACCAATCACGTTGTCGAAAAAGTGCTCGCTGTCGAATTCGGGATTTTCCTTGTAGCAGACGTCAACGGCCTCTATGCTCTCTATCCTGTCGAGCGCAAGGTTGAAGAGAACCATATCGTCGGCCCTCGATCCAAACACGAACCACCTGTTTCTGAACTCTTTGAGCAGATACGGAAACATAATATACTCTGTGCTCTCGGTGGCCGTGAAAGATTTATACATAATCCTTACGGTCTGTTTGTGGGCTATGTAGTTGTAGATCGGGTTCAGAAGTTTCAGGCCTTTCAGGTTGCTTACGCTGTCGAAATGGATGATGGGCTTGCGCTTGTACTTGCTCACCGAGAGTTTGTCCTGAAGCCTCCCCACCACGTCCTGCATTTCGGAAAACTGGTCGAAATCCTCAAACTGACGCAGAATGTCCACCGCCTCCTGCATTACCTCAAGGTCGTTTTGACTCATCGGCATATTCATAATGCAGTATTCGGGATCGGCATAGCGGTAATACTTGTGGTCGTAAACCTCGATTGGGGCGTTGTAGCCAAGTTTGTCGGACCTCATTATCTGGATGTCGTTTTGTATGGTCCTGACAGACACGCCCTTGGATATGCCCTCCATATCGTATAGTGCATACGAGCACGCCTCCACGAGGTCGTCGAGAGTCCATTTCCTGTACCTGTTTCTAAGGCAGTTGTCGATAGTGCGGTAGCGGATAAGCGCGTTTTTGTTGGATGGCATAGGGCGAAGGTTTTTGATTTTCAGGCAAAGATAATAAGAAATTGCTGAAATTGTAACTTTTCCCGAAATATCGGTAGTTTCTTTCTCGATTTTTTGTTTTATCTTTGTGCAAAAACAAATAATCAAATCCCAAAAAATGAAGAAAGTTTTAGTGATATCTACAAGTCCGCGCGTGAGGAGCAATTCTGATGCTTTGGCGGATGAGTTTGTGCGTGGCGCAAGGGAGGCGGGCCACGATGTTGAGAAGGTAAAAGAGATTTAATTGACGATAATTCTACGAATTGGCAATTTCGCCTACGGAGTTTTTTGGGGAGAATAATTTTTTTTCGTAAAATTACGAACAAAAATTTGGTGGATTCAAAAGTTGTTCGTATCTTTGCGAACATAATCAAAGATATCTTTTTTATGGCCGACAATAATTATTGTATCAAGACAGAGACGCTGGCGCAGTTTGCAAAGGCGTTGGGGCACCCGGCGAGGATTGCCATTCTCAAATTTCTTGCTAAACAGAATGTCTGTTATTTTGGCGAGATCCACGAGGAGTTACCGATTGCTAAGGCTACTGTAAGTCAGCACCTGACAGCGCTTAAAGAGGCTGGACTTATTCAGGGCGAGATCAAGACTCCTAAGGTGAAGTATTGTATCAACCGCGAAAACTGGCAGTATGCTCAGCAACTTTTCGGCGAGTTTTTCAATATGACGCTTTGCGAGAAGTCGGGCGATTGTTGCAATTAGCACCCCTTAGGTCTGTACCCTAAAAAAATATCAAAGCCCTTGGTGTGCCCGAGGGTTTTAATTTGGTTATAATGTTCGTAAAACTACGAATAATTTTAAATCGCACAGATGACACAGATTTTTCACAGATTAATTTTTTTTTATCATCTGTGGCTTTTGCGCGGAATGTTAATCAATTAAATCTCAAAGAATTATGTTTAAAGTGATGAAACAAATCAAGGTGCTCGTGAGTGAGTGCAACTGCAATCAGCAATTTGCTTCTCTGGTGGAGAAGGTGGTCAGCGACAACAACTTGGATGCTGTTGTTGAGAGGGTGGACGATATGGCTGAGATTATGCAATACGATGTTATGAGTCTGCCTGCACTGGTTGTGGACGGCAAGTTGGTGGCCAAGGGTAAACTATCTGAGGCTGAGTTGGTTAATCTTCTTAAAGGCTGATTATTATGATGAAGTTTTTGTTGACTTTGGCGCTCTGCGTGATGGGCGCAGTATCTGCAATGTCGCAGAATGTGGAGGTGATGTATTTCCACGGCAAACAGCGTTGCGTTACTTGTCTGAGTATCGAGAAATATGCTCAACAGGTTGTGTCAGAGGAATTTGCCGACGAGTTGAAATCAGGAAGGTTGAAATTCTCAGTGGTTGACATTTCTACCGACGAGGGCCGTAAACTGGCTGGCGAGTACAAAATCTCGTGGTCGTCGCTGATAATAGAAAAGCAAAAAGACCGCAAGGACCTCTCGCAGATGGCTTTCCGCTATGCCAAAAATCAGCCTGAGGAGTTCAAGAGACAATTCAGGGACGAAATCGTATCAGCGCTCGCAAAGAAATGACGGAGTTCCTTAATCAACTTTTGGACAACAGCCACATTCCATTCCTGACGGCTTTTTTGCTGGGTTTGCTAACGGCGATCTCGCCTTGTCCGCTGGCCACAAATATCACCGCCGTCGGGTTTATAAGCAAGGATCTTGAAAACCGTAACGCAGTGTTTGTCAGAGGATTGCTCTATACTCTTGGACGCACTATCTCTTACACGGCACTCGGCTCCATACTTATATATATTATAAGGAGTGGCGAGGATGTTTTTGATATTCAGCAAGCCGTGGGCGAGTGGGGCGCCCGTTTTCTGGGTCCCTTGCTTGTTGTTGTGGGAATTTTTATGCTGATTGGCCACCGACTCAACCTTCCAAAATTCGGGTTCAGCGGAAATGCCGACGGCGCAAAGTTCCGTGGCTGGTTTGGCGCGCTGATGCTGGGAGCCTTGTTCGCACTGGCCTTTTGCCCGTCGAGCGCGATGTTCTTTTTCGGAATGTTGGTTCCTATGTCATCGGGTGAGGGTGGAAGTTATTGGTTGCCTGTGGTTTACGCTGTGGCAACCTCGCTCCCCGTGCTTGTGGTGGCGTGGATTGTGGCGTTCAGTATCAAGAATCTGAGCAAGTTTTTGGGCGGTGTAAGGTCTTTTCAGAAATGGCTGAATATCATTGTGGCCGTCCTGTTTCTGATAATTGGTGTTTATTATTGTATAACTGTCTTATTATGATACAACAGTTTGCCGACTGGCTTATTTATGATGTCTGTGGTGTGGACGCCGACACGAGGCTGGGCGAGGCGCTCAACTTCTTTGTCTACGACACCACCAAAATCATCTTCTTGCTTTTCGCAATCAGCATTGTGATGGGCATTGTGAACGCTTATTTTCCAGTGGAGAGGCTTCGTAATTTTCTGATTACGAGAAAATTGTACGGTTTTCAGTATTTGCTGGCCTCGCTCTTTGGCGCTATCACTCCTTTTTGTTCGTGTTCAAGCATTCCGCTCTTTATCGGTTTTGTCAAGGGTGGAATCCCATTGGGCGTAACGTTCTCGTTTTTAATAACTTCGCCATTGGTAAACGAGGTGGCCGTGGCTATGTTTGCGGGAACTTTTGGTATCAGGATTACCGTGATCTATGTTTTCAGCGGAATCTTGCTTGGAACCGTGGGCGGATTTGTGCTCGGAAAATTCAGACTGGAAGGCCTCCTCTCTGACTGGGTTCAGAAATTGCAGGCGTCGTCCACTGCACAAAATGCTGATTTCGAGGCTAATAGATCCACTTTCGCTCAGCGTTTGCCTTCCATAATAAAAGGTGCGTGGGATATTGTGAAGGGCGTGCTGATATATGTGATTATTGGAATCGGCATAGGCGCCTTTATGCACGGCTATGTTCCCGAGGGATTTTTCTCCGAATATCTGAGCGCAAGCCATTGGTACGCAGTTCCTTTGGCGGTAATTCTGGCAGTGCCTATGTACGCCAACGCGTCGGGAATAGTGCCAATCATCGAGGTGATGGTGGCCAAGGGAGTGAGCCTTGGAACCGCCCTGGCCTTTATGATGTCGGTGGTAGGACTCTCGCTTCCCGAGGCCACCCTCCTCAAAAAAGTGATGTCTATGAGGCTGATACTCATATTCTTCGGCACCGTAGCGGTAAGTATTATGCTTTTGGGCGTGGTGTTCAATTGGGTGATGTGAGGAAGAAGATGAAAATGATACTAGAAACCCAATACAAGCCTCAGAATCGGTTTCTAGGGACATTAGGACTGCGTAGTCGCAATATTATCTTTGTGGCGTAAACACTAAATAGCCAGTCCGCCTTGTACGCATCTTTTATTTTAAACCTTCCCCAGTTTCCGTAATCCAAAAAAGAAAACACATTCTCTATAACAAAATTACCTCTAATAACAGAAATATTATGAAAACATCCATCTTGAAAACCACATTAGCTGCGCTCGCAATATTGTTTGCCATCAGCTGCACTGCCCAAACCGCTCTCGATGAGATACGCGAAAATCCCAACAAGAGCGGAGGCGTTTATTATGCTTATCCCGAGCCTGATGTGGCACAGACTCCGGCCCCAAAAGGTTACAAGCCTTTCTATATCAGCCACTACGGACGGCACGGCTCTCGCTATCTGCTCAGTGACAACGATTATCTGCGTCCCATTAATGCGCTCCGCAAGGCTGGCGAGCTTGGCATGCTTACCGACCTCGGCAGGAATACTCTCCAGCGTCTCGAGATCGTTTGGCAGGAGGCCGAATTCCATGGCGATGAGCTTGCGCCTCTTGGCAAGCGTCAGCACCGTGGCATAGCTGAACGCATGTATAATGCTTACCCTCAGCTGTTTAAGGGTACAGCTGATATCACGGCTCAGTCCACCACTTCTATGCGTGTGGCCCTCAGCATGATGGCTTTCTGCGAGCGTCTCAAGGAGCTCAATCCTGATTTGCATATCAGCTGGGAAACCTCTCGTAAAAATATGGCCTTCCTGAATTCGCACACCAAGCGTTACGACGACCTTAAGAAGGACCGCGACGGATGGACCAGAAAGCACGGCGAATTTTGTGCCCGCGGTATCAATCCCGACAGGTTCAATTCTCAGCTGATATCAGATACATCGTTTTTCCGCAAGGCCGGTATCATGCCGTGGATGCTCATGAGCGGATTGTTCGATATAGCCGTCGACCTTCAGGATATGGAGACCGAAGTATCTCTGTATGACCTCTTTACCACCGAGGAGCTCTATGAGAACTGGCGAAACGGCAACAGCTGGTTTTATCACTGCGATGCCGACAGCCCTCACAATCTCGGCACTGCCATCGAGAGCACACGTCCGCTGCTCCAGAACATTATCGAACTGGCCGACAGAGCCGTGGAGGGCAGGGGAGAGGCCGCCAATCTCCGTTTCGGACACGATGGCAACATCATTCCGCTGGCCGCAATCATGCAGCTCGATGGATGCTATGCCCGCGAGGACGATATCTTCAAAGTCGATCAGGTTTGGCGCAATTATTTTGTATCGCCCATGGCCGCCAATATCCAGCTGATATTCTTCCGCAACAAGAAAAACGATGTGATTGTCAAGATTTTGCACAACGAGCGCGAGACTTCCATCCCCGTGGATACCGATATCCATCCATATTACCATTGGAAGGACGTGCGCGAGTTTTGGTGCAAAAAGTTGTAATACTCTTAACAAAAACGTAACTCCAAGTATTTGTAAAAAGTCTTAACTTTGCACTCGCAAAAATTAAGTAGAAATGACAGACAATACCAAGGAATTCGAGACCAAATCCATACCGGCGCTGCTCTGGCAGTACGCCCTGCCGGCGGTTATCACACAGATTATCGCCTCTATATATAATATATGTGACCGTGCCTTCCTCGGGCAATATGTGGGAGCCGCGGCCATAGCGGGCCTTGCCGTCACCATGCCCATCATGAACATCATCCACGCATTCGGATCGCTCGTGGGGGCAGGTGCCGGCGCGCGCATGAGCATCGTGCTCGGCAAGCGCGATGTCAATTGGGCCGAGAATATCCTTGGCAATACCATGCTCCTCACATTCTTCTTCGGAATATTCTTTGTATCAGGCTGGTACATCTTCTCCGACGAGATCCTGAGTCTCTTCGGCGCATCAGATGCCACCATATCATACGCCCGCGAATACATGGACATCGTGCTGCCAGGAATGTTTCTCACCACCCTCACATTCAACCTCACCGGACTCATCCGCGCCACCGGCTACGCCCAGAAATCCATGTGGATAATGATAGCCGGCGTTGTGGTGAATATCCTGCTCGATATCATCTTCATCTGCCTGATGGACATGGGAATAGCCGGCGCCGCCTGGGCCACCACCATCTCCATGGCATTCTCGTCGGTGCTCAGCATCATGCACTTCGTCAGCCCCAAAGCCTTCATCAAGTTCCGCTCCCACGGCTGGACACCAAGATTCTACATCTTCCGCAATATCCTGGCCATCGGCATCAGCCCCTTCGCCATGAACCTTGCCGGCTCGGGAGTAGTGGCCCTGCTCAATTTCCAGCTCATCAGGTACGGCGGCGATATGGCTGTGGCGGCCAATGGCGTGGCCAATTCATTCGGCCCGCTCGTCATCATGCTCATCCTCGGCATCTGCCAGGGCATGCAGCCCATCGCGGGCTACAACTACGGTGCGGGCCGCATATCGCGTCTACGCGAGGCATACATCCTCACCATGAAATGCAACGTCGGCGTCGGCATCATAGGCTCCATCCTCGTTATCACCATCCCGAGGTATCTGGCCTCGTGCTTCACCTCCGATCCCGAGCTCATCGACAACAGCGTGCTCGCATTGCGCCTTATCCTCGTGATGTCGCCCTTCATCGGCTTCACCATCACCAACTCGCAGTTCTTCCAGAGCATCGACAAGCCCATCATCGCCATCATCACCTCGCTCTCGCGCCAGGTGCTCATGCTTGCGCCGTTGTGCTTCCTTATACCGCCCGTATTCGAGAGCATGGGCTACTCGGGCCTCACGGGCGTATTCTCGGCCTGCACCATCAGCGACATCACCGGCGCCATGCTCGCGGCCTTCCTCCTCTGGAAAAACATCGGCGTGCTCCGTCAGCCCGATCAGCAGTAAATCACATCGCCAGTCCTGAACACCTCCGCACCGGCCATTGCGCGCAGCCTCTCCTGGGCTATCATCCCCGTGCAGTGTCCGGTGTATATTTTTGTATCTGGCCAGCTGATACGTGCATCATCCAGGTCCCCCTCGCCGTCTATCAGATGCAGTCCGCCAATATAAGTAGAGCACCTCAGCCCGCACCTCCTCTCGGCGCACTCAATGATGTTGCCCATACCCGAGTGCGAGCACGGCGAAACCACCGTCATCCTGCCGTTCTCCACCGCCGTCACTATCAGCTCATCCTCACCGTTATAAGGCATCCCGTTCACACGCAGCAGCCTGTTGCCCCTTGGCCGTGGGTGTCCGGCGTAGTGGCACATTCCAGCTGATAGCGAGTTGTCCCCCTCCCTCGCTATCAGAGTATCGCAGCTGATAAACACGAACCTGTCTCTGAATCTGTTGATTACATCAAAATCTGGATTCAGCGAATGCCTTTTGCCATGGCTGTCGGAAGTATAGTCATACTCATTTATTTTATAGCAGCTGATAACATTACATCTGTCATTCTCCTCCAGCAGACGCCCCAGACCGCCGGAGTGGTCCCTGTGCCCGTGCGACAAAACCACCAAGTCCACCAGCCTGATATCAACACCCAGAGACCTCGCATTATCCATCGCCCTGCCCGAAAGCCCCGTATCCACAAGAACTCTCTTCCCGCAAACCTCCATGTAAATACACAGACCATGCTCCGAAAACAGCCTTCCATCCAAATCAGGCCTGTTATCAATCAAAATTTGTACCTTCATAAAAACCTAATATTCAATCATTAGAAAAATAATTAAAAAAAACATTCAAAAAGATTTTGCAAACCCGAAAATCCGCCCTACCTTTGCACTCGCAAAACAGAAACAAGCACATTGAAAAAGCGAACAAAGATAAGCAAAAGTTCCCGTTGTTGTCCAGATGGTCAACAAAAAAATCGAAGATTTTTTTAAAAAAAACTTCCGAAAAAATTTGGAACATATCCCAAAAACTTCTTACCTTTGCACTCGCAATCAATTCGCAGAGCGTTCAGCGTCGCCACATTTGGCGACGGAAAAATGCCCACCAAGTTGGGCACAGGCCCACGACGATATTTGAACATAATGACAGCAAGCACAAGGCGTAAAATTAATACAAGGAACTAGGTTGGCGTAGCCAACCGAAGTACGACCCCTGAAACAGTCAATCGTAGAACTCCGAAGAATAAAAATTTTATACAACGAAGAGTTTGATCCTGGCTCAGGATAAACGCTAGCGGCAGGCCTAACACATGCAAGTCGAGCGGCAGCACGGTAGCAATACTGGTGGCGAGCGGCGGACGGGTGAGTAACGCGTATGCAACCTACCTGTAACACGGGAATAGCCAACCGAAAGGATGATTAAAACCCGATAGCACTTTTTTGAGGCATCTCTTTAAAGTTAAACATTTATGGGTTACAGAT
>JAZQPB010000166.1:0-26268 GCA_045628165.1 Bacteroidales bacterium | reverse complement strand
CTCCTTGGCTCACAGAACGACATGGCTACGATCCGACTTGTGATTAGTTTGTTGTGATTTTCCGCAGGTTCGGCCTTTCGGGAGTGTCCGCAGGCTCTGCCCGTGCCGGGCGTCGCGTGCGGTTATTCACAGCGACGCCTCTCCGAGGCTGGGAGGGTTTTCAAAGCGAATGGAAACCAATGGTAAGCAAATGGGAAACGGATTTTTTGATTTTTTTGTAGAAACGAAAATCATTAATACGTTTGTAAAAATTAAAAAGTAATTAATTATGAAATGTCCTCGTTGTGGTAATAATGCCGAAAAAAGTACTACTACTTTTGTATCTGATTTGGGTGATATTCTTGTAGTAATCAGAAATGTCCCGTGCTTTCAGTGCGAGGATTGTGACGAGATTGTCTATTCTGGTGATGTGATTCTACATATCGAAAACATTGTTAATTCCGCAAAGACGCTTAAACAGGAAATTTCGATTGTTGATTATATTAAAAATGTTGCGTAAATTTATTGGATTTTGAGTAGATTGCGTTTCCTTTACCCCAAAAACATTATTAAATTCGTATATTTTTTGTGATAAAATGTACTAGGATTATTAATATTTTGTTTAACTTTGGACAATCAAATTAATTGCGATATGATACAGGAAATCAAAATAAAAAACTATATGTCATTCAGGGACGAAGTTACTCTTAGTTTTGAGACAGTGGAAGATGATGACTTCGACTTGGAGCATCAAACAGTGAAAGTTGCAGAAGGTGTACGTCTTCTCAAATTCGTCGCCTTGTATGGTGCTAATGCTAGTGGCAAAAGCAATGTTCTTAATGCAATGCAGGTCTTAACCACTTTATTTTTTTATGAGCCTAATCAGATAACAAATATTGTTATACCTTTTATGTTTGATTCTTTGTGTATTTCCCAACCTACTACTATATCTATAATTGATTGGGTACAAATAAACGATAATTATTTTAAAATCGAATATAGCATTGACATTGATATTACTTCAATTAAATCTGAGTCATTTTATTTGAATGGGGTCCCCGTATTTAATAGGACAATTACAAATGGTATTTGTTCGTTGCAAAAAGAAGAATTGTTATTTAAAGATGGAGATAATCTATTCAATTTATTGGATGATTGTGATAATAAAATGAGTCTTATATACCATATCAGATTGTTAGAAAAAGATGTTAGTCCTTTTTGGGTTTACTTAATAAGATCATTTGCAAGTGATGTCCAATCTGTTACTATGAATTTGCCCGGTTTCTCGACACCTTTAATAGATTTATCAATTAAAGAAGAATTAATCAAACTTTCTTCTAAACTAGGGCTTGATATTATTGATATAAAGGTAAAAGAAAATAATGATGGCCTTGGGATGTTGGGAACCGTCCTTAATCATTTATTGCAGTCTTATGAATATATTCTTGGACGTACAAAACAATCCCAAGTCCCCAATTATATATTTGTTCACGGGTGCATAAATTGTGAAGGAAAAAAAGAAGCATATGAACTCCCTGCATCTTTGGAATCTAGAGGAACCATATCTTTGCTGAATTTGTTATCTGAATTATGTTCTTCGAAAAAGGTACTTATATATGACGAACCCGACAATATGTTTCATCCCAATATGTTTGAAATATTATTAAAATGGTTTATTTATGAGAACCCAAACAAACAGTCTCAACTCTTGATAACCACTCACAACACAGAACTCTTGGATTGGGTTAACAAGACGCTTAGGACAGATTCAATATGGTTTGTTGAAAAAGACATTGAGTCTTTGTCTAGCAATCTTTATTCACTTGCTGATTTTGGTGGACTTAGTAAAATAAGATTGTTTAGTAAGGCGTACCTAAACGGCAACTTTGGGGCGATTCCTAACATTAAAAATTGAAACTATGACAAGATCAAAAAAAGAATTGCATTTACGTGTTGGCAATAGAAGTGAATCAAATAAAAAAAGATTCGATGGCAAAAATAAATTGGAGCAGAAAATTGATTGCCACATAATTGTTGAAGGTGTTGGAGAGAACATATATTTCAATAAACTGAAAAAAATATTTAAAACTCACTGCAAAATTATTGGTGGCAGTAACGAGAAAGATACATATTCAACAGCCCATTTGAAAGACGTCAAAATAAAGATGGAGGAAGCGTTGGATGCTGGAGTCCGTTGCTATTATGTTGTAGATCTTGATAGAATCTTCATTGATGGCAAAAGTAGTGAGGAAAATGAATACAGGGATACAAAAAAACAATATTCCAATAACTCCAATATAGTTTTTGGAGAATCTATGCCATCATTTGAGTTTTGGCTTCTGTTGCATTATGACAATTATAAGGTTAAACAATATAACAATATGGGTGATGATGAAAGAGATTTGAAGAAGAAAATAAAGAATTATCAAAAATCAAATATTGACAACTATAATAAGTTCTATGATATTGAAACTATAGGTTATGCTTGTGAACAGGCCAAAAAAATTAAAATTGAAAATGGTGAACATATGTCTCATTCCAATGTATGGAAAGTTATTGAAGGAATAGGAATTGCGAATCTTAAATCTTGCATTGGAGAGAGGTCAAACTGATATGCAGTTATCTACATTCCCGATGATTTCATAACCGTTGGGAATATGATTAAGGTGTGGTGTTTGACTGCAATGTTGCGTAATTAACCCCACGCTCGGCCCTTGCGGGCGCAAGCGTGAGGTTAATTCCCACTCCTATACAAATCATCTAATGTTACCACGCTTTGCACCAGACCGGAGTACTCGTTTTGTTTTAGTCCGTATGTGGTTACGAGAGTGAGTTGAGGCGTGAGTTTGGTTTTGGTTTGCTTGCAGAATATGTCGATTTTGTCTCTCAATTCCTTGTCGTATGATTTGGTTATTGAGTATTCTGTGTTTGAATATTTCATCTCGCATATATTCACTACATTGTCGGCACGGGTGATCAGCATATCTATCTGGGCACGGTTTTCCAATGGTTCGTTGTTTTCCTTTTTGGAAATCCAGGTTGATGTCTCCGAACTTACTCCAAGTATGCCAAGTGATTTTTTTATCTGCGCTTTGTGCACAAAACAAACTTGCTCGAAAGACAATCCTCGCCAAGTGTTTATTGTTGATGATTTCTGGAACGACAGCCAGTAGTTGTCCTTGTTGTTTGCTTTTTTCTCCTTGAAATACAGCCAAAACGATACAAAAAAATCAGTGAGTTTGTAGTACACGTCTCGTTTGGATTGTGAGAATTGTACGTATGAGGTTACGAACTGACTTACTTCCAACGCTTTAAGAAATGTTGTAAGAAGTCCGTTGTATGCTATGCCTGTGGCGTCGGATATTTCCTTGCGTGTATATCCGATTCTTTTTCCTGACAGGAATTTCAGAATTTTCTCCACGGTGTCGTAATTTTTGAACTGAGCCCTGAAAAGTCTGTTGAATTCCTGTTGCAGTCTTGCGTTGGGATTGAAAAACAGATTGTCGATGTTTTGCGAAACGCTAAGCCCTTTGCGGATATGCGACAGGTAAAATGGGATTCCTCCAATGGCCATATAAATTTCAAGAATGTCGGTACGGCCCATTGTGATGTTCTTGCTTTTCAGGTAATCCTCGGTTTCTTTTAGGGTAAATTGCTTGAGCGCAATCTCCCTTGTAACCCTGTTGTAGAGTCCTCCGTAACTGTTTATAAGATTGTCGTTTATCCACGCCACGGCCGATCCTGATACTACGAGCATTACATTTTTGCCGTCAAGAAACGAATTCCACAGGTTTTCGAATGCTGATACAAAGCCTGATTTGTTGGTGTCGAGCCAAGGCAATTCGTCTATGAAAATCACTTTCCTTTTGTTTTTTGGGAGTTTGCCAAACCAGTCCTTGAATATCTCGAAAACCTCAAACCAGTCCTTTGGCTCGTTGTCGAAGTTGGCTCCCGCAGTTATCATTGATGTGCAGAATGATTTTATCTGAACCTTGGTAAGGTTTTCTCCCTCAAATTCTATTGGCGATACGGCAGTATGGTAAAACGTAAACTTGTTTTCGAACAGTTCTCTTACAAGAAAAGTTTTACCTACACGGCGTCTTCCATATACTACTACAAATTCGGAACTCTTTGAATTATAGATTTCTAAGAGTTCTTTTATCTCATTTTCCCGGCTTATGATGTTGCTTCTCATAGTGTTTTAATTTGTCCACGAAATTACAAAATATTATTTTCGTGGACAAATTTTAGGGGTAAAAAATGTCCACGAAACCGCATTTTTACCATTTCGTGGACAAAATAGTACCCCAAAAAATGTCCACGAAACCGCATTTTTGCCGTTTCGTGGACATTTTTATTCCTTTTCTTCCTCTTCTTTTCGCTTCAGGAACAACTGCATTTTGGCGGTTTTGTCGTTGAATTTATTCACTTCGGCGAGGGCTCTTGGGTCGTTGGCGTCGATGAGGCAGTGGACGTAGAGGGGGCCACAGTCGTCGGGGGAAATGGCTTTTAGTTCTGATGCGTAGAATACGGCTTTCTCGTTGAGGGAGAGGCGGTTGGTGCATTCTGATATCAGTTGGAGTGCCTTTATGTAGTTGGCCCTGCGCTCGGAGTTGCGGGTGTGGGTGTTTTTTAGTTTTGTGACGGCAAACTCCAATCTTATCAACGCTTCTATGTAGAATTTCTGTTTGGTAAGTTGCTCAGCCTCAGCGATTATATTATCCATATTCTCGGCTTTGAGGTCGGGTGTTGGGTTGTGGTTGGCTGATAGGACCAATGTCGCGTTGTCTGGGATGTTGTATTTCTCGTCGGCGAATTTGTCGTTGTCGTGGGCAAAGTGTGGGGCGGTGATGTCGATTCGGATGATTTCCTCGCCCTCGGTGTCGGTTACGAGGTTGGAGTTTATGATGATTGCTGAATTGTTGGATATCAGCGACTTATCTTTGTCGCCCTCGGGACGCTGATATCTTACAACTGTGGTTTTGCCGTGCTCGATGTGAGTATTGACGAGTGCGGGATCAAGGCAGTTGAGGTCGGCGTCTATCGTGTTTTTCAGGATGTAGCCGATATTGATTTCGTTGGCGATGTCGGTGTCCTTGTCGTATTGGGCGCGCAAAAGGTCGGCGTCGGTCTCGTAGATGTAATCCATTGATTTTGCAAGGTTTATGTAGTACATTGCCTTGCTGAGGATGCCCTTTTGCTCGTATGATTTGGCGATGTACATACACACGAGGGCGTATTGCAGGCGGTCTTTCTCGTCGCTGGATGCGCTGATTTCGGGGCTGAGCATTCCGAGTACTCGGCGGAACATTAGGAGCGCGTCGTTAAATCGGTTGCGGGCGTGGTAGAACTGGCCGTCGTTCATATATTGTTCGAGGCGGTCGAGTTCGTAACAGCCGTGGATGAATTCGAAGTCGTCCTTGGTGAGTTGCTCGTCGCCTTTCTCGAGTTTCTGGTCGATGCTTGCCGATAGTTGGGCCAAGGCGTTTATCTGAGCGTCAGGAGCCTGATAATCAAAGACTACCATAAAACTTACCACCATTGGCTCCGATTTGGAAAATACGGTCTTGCGGTCGTCGATGACGTCGCCGGGCTTGGTGTAAGTTACTCTTATGTAGAGGGTTTCGTCGGTTTTCTCTATTGGCTGAAAATACAGCGAAACGGTGTATGGTTTCTGGTTTTCGGGGTTGATGTACTGGACAAAGATTGCCCTTGCCTCGGGATTGCTGATGTTTAGAATCTCGAAGATGTTGGTATCCAAGTCGCTGGATATCAGTGTGATGTTTCTGAGGCCGAGGTTCTCGAGCATTTTGCGGACTGTGATGCCGTCGGTATCAGAAAACCTCCTGAAAACTATTGCCTGGTGCTTGTAAGCGCTCTCCAAATAGATCATTTTCAAGTAATTGAAGTGGTTGACGTGGTTGAAGTGATTGATTTGCTGATGCGTCAACTATTTATTGGGAGTTCAACACTTCAACATTTCAACACTTCAACATTTTTTACATATCATCCAATGTTTCCCACAGTAATCTCACGGCTTCCTCTATCTGCTCGTTGGTGATGATGAGGGGCGGGGTGAAGCGGAATTTGTGGTCGGCGAAGATGAAGAGGTCCATTAATATGCCGTGCTCGATGCATTTGTGCATAAAGTCGAGGATGTGGAAGTCGTCGCTCATCTCGATGCCTCGGAATAGGCCGATGCCCCATACGCGTTTTACTTTCGGGTGCTTTTTCATCAGGCTCTCGAAATAGTCGCCCTTGGCCTGAGCCTGCTCGTGGAGACGCTCGTCGGCTATGGTACAGAGGCTGGCGAGTCCCGCGGCGGCGCTTACGGGGTGTCCGCCGAATGTGGTGATGTGTCCGAGGGGCGGATTCATAAACGACTGCATTACTTTTCTGTTGGCCACGAAGGCTCCTATCGGCATTCCGCCTCCCATTCCCTTGGCCATTGTAACGATATCAGGAACGATGTCAAAGTGCTGGAAACCAAACATTTTACCTGTGCGTCCAAATCCCATTTGAACCTCGTCGATGATGAGGAGCGCGCCCTTTTCGGTACAACGCTTGCGGAGTGCCTGGATGTATTCTTTGCTCGGGATTATGAGGCCCGCCTCGCTCTGGATGGCCTCGGTGATTACGCAGGCTGTCTGCTCGGTTATCTGGCTGAGGTCGTCCATTTCGTTGAACCTGATGCGCTTTACTCCCGGGAGCAATGGCTTGTATGCGTCGTTGATTTTGTCGGAGCCCCAAATGGACATTGCGCCGATTGTGGAGCCGTGGTAGGCGTTGTGGAAAGAGATTATCTCGCTACGGCCCGTGAATTTCTTGGCGAGTTTCAGCGCGCCGTCGGTGGCCTCCGAGCCTGAGTTTACGAAGTACACGTTGTCGAGGGGCTCGGGCATAAAGTCGAGGATTCTCTTGGCGAATTTCACCTGCGGACTCTGCACCAGTTCGCCGTAATACATAAGGTGCATATATTTTCCGATCTGCTCCTCAACGGCCTTGAGAACGTTGGGATGACGGTTGCCGACGTTGGAGACTGATACTCCCGACACCATATCCATAATGCGTTTTCCGCTTGGGGTGTACATATATATTCCCTCTGCGTGGTCTATTTCTTCCAGCAAGGGATTGAATGATGTCTGAGCCACGTGGTTCAGAAATAATTGTCTGTTGTTCAACATAAATATTTTGTTTTTGCGCCCGCCTACGGCAGGCTTGGTTTTTAAACACGAATTATCATAAATGTCCACGAATTATCATAAATTTATTTTTGTTAATTCGTGTTTTTGCGCCCGCCTTCGGCAGGCTTTTTTCTTATCCGAAAATTTAAAGAATAAGAAAGAATTAAAAGAATTTCTATGGGAGTTTATAAACAAGAAAACAAGCACTAATCAACCTTACTAATACTTGGGTGCTTAGAAAACTGCAAAAACGAGTTTTTGCTGAAAACGCCTAACGCAAGAAAACAAAACATAGAAAACCATAAGAACGGTGTTTTTTTACCGTTTTGTTTTTTAGCGTTTAGCGTTTTTTATCGAAACTCCGTTTCGTAGTTTTCTGCGCTCACAAATCATATTAAAGTAATTAAAAGCGCGTTTTCTTGTTTATATTTCTTTCCATTCTTTTTCATTCTTTTAATTTTCGGATAAAAAAATTATTGTTGATATCGTTGTATTATCTTGTCACATTCGCGGATGCTTTTGCGTTGCCAGTCGAGGAGGATGCGGTAGTGCTCTTCCTCGGTGAGGTGGTAGTCGATGTCGGACGCGTTGAGCCTCTCGCGGAGGTTGTGGAGTATCAGCGCACAGGATACCGAGATGTTGAAACTCTCTGTGAATCCGTACATTGGGATTGTGATGAACTCATCGCTCATCTCGAGAGCCTGCTTGGTGAGGCCTGGTTTCTCCGATCCGAAGAGTATCGCGCATTTGCCTTTGCTGAGGTCCAACTCGTTGAGCGTGATTCCCTTGGTTGGGTGTGGCGATGTGGCTACGATTCTATAACCACGATTTTTGAGTGCGGTGATGCATTCCACGGTGTTGTTCTCCTTGGCGTTGAATCGCTCTATGTCGATCCACTTGGTGGAGCCCATACAGACTTCGCGGTTTATCAGGAATTCGTGAAAGTTCTCGATTACAGTTAGTTTCTGAAAACCGAGACATTCGCAGGTTCTGATTACCGCGTTGGCGTTGTGGCTCTGGTTGAGGTTTTCCACCACGGGAAGTATGTAGTCTGTCCTGTCGGATAATACTTTGAGCATTTGGTTGTAACGCTCGGGAAGCATAAACTGCGACAGGTATTCTGTAAGTTCCTTGTTCATTAATAAAGTGTTTTTTCAGGATTGCAAAATTGGGAAATTTTTGGAAAATTTGCAAAAGTTTTTAAAGACGTCGCTTCGCTCAAAATTTATTTAACGTCAGTTCGACGAATTTATTAGGACGCAGATTTATTTTGATTTATCGGATTTACGCTGTTTTTTTTTGATATTAATGGATTAACCTTTCGGTTCGCAGATTTCTTAACTTGTAAAATCAGCGGTCCGAAGGACAAATCCATTAATATCTTAAAAAAAACAATTAATATCAGCATTATCTGTGCCATCTGCGTCCTAAAACCATTTTCGTCGAACTCACGTTATTTAACTTCCTTGCATAATTTTACAATTAATTCAAATAAATATTATTTTCAGATATGATAATTGCATTATTTTTGCGCATGGATTTATATATACCAAATTACTAAATGCTTCGCTATACAATTATATTTTTTCTGCTGATAATAAGCAATTGGGCTATTGGTCAGAAAAACTGGCGTACGGCTTATATCGATAGTCTCCTTGCATTGAGCGAACAGCCCGGATGCAGGGTGACGGATTCGTTGTATATGGAGATCGGCCACGTGCTTGCCTATACCAATCCGGTGAAATCCATCGATTTTCTTGAGAAGTCGATTGAGATATCCACCAGCAAGGGCAACTACAAGGTGGCCTGCATGGCTCACAGTTTCCTCGGCATCGCATACGGGCATGTGGGAATTTGCGACAGGGCAGTCCAGGAGTTTCAGACTCAGTTAAGTATAGCAAAGGAGCATGGCATAGGCGACGAGGTGGTGTGGGCTTACAGCAATATCGGTCACATTTTGCTCGGACTCAAGAATTACGAGATTGCAAACATTTACCTTCAGGAGGCCAAAGGATACATGGAGAATGGCTACGGCGACATTGCGCAATACATTTATATTAATATGGGTCGCCTGATGAGGGAGACTGGTCAGGTGGACTCGGCCATTTTCTACCTCAACAAGACATTGGAAATCAATACAATACCACCCATCGACTCTACCAAACTATCCAACTCATACCGAATAATCGGCGACGTATATTTCAGCGACATGGATTTCCCGAAAGCCAAATATTACTATGGCATAAGCACCTCGCTGGTGGATTCCATGGAATCCGATATGTCGGCCCCTATCAATGTGAACCTCGCGCTCATTTATATGCAGGATGGGGCCAACGATTCCGCGTATATCTGCGCCCATCAGGCTCTTAGCACCGCATTGCGGTTCAAAAACAGAATGGTGCTCATTCAGGCTTACGGAGTATTGGGCTCCATATATTATTCGCTGGGCAAAACAAGGGATGCCGAGCATTATTACTCGCTTCAGATTGCGTATCAGGACAGCCTGAAATCAGCCCAGTTGTCGAAGAAAATTTACAACCTCCAGTATCAGAAGGAGATCCTCGATATGCAGGACGAGATTCAGTTGTCGCGGTCCAACACACGCAAGGTGATGACATTGTGCGTGTTGCTGGTGTTGCTGGTGATAGGTGGCGTGGTGTTGGCTCTCCGGTACCGCAAGAAAGACATGATGATAAAATCCATGAACCTGAAGATAAAGGAGCAAAACCGTCAGACCAACGACAGCATCAAGTACGCCAAGAAAATCCAGCAGGCCATCACCCCGAGTTTCGATACAGTATTCCCTTTTTTCACCGACAAGTTCCTGCTCTTCAGGCCCAAACAGAAGGTGAGCGGAAACTTCTACTGGTGCCATTCCGCTGGCGATATCGAGATGCTGGCAATAGGCGACAGCGGAGAGTCAGGCGTGCCTGGCGCCTTTATGTCCATGTTAGGCTCCTCCATACTACATGAGATAGCCACCAATGAGAACAACCCTGCCAGTATGCTGTACCTTCTCAGGGATAGAGCCGTGCAGATTATCAGCAAGGTGAATCCTACCAAGCAGGTTGGTCTGGGAATAGACATGAGCCTGGCTGTATTCAACCATGAGGACAGAACAATAGATTTCTCGGGAATCAAGTTTCCTATGGTGATAATCCACGATGGGGAACTCTTCCAATTGCTCGATGATCAGGAGACCAACAATTTCTACACCATGGATTTCACCACCATAGCGGTAACATTGCAGGACGGCGACTGCCTGTATATGATGACCCACGGATACCCATCACAGACCAACGCCGATGGCGAGCAGTACTCGCGCGAGAGGCTTTTCAGGTATCTGCTCGATATCCACACCCTGCCCATGGAAGAGCAGAACCAACTGCTGATGAATGAGTTCAACCAATGGCGTGGCACATGCAGTCAACAGCGCGACCTCCTGGTAATGGGTTTCCGCTACACAGAAAACAGTACTGAACCATCAACCCAAGAAATCCAAGCATAATGAGAAAGATTGCCGTCATATTTTTTTTGTTGCTAACGGTTCCTTGCCTTACAAGCGCGCAGAATATCAACCGCCGTGTCGATAGTCTAAGCATGCTCGTTAGTAGCACACCTGATACACTACTGCCGAGGCTGTTTTACGAAATGTCGATGGATTCGCGGTTCACCAACTCGATTCTCGGTATCCAATACGCGCTGAAGGCGCAGAATATGGCCTGCAAACTGGGCGACGTGTATTATCAGGTGAAGGCTTTGCAGGCCCTGGCATTCAACGAGCGAATATCCAAAATGCCCGACGCATCCATCCGTCACTACAAGGAGGCGCTTGCGCTGGCACAGGAGCATGATATCAGGAAACTGGAATCCGAGTGTTGCAACAGCCTGGCCCGTATTTATCAGGAGCAGGACAGCCTGGAACTGGCCTACGAATACAATGACAAAGCCTTCGACATTGCCGAGGAGTTGAACGATTCTTTGGAATGGTCGGACTCGTATATGAACTATGGAATCATCCTGCACAGCGAGAAAAAATACGAGTTGGCCATCGGCTACCTGAAGGAATCATTCGAACTGCGCGAGAAACTTTTCGACCATCACACGCATGACTACATAGCCCCACTATGGCACATTATGGATATCTACATGGAAACTGAAGAGTACCACAAGGCCATGAATGTGGCGCGCTCCATCCTGGATGGCAATACCGACAACGACTGGCACGAGTTGCTCTCCAGGGTCTGGTACAAGATGGCCCAGGTCTATTACAAGAACAGCGACCTCGATTCCGCCGTTATCGTGGGCAGGCTATCGCTCCGTGAGTCCATAGCATCCATGGAGCCACACCGTGTGGATCTCGTCTGCAAACTCCTGGATTCCATCTATATAGCCCAGGGCGACTACGACTCCGCGGCCGAGATCTGTCGCGACTACATTGTGATATGCGACACCCTATTCAATATCGACCTCAATTATCAGATAAAGACCATACAGTTTACCAGCGAATACCTCGACCACGAGCGCTACATAGCCCAGGAGCGACAGAACCACAGGCTGTCGCTGGCCATACTCGCCGTTATAATCCTGTCGCTGATAGGCAGTGGATGGTTTTTCTACGTGATGATGCGTCGCAACCGCAGGATCAAGCGTCTCAACAGGATCCTCACCAACCAGCGTGGCGAGATGGACCACAGCCTCCGCTACGCCCACGCATTGCAGAGGTCGGTATTACCTGACGCCGAGGATTTCGGTTCGGTGTTTTCCGACAAATTCCTTCTCTACATACCGCGCGATATCGTAAGTGGCGATTTCTACTGGCGGTTCAGCGACAGCCGTCATGAGATGCTTGTGGTGGCCGACTGCACTGGTCACGGAATCCCTGGCGCCATGCTCACCATGCTGGGCACCACTATACTCCACGACATAGCCAATTCAGGAGTCCGTGGCGCATCGCAGGTGCTTGAGAAACTGAGGGCTCAGATAAAATACCTGATGGCCGTAAACTCGCTCCACAAGATGCAGGATGGCATGGATATCTCGCTTATTATTGTAGACCGACAGACCATGGAGATGGAATACGCTGGCGCGTTCAACAACCTTGTGTATATCCGCAATGGCGAGATGAAAACCATCAAGGCATGTCGCTGTCCCATAGGTGCATACATTATCGACGTGCCGTTCAAGAGCGACAGGCTACAACTCCAGAAGGACGACGAGATCTACCTGATGAGCGACGGCTACTCATCGCAGTTTGGCGGAGAAGACAACTCCAAACTCGGTCAGCGCAAACTCCTCGAGATGATCCTCGCCAACCATCAAACCACGATGGAGCAACTTGGCGCATTTCTCAAGGACTATTTCTATGAGTGGAAGGGATCATGCGATTCGGTGGATGACGTAACGATAGCGGGGTTCAGGGTGTAGTATTTTTTTTACAAGAAAACGCGCTTTAAATTACTTTTCTATGTTTTGGGAGCGCAGAAAACTGGTTATTATAATAACCAAGAAAACGCTTAACGCTAAAAAACAAAACATAGAAAACCATAAGAACGGTGTTTCCTACCGTTTTGTTTTTTAGCGTTAACCTTTTTTTAGCAAAAACTTGTTTTTGCAGTTTTCTAAGCACTACAAGTATTAGAGAGGTTTATTAGTGCTTGTTTTCTTGTTTAATTACTTAAAGAACTTAGTTGTTTTGTTATTTTTAGGTTTTTAAATTACTGATTTTCAAGATTGAGAATTTTTTTTTGAAAAAAGTTATCAAAATAATTTGGAGAATTCGGAAAAACACCATACCTTTGCATCGTCAAAAACAAAGAAACAATGTTGATGACAAGGTTCTTTAATAAGTTTTGCGACTTACAAACAAAAGAATTTTTGGAGAGATGGCAGAGTGGTCGAATGCGGCGGTCTTGAAAACCGTTGTACTGTTACAGGTACCGGGGGTTCGAATCCCTCTTTCTCCGCAAATTCGGGGCATAGCGCAGTCCGGTTAGCGTATCTGCTTTGGGAGCAGAGGGTCGCAGGTTCGAATCCTGCTGCCCCGACTTGGTTAATCATTCTTTTTTGTTTGTGTTCATCAAGATGAATTGTTAATTATTACTTGTTAATTATTAATCGAAATTCATCGCGATGTTTTGGAGAGATGGCAGAGTGGTCGAATGCGGCGGTCTTGAAAACCGTTGTACTGTTACAGGTACCGGGGGTTCGAATCCCTCTTTCTCCGCAATACTCGGGGCATAGCGCAGTCCGGTTAGCGTATCTGCTTTGGGAGCAGAGGGTCGCAGGTTCGAATCCTGCTGCCCCGACAATTTTTTAAGTTTTGGTTGTTTTTTTTTCATAGATTAGACATTTTTATTTAAATTGTTAAGTTATGTTATTTTGAGCCTGTTCTAAACGAAGAGGCTTTTTTTGTGTTTGTATGTGAACAGGCTGATGGTATCCTGGTCTATGGTATCCCGCCCTATGGTATCCAAGTCCGCAAGCTCCGCCCTACGGGCTACACATGCGGTTAATCATGTGACACCTCTCCGAGGCTGTGGGAATGTCCGAGGTCTTTAGACCTCCACGCTCCGTAGCCATCCGCAAGCTCCGCCCGATGGGCTACACATGCGGTTAATCATGTGACGCCTCTCCGAGGCTGTGGGGATGTCCGAGGTCTTTAGACCTCCACGCTCCGTAGCCCCGACCTCCACCAAGCATCAATAACGGAAAAGGTCGGGGAATGGATGAATGATAACAATATTTTCTCTCAATATTTCTCTCTTCTCAAATAATTCCTTATCTTTGTAACACGAAAATATCAATCGAATAAAAATGGATTTCAAGGATAAAAAAATATGGATTACTGGTGCGTCTTCTGGAATAGGAGAGGCGCTTACTTATAAGTTTTCGAAACTTGGTGCAAGCATCATCATCTCCTCGCGCAGGTTTGCCGAGTTGCAGAGGGTGAAGGCCGCCTGCGCCAATCCCGACAAGGTGGTTATCGTGCCGCTGGATCTCGAGAAGTATGAGGATATCGCCCAGATAGCCACTCCCGTGCTCAAGAAGTTCGGAAATATTGATATCCTGGTCAATAACGGCGGAATGTCGCAGCGCGCCCTTGTGGTGGACGAGGATATCAAGGTGGTGGAGAAAATGATGAAGATAAACTTCATGGGTGCCGTGGCGCTCACAAAGGTTGTTCTTCCCGGCATGATAGAGCAGAAGCGCGGACACATTGTCTGCATGAGTTCTCTGGCCGGAAAATTCGGAATTCCGCTCCGTTCGGGATACGCAGCCGCCAAGCACGCGCTCCACGGTTTCTTCGAGACCCTGAGGGCCGAGAACCACGACAACGGCATCCGTGTTTTGATGGTTTGTCCGGGCTATGTGAACACCAATGTAGCCATCAACGCTCTCGACGCCAAGGCCGAGAAACGCGGACAGAACGATCCCGGTCAGGAGAAGGGCCTCGATCCCGCCGAGATGGCCGACAAGATCATCAAAGGCATCGAGAAGGAGAAACTCGAGATTACAGCCGGTGGCGGCGAGACCAACGGAATATGGGTTTCAAGATTCTTCCCGCGTCTATTCGCAAAGATAATCCGCAACAAGAAATAAGACTCGTAGAGACGGCCGTGCGTCTCTTTTTTATAATTGCGTCTAAAAAAACAAAGCGCGAATCCCGTTTTATTGGAATCCGCGCTCTTTTTTATTTATAAAAACTCGACTAAATTATCTTGCATCTGTCTTTATCTTGTTTTCCACCTCTGATGCTATTTTCTTGAAGCTCTCTATGGTGTCTATCTGTGTCTGCACTGCCTTGCAGGCGTGGAGCACCGTGCTGTGGTCTCTGCCGCCCATCTCTATGCCTATCTGCTTGTAGGTGAGCTCTGTCAGCTGCTTGGCAAAATACATTACAAGCTGTCGCGCTATCACTATTTCCCTGGCGCGCGATTTCGATGTTATCACATTGTCCTTTATCTTGAAATATTCGCAGACGCTCTTCATTATCTCGCCTATCTTGAACTTGTGGCTGTTGTTTATCTTCACAGTCTTGCTCAGGATGTCCTTGGCCAGGTCCAGGGTTATCTCGTCGCGCATTACGGTGCTCTGGAGTATCAGCGCTATCAGCGACGATTCCAGATCCCTTACGTTTGATGTTATGTTCTGGGCTATGTATTTCAGAATGTCCATCGAGATTACCACACCGCTGTTGTAGCATTTGCGCTGCAGGATGTTTAGTCTGGTCTCGTAGTCGGGCATTGTCATCTCCACGTTTAGTCCCCACTTGAATCGTGTGAGCAGTCGGTCAGATAATCCCTTCAGCTCCACTGGCTTGGTGTCGCAGGTAAGTATTATCTGCTTGCCAGCCTGATGGAGGGCGTTGAATATCGCGAAGAATGTATTCTGGGTTCCCTCTTTCCCGCTGAACTCCTGCACATCGTCTATGATTAGGGCGTCCAGCATCTGGTAAAAGTGGATAAAGTCGTTTCTCGTGTTGTGGCATACGGCGTCGGTGTACTGGGTCTCAAACATGTGGGCCTCCACGAAAACCACCACTTTTTCGGGATGGCGCTCCTTTATGGCATTGCCGATGGCCTGGGCCAGGTGGGTTTTGCCGAGTCCCGAGTTGCCGAATATCAGTACGGGATTGTACTGGTTGCAGGTTGGGTTGTTGGCTATGGCCTCCGCGGCGGTGATGCCCAGCTGATTGCACTTGCCTATCACAAAGTTGTCGAGTGTCTTTGTGGGGTTCAGCTGAGAGTTTATCGTTGGCGGCTTTATCACCGGGATTACAAACGGACTGTCGGGTTTCACGTCGGGAGGCAGTACTCCCGGCTGAACGTTTATTGTGGCTCCGTTGCCGTGGCCTATCGATGGTACGTTGTACGATGCTTGTTTCTGTGCGGCGGGTCTTATCTGTCTGGGCGAGTTGGACGGCGCCGGCTGTGGCTTTCTCGGGCTTCCGTTGTCCACTATCACGCTGTATTCCAGCTTGGCGTCCTTGCCTATCACCTGGTGCAGGGCCGATCGTATCAGCTCTATGTAATTGCCTTCCAGGTATTCGTAGAAGAATGGCGATGGCACCTGCAATGTAAGGGTGTTGTTTACAATTCTGAGGGGGACGATGGGAGTAAACCAAGTGTTGAAGCTTGATTTGTTCATACCGCCCCTTATCAGTTGTAAACAATTATTCCAAATTATATTTACAGAATTATCCATCGTTTATCAGTTTTCCCTTGTAAATTTGCAAGGCTAAAATTAGCAATAATTTCCCAATTACGCCCAATGTTTTTTATAATTTTTTTTGCTTTGGTTTTACCTTGGTTATTTTCAAATACTTAGCCTTTCAAATTTTTAGCGTGGAAGTTCGCATATTTCGAGATCGGAGATGTCTTTTCCCGAAATTTTGAATTTAATTGCTGTTCTTTTGGGCTGTTGTCCGTATTGTCCGGCGGCACCGGGGTTTATCAGCAGACAGTTGTATTTCTGGTCGTACATCACTCTGAGTATGTGGGAATGGCCGCATACCAGTATGTCGGGCTTTTCCTCCTTTAGTATGTCGGGGATTCCCTTGGCGTATCGGCCGGGATATCCTGCTATGTGGGTCATGTATACTTTTACGTCTTCCACCTTGAAACTCTGGTGCATGGGATATGCGAGCCTTGTGTTGTAGTCGTCTATGTTGCCCGATACGGCTATCATGGGCTTGTATGCCGATAGCGTGTCGGCCAGGGCCACCGATCCTATGTCGCCGGCGTGCCATATCATGTCGCAGTCGCTCAGGAATTTCAGGTGCTTCTGGTCTATGTGGTTGTGGGTGTCGGATATTACGCCGATGGTTTTCATTTTTTTAGCTATTAGCTGATACAATACTTATGGTCTCTCCGTCGTGGAATACGGTTGTTATCTCCATGCCGGGAGCTAATTGCGAGGCCGATGATACTGCCTTGCCGTTCACCTTGGTGTATGTGTAGCCCTTTTTGAGTATGTTCATCGGGTTTTTGGCTTCTATTAGCAGTTCCTTGGTCTTTATCTGATTGCCGCACTGTATTAGTTTGGTGTTCAGCAGATTGAATATGCGTGTTATCTTGATTCCCACCTTGCTGTCCTTGCGCTGAAGCAGAAGCTTGAATTTGGTGTTTATGGAATTTTGCTTGGCGTCCACGCCTTTTTCCTTCAGCGGACAGATGTTCCTCAGTTTGTTGAATATGTTCGACATTTTCTGGTTGAGCGCGGTCTCGCATTCCATGGCGCGGTCTATTATGAATTGTGCCACGGCGGTGGGTGTTTTCAGGTGCGTATTGGCCACCATATCAGCTATGCTGGTGTCGCGGTCGTGGCCTATGCCCGTGATTACCGGTAGCGGCACCTGGCAGATGTTCTGGCAGAGCCTGTACCCGTCAAAACACTGGAGGTCGGTCTTGCTGCCTCCGCCTCGTATTATCACCACGCAGTCGAATTCCATGGCGCGTCCTGCTATGCATTCCAGCTGATATATTATTGAATCTTCGGCTGTATTGCCCTGCATGGCCGATTCAAAGAGCTCGGTCCTGAATGTGTAGCCGAATGTGTTGGTTTTCAGCTGATGGGCAAAATCTCCGTAACCCGCTGCTCCGGCGGCCGATATTACGGCTATCCTCTTTATAAGCCTGGGCAGCTGATACTGGCGGTTCATGTCGAATACGCCTTCGTCCTTGAGCCTCTGAATGGTTTTCTGACGCTCTATGGCCATCTCGCCTATGGTGTATTCGGGTATTATGTCGGTGATGTTGAGGCTGAGGCCGTATATCTCGTGATACGAGACTTTGCACCTGACGAGTATCTTGATTCCGGCCTGAAGGGCGCATCCCGTGGTGGTCTCGAAATACGGCTTTATTTTGCTGAACTGTCCGGCCCATATCGTGGCGCGGGCCTGTGCCACGAGCTGAGATGTGTTTTCGGCCTTTTCTATCAGGTCCAGATACGCGTGTCCGGTGCGGGCGCAGGTTATGCTCTGCACTTCGGCCGATACGAGATACGTGTCGCCCATTCCGTTCTCCAGGGTTCTGCGGATGGTCCTGTTCAGCTCCTGGAGTGTCATCTTGTTGACTGAAATATCTGCCATGTCTTGCGTTTTTTTAGCGTTCTTCTATTACGAATACATCCTCGTCGTTGGCCTTCATGAAGTATTGCTCGCGGGCAAACTTCTTGAGATTGTCGTCGTTGGTCTGCAGCTCGCTCAGCATTGTGCTGTCCTCCCTTATCTTGTTCATGTAGAATAACTTTTCCTTCTGGAGGCTCTTGTTCTCGCTCCTCTTGGGCCACTGCTGAAATACTATGTTGTTCTCGTCGAAGAATAGCAGCCATACCGCCAGTACTATTATCGAGAACATGTATTTGTGGTCTACTATCCATCTCAGCACGCTTTTGGCCTTGTTGATATGTTCCGAAAATGCCATAGTTTTTTTATAGTTTTGTTATTGATTGTTTTCTCCCACGTTGATGTACCTGGCCTTGGGGTTGCTTATGTAGAATCCGCAGACCGACGATCCCGGTGTCATCATTGTGCTCTCCGACAGGGTGATTCCTGTGTTTTTCTCCACGTCCAGCAGGCGGAAAACCTGAATCTTCTGCTCGTGGAGTGGGGTAGAGGGGTAGCCTATCGCCGGGCGTATTCCCTGGTAATGGCCTTTTATCAGCTCCTCTGCGGTCAGGTTTTCGCCGGGCGCGTATGCCCAGTATTTTTTTCTCACCTGCTCGTGCATGTATTCGCTCAGGGCCTCCACGAGGCGGTCGGCCAGCAGTTTCATCATTATGGCCTCATAGTCGTTGCCCTCGGCCTTCAGCCTGTCGGTGTGCTCCTGCAGGCCTATTCCAGTGGTGGCGGCAAACATTCCTATGTATCCGTTTTCTGGCGCTATGTAGTCGGCCAGTGATGTGCAGTTGCCGTCCTCGTCGGGCATCTGCTGACGCAGGAAGTGGAGCTCCTCGGTTTTTTTGCCATCAGCTGATACCACCCTTACATACTCGCCGTCGTGCGGAGTGGCCGGCAGTATCTGGAATACGGCGTTGGCGGTGGTTAGTTTTCCGTCTATCATCTTTTGCAGTATCCGCTTGCCGTCGTCCATCAGCCGCTGAGCCTCGGCGGCTTTTTCGGCGTTCTGTCCCGATGCGTCGTTTACCTTCCATGCTATCAGGAACATACGCCAGTTTATGTATGCAGCTAATGGCGCTAAATCTATGTTTCTCCATACGGTGAGGTCCTTGCATTCGGGTATTGGGTTCAGCTGATGGTTTTTCCAGTCGAAAACCGGTGCGAGAGCCCTTGCCTGCTCTATGCTCATCAGCTGTGGACGGGCGCCGGAGTTCTGCTCGCGGAGTTCCTGCTGACGTTTCCTGAGATTGTCGAGGAAAGTCTTGTCCTTGTGTATCAGCGCGTTGGCCACGTAGGCGTTTTGCGACGCGTCTTTCACGTAAACCACCGGTCCGCTGTAGTTTGGAGCTATCTTTACGGCCGTGTGGATTTCTGATGTTGTGGCGCCGCCTATCATTACGGGAATTGTCAAACCTTTGGCCTCCAGAGCCTTAACGACGTTTATCATCTCGTCGAGGCTTGGGGTGATTAGTCCGCTCAGTCCTATGCAGTCAGCCTGATGCTTGATGGCCATTTCCACTATGGTCTCGCACGGCACCATTACGCCGAGGTCCACGATGTCGAAATTGTTGCAGGCCATCACCACGCACACGATGTTTTTGCCGATGTCGTGAACGTCGCCCTTTACGGTGGCCATTATCACCTTGCCGGCCGATGTGCCTTCCTTGCCCGATGCGCGTTTCTGCTCCTCGATGGTCGGGCGCAGAATCTCGACGGCCTGTTTCATTACTCTCGCGGTCTTAACTACCTGAGGCAGAAACATCTTGCCGGCGCCGAAGAGTTCGCCCACCATGTTCATGCCGTCCATGAGAGGCTTTTCTATTATGTCGATGGCCATTGGATATTTGCCGATGGCTTCCTGAATGTCTGATTCAAGGAATTCCGTGATTCCCTTGGCGAGGGCGTGCTGAAGCCGCTCCTCAACTGTGCCGTTTCGCCATTCGTTGTTTGCCTTGGCCGGTGCGGCGCCCTTGGCTTTTGCTTTGGCTATCTCGGCGTAGTCCACGAGGATTTCTGTGGCGCCGTTGCCCTTGTTGAGAACCACGTTCTCCACCTTCTCGCGGAGTTCGGGATCTATGTCCTCGTACTTGATCATTGCCGACGGGTTCACGATTCCCATGTCCATTCCCTCGGCTATGGCGTGGTGAAGGAACACTGAGTGCATGGCCTCACGCACGGGATTGTTGCCGCGGAACGAGAACGAGAGGTTGCTTATTCCGCCCGATATCTTGGCGTATGGCAGGTTTGCCTTTATCCATCTGACGGTCTTTATGAAATCGACTGCGTAGTTGTCGTGGTCGCTGATGCCGGTGGCTATGGCCAATACGTTGGGGTCGAAGATTATGTCCTCGGGATTGAAGTTCAGCTTCTCGGTCAGCAGTTTGTATGCACGGCTGCAGATTTCTATTCTGCGCTCGTAGGTGTCGGCCTGACCCTTCTCGTCGAATGCCATTACCACTGTGGCGGCGCCGAATTTCTGGATTACGCGCGCGTGGGCAAGGAATTTCTCCTCGCCCTCCTTCAGCGAGATTGAGTTTACTATAGCTTTGTCCTGTAGGCACTTCAGTCCGGCCTCTATCACGTTCCACTTGCTGGAATCTATCATTATTGGCAGACGTGCGATATCAGGCTCCGATACCATGAGATTGAGGAATGTGACCATCTCGTGCTCGGCGTCCAGCATTGCGTCGTCCATGTTTACGTCTATGATGTCGGCGCCGGCCTCCACCTCGGCTTTGGCTATGTCGAGGGCTTCCTGATAGTTTTTCTCTGATATCAGGCGCAGAAATTTCCTCGATCCGGCCACGTTCAGGCGCTCGCCCACGTTGTAGAATTGTTTCCTGTCCTTGCTCACTATCAGCGGGTCGAGGCCGGAGAGGCGCATCTCATGTTTGTTATCAGCTGGCCTGTGCACCTTGCCATCAGCTACTATCCTGGCTATGGCGGCTATGTGCTCGGGAGTGGTTCCGCAGCATCCGCCTATTATGTTTACGAGGCCCTCGTCGAGGTATTTCTGTACCTGAGCGGCCATCATGTCGGGGTTCTGATCGTACTGGCCAAACTGGTTGGGAAGTCCGGCGTTTGGATGCGCCGAAATCCTGAATGTGGACCTCTTGCCGAGCATTTCGAGGTATGGTTTCAGCTCGCTTGCGCCGAAACTGCAGTTCAATCCCACGGTCAGGAGGTCGATGTGCGATACCGAGTAGAGCAGCGATTCCACTGTCTGTCCGGCGAGTATTCGTCCGCTCTTGTCGGCTATGGTAGCTGATACCATTATGGGGAATTTCTCGATGTTGCGGCGCTCCAGTTCCTCGTTGATGGCGTAGAGAGCGGCCTTGCAGTTGAGGGTGTCGAATACGGTCTCAACGAGTAATATATCAGCTCCGCCATCCAAAAGTCCCTGAGCCTGAGTGGTGTATGCTTCCACAAGCTGATCGAAGCTGATGGCGCGGTAGCCCGGATTGTTTACATCCGGCGACATGGATGCGGTCTTGTTTGTGGGGCCCATGGATCCGGCCACGAATCTCGGTTTTTCGGGTGTGGAGTATCTGTCGGCCATCTGTCGCGCAAGCGTTGCGGCTGTCTTATTGAGCTCGTATACGTACGGCTCCATCTGATAGTCGGCCTGCGAGATTGATGTGGCGTTGAAGCTGTTGGTCTCTATGATGTCGGCGCCGGCCTTCAGGTATCGCTCGTGTATCTGCTGCACCACGTCGGGACGGGTGATTACGAGTACGTCGTTGTTGCCTTGCAGCTGTGTAGGGTGGTTGTTGAATCTCTGTCCTCTGAAATCCTCCTCGGTGAGCCTGTAGCCTTGTACAAGGCTTCCAAAGGCGCCGTCGAGCACCAAGATTCTCTTTTCCAATTCGGTTTTCAGCTGTGTGTATCTGTTGTCTGGCATAATATTTTTTATGTGTTTTTTATCAACTGCAAAGGTAGGTAAAAAATTGTGATTTTTTTATTGTGAATGGAACAAAATTTGATTATTATTGCAAAAAATATAACCATTGACCTAAATGAGAATCATCATATCCAAATTAATTATCTTAGTAGTCACCTTTTGGGTGCTCGGATTGCAGAATGTATCAGCTCAGCTGATGTATGTGTTTGACGACGAGCGTATTCCCGAGGAGGTGAGACTATACGACAGCCTTACGCATTCCAATCACAAAATAGATACAGCACAGGCAGTAGGCGAGATTATCAGCTGCATAAACAAACTGTCACAAAGCGACAATGTAAGTGTAGTGGGCTCACTATCAAGGCTTTTCTATCTATCGAGAAGTTTTGGATATGCCAGCGGAATGACACGGTGCCTGCAGCGGATAGAGTTTATTGCGGCCAAGACCGGCGATCCGGGTGTGTATCTCCAGACCAAGATTCTATCGGCGCAGATGGCGTGGGACCGCAAGGACATAAAGGCCGTTTTTGCCGAATACTCCGATGCCGAAAAATTCCTCGACGAGCGCCACCGTTACGATGAGCTCTGCATTCTGTACCTGAACATGGGCGTATCGTTCGGCACTTACGGCGACTACAAAATCTGCATCAAGTATATCCTGAAGGCGGTATACATTGTGGACGACATTATCCGCAATCCCAAACTGCACAGCGAGGCGTATTACCGCGCGGCGCTCGTGTATATGGAGACCAACGATTTCGAGAACGCCAAAATCTACACTTACTATGCTCTCCAGATATGCGAGAGGGAGGGTTTCAGCGAGCTGGAGGCCAAGTGCCACCTCGTAATGGGCGATTATTACCGCAAGACCTCGCCGCGCCAGTATTCGCTATCGTATTGCGAATACGACAAGGTGATAGAGATTATCAATAATCTGAATATCGATAATGAGTATTTCCTGGCCAAGGCTTATAACGGCATGGGCATCACTCTCTGCCATCAGGTGAATCCCGATGAGGGAATTCCCTATATGCGCAAGGCTCTGGCCATACGCAAGAGGCTGGGCAATCTCGTGGACCTGGCTGAATCTTACATGACTCTGGGCGACTATTACAAGAGCGCTAAGCTCACCGATTCGGCCGAGTATTATTACACCGAGGCTTTCAGGGCCGCACGCACGCGCCATTATCCCAAGCTGATAGTGCCATCGGCCAAGGAGCTGGCCACAATTTTTGCCCACAAGAAGATGTGGGAAAATTCCGCCAAATACGAGTCGATAGCTTTCCTGAACTACACCATACTGAACGAGGCTCAGAACAACAAGTACATTACATCGTCGGAGCTGGATAATACTCTTATGAGGGAGCGCCGTCAGAATGCAGTGTTGCTCCATCAGGGACGCGTGGTGATGTATCTGGCATACGGCATTGCATTTGTGATGCTGTGCTCGGCCGTGGTGGTTACCGTGCTCTTCATCAAGAAGCGCCGCCGAAACCGTCAGCTGCGCGAGCAGAAGGAGGAGCTAAACCAGCAGAAGGAGGTTTTGGCCAAGCAGAACGCCGAGCTCGAGAAACTCTCGCTTGTGGCGCGGCAGACCGACAACTCGATTTTCCTGACCGATCCCGAGGGAAACATCATCTGGCTGAACGAGGCTTTTACGCGTCACTCCGGCTACGACATCAACGATTATCTGAACAAAAACGACAGCAGCATAATCAAGGCTTCCAGCAATACCCAGATCAGGGAGGTGATGGATACCATCCGCCACACCAAGGAGCCGGTTACATACTCATCGAAAACCCGCAACAAGCGTGGCGACGAGATCTGGATTCAGACCACGCTTTCGCCATCGCTAAACAGCAAGGGCGAGATAGAGATGTTTATAGCCGTGTGCTCCGATATCACCGACCTCAAGCACGCTCAGGAGCGCATCGCGGTTCAGAACAAGGAGATAAACGAGTCGCTGGAATACGCGCGAAAGATTCAGGACGCCATACAGGCTCCCAAGATGTTTGTGGACTATGTGCTCGGCGACTATTTCGTGGTAAATTTCCCCAAGAACATCGTGAGCGGCGATTTCCACTGGGTGGCATACAAGGACAACAAGACTCTCTTCTCGCTGGCCGACTGCACGGGCCACGGCATTCCGGGCGGTTTTATGAGCATGATAGAGCAGGTGATGCTCAACAACGTATTGCAGGATGTGGATGTTATCACATCAGCTAATATACTAAACAAACTCCGTGAGCGCAATATCAAGCTCCTGCATCAGCGGGGACGCACTCTCGACTCGCAGGACGGCATGGACGCAAGCCTCTTTGTTTTCGACCGCGAGAAGATGGTGCTCAACTATGCCGCAGGATACTCTATTGCGTATCTGCTGAGGTTCGGCACTCCCGACGACGACACAATCCGCCGCGCCGCGCAATACAGCTGCCCGATTATCCAGAACGAGGAAAAAACGGCTTATCTCATCAAGCTGAGGCCAAACCGTTTCCCCGTGGGCGGTCACCCCAAGGACCACATGCCTTTCACGGATATTTTCTTCAATGTGAGCGACGGCGATATCGTATACACCAGCTCCGACGGATATGTGGACCAGTTTGGCGGACCTGTGGGCAAGAAATACAATACTCCGGCTTTCGAGCGCACTATATTCCAGGTTTGCCATCTGCCGCTCAGCGAGCAGCAGAAGATTTTCACCGACAATTTCCTGAAATGGCGCGGCGACAACGAGCAGACCGACGATGTGCACGTTTTCGCCACCATGCTCAAAAATAATTTTTAGCTTTGGCGTTTTTTGTTTACCTTTGCCGAAAAATCAAAAGTAAATGGAAAACCAAATTCTGATAGGCGGCCTCACCGTAATGGAGCCCATGACGGCGTTCACAGATTTTATAGTGACCGCCGTTTGTGTGCTGGCGTTTGTGCGTCTGCGCCGTATCTCCATAGCTAATGGCGGGTATATGTGCTACTACCCATATTTTTTCCTGATAATGGGATTGGGCTGTTTCTTCGCCGGCCTGATGACCCACGCATTCTCGTATACAATGGTGGACATTCTCCCCAAGGAGCAGATCAAGACGCTCTGCTGGGCCGACAAGCTGGCCTACCATCTCCACGACCTCCCCAACTGGATTCTGAATATCACGTCGGTTACTCTCTTCGAGGTGGCTATGGTGCAACGTATCAGCTGCCTGAACCCTGAATACAACCGCGGTCTCTTCATGAAAATCGTGATGGTGGAATCGGCTGTGGTTGCCGTTCTGCTGATGTGGCTGCTAAACTACGCCGTGGCAGCCGCGCATATAGGTTTCGCACTTTATATAATAGAGCTTCCGCAGATGACCAGGATATACCGCCGCGGCCGCAATCCCGAGGCCAAGCCGCTGATAATTGGATCTTACGTGATGATAATAGCCATTGCCGCCATGGCGCTGCAGAAATTCCTGGTGGAATATTCTCCGTGGTTCAATCACAACGACATCTCGCACTGCGTGATAGCCATTACAATGTATCTGTTCTACAAATCTGCTGAAATAGGAATCCGAAATGGAGTACATACCATCACAACTGCTTTCTGACGCCGTCGACCAGTTCTCGCGGCTGCCGGGCATAGGCAAGAAAACCGCCCTGCGCCTTATTCTCGACCTCATAAAGCGCGACGAGAACACCGTGAACAATTTCGCCAGCTCGCTCACACGCCTGAAGGCCAACATCCACAACTGCCGTATCTGCGGAAACCTATCCGATGCCGATACCTGCACCATCTGCCAGAACCCCAAGCGCAGCCAGAGGCTTATCTGCATTGTGGAAAACGTGCGCGATGTGATAGCCATAGAGCAGACAGGCACTTACCGCGGCACTTACCATATTCTGGGCGGCCTGATATCGCCCATAGACGGCATAGGCCCCGGCGACCTCAACATAGAGCAGCTGATGGCGCGCATAGACAGCGAGGGCGCCGACGAGATAGTTTTTGCCCTGTCAGCTAATATGGAAGGCGATACCACATGCTTCTATCTATCGAGGCTCCTGCGCGACAAGGTGGGCAAGATCAGCCAGATAGCCAGAGGCGTGGC
>JAZQPB010000165.1:0-10631 GCA_045628165.1 Bacteroidales bacterium | reverse complement strand
GGTATAGCACCTTAGACAGCGGACAATCCTATCGTCGTCGCCCGACATTACCTTCTGAGGCGTAAATGGATCGGCGAGCAACTGACGTCCCATATATACAACGTCGGCCTTGCCCTCGGCTATTATCTGCTCCATCTGCTCGGGGTCGCTGAGGCCTCCGAGAGTGGCAACGGGTTTCTTTACGTGTTTCTTGATTTCGGCGGCCAGCCAAACGTTCACACCGTGGGGATCGAACATCGGAGGCGTGGTGTTGAAGAATCCGAACTGATAACTACCAGCCGAAACGTGAATCATATCCACCAATGGCTCAGCGGCTTTGGCAATCTTGATGCCGTCCTCTATGCCGTAGCCACCATCGAAGAGTTCGCTTCCGCTGATACGCACCTCTATTGGGAATCCCTCTCCCACTGCTTGGCGCACGGCTGTAAGAACCTCCACCATAAGTCTCATACGGTTTTCGAGACTTCCGCCGTACTCGTCGGTGCGGTGGTTCAGATATGGAGAAAGGAACTGATGCAGAAGCCAGCCGTGACCTGCGTGAACCATTATCATCTCGTATCCGGCACGCTTGCAGAGAGTTGCGGCATCGGCGTATGCCTTCACTATATCGGCCAACTGCTCCTTGCTGAGGGCCTTTACGGGGCGGCCGTCGGGACGTGTGCCGTCGCTTGGTCCCCACTGACAGAGCGATGCCTTCTTGTTTTTATCCGACATATATGTGCCGGCGTATTGTCCTGAGTGCGAGAGTTCTATGCTTGGAACGCTTCCGTGACGGCGGATGCTGTCGGCCACAAAAGTATGAGCGGCCAGGCATCCCACGGTCTCCAAATTCAGGTGAAGCATGTGGCTTCCATCGGTCTCGGGATGAACCACCAACTCGCTTACTGTAACAGCGGCGGCGCCTCCCTTGGCCCTGAGTTCGTAGAATCCCTGAGTACGCGGACCGGGAACACATTCCGGTGTTATATCTGTGGCACCCATAGGTGCAGAAAACATTCTGTTTCTGAATGTTACACGTCCCAATGTAATGGGGCTGTTTAGGAGTGGATATTTGTCTTTCATAATTTTAGTTTCAATTTGCGACTGCTAATATAAAATATAAAATCGAAAAACAGAAAAAAAATAACTTTATATAGGAAATTTATATAATTTTGCAGCCGTAAAAACAACTATAAGCAAAGATAAACTACAATGAAACATCTTATCCTATTTATTTTATTTTGTCAGCTAATAGCAATTAAAACCCCATTAGCTGCCTCGAAAACAGACACCCTGAAATACCCGGGCACACGTTTGCTGGAATGTACCCACGTAGGAGTGCCCCTGGTACTGGGCGGTATCATAGAGATAGAGCAAAACAAGAAATTCCGACAGCTCCGCAACAGCTACATTCCCAAATTCCACAGCGAAATCGACAACTACACGCAATACCTGCCGGCCGGAGTTATGTTCAGCATGAAGGCATGCGGAGTGCAGAGCCGCAGCGGATGGGGCGAGATGCTTACCGCCGACGCATTCTCTATAGCGCTGATGGCCATATCAGTAAACAGCGTGAAAAATTCCGCCAAACTGCTGCGACCCGACGGCAGCTCTCACAACAGTTTCCCGTCGGGACACAGCGCCACGGCATTCATGACCGCCACAATGCTCCACAAGGAATACGGACACCTGGGGCCATGGGTTGGATTGCTGGCATATACCAACGCCACTGCCACAGGACTGATGCGAATGGCCAACAACCGACACTGGATGAGCGACATAATGGCAGGTGCGGGCTTCGGAATAATGGCCACGGAATTCGGCTACTGGTTTAGCGACATGATTTTCAAAAGAGACAAGACGAGATCGGATCTCGTGGACCTATGGCACAATTACGAGCCCAGCAAGCCCTCATTCATAGGATTCTATGCAGGATTCCAGTTTCCGCTGTTTAATTACCAGCCGTCATTGGAGCTCGAATTCGACACCTCGACAGGCAGCGTGGCCGGTCTGGAGGGCGCCTGGTACTGGAATCATCACTGGGGAATAGGCGGAAGGATAGGCGGATCTAATGTTTATTACAGATACGGCAACGACGACGCCATAAATGGTACATTAGAATTATCGTCGGTGCAGACAGGAATATACTACCACCACAGTATTTACAAGTATTGGTATTTCAGCCCCAAGGTATTAGCTGGCTCCATCCACTACCGGAAAAAGCAAAACCTCGATTTCAAATGTCCATCGAGGATAGCTCCATGCCTCACCACTGGAATCTCCACAGGAATAATGGCAAGCCCAAATCTCGACGTGAATTTCTTCGCGGATTGGAATATACTCTCACCTCACAGCAAGAAGGTAAACGAGGCAATCCACTCAATCACCATGGGCGCAAGATTCGCATACAGATTCAATCTATAATAAAAAAAGGACTTCCGAAGAAGTCCTTTTTTTATTTATTGTAATCAGCCAAGCCAACGATGAACTTTTCCATCATCTGACGGGTCTCGTTGCTTGAGCAGGTGAAATTATTGATTAAGATGGAGAAGGCCAACTCCCTGCCGGAGCGTGACTTCACGTAGCCTGAATAAGATTTTACCCTGCGGATGGTGCCCGACTTGCCGCGCGCGTTTTTCTCGGCGCGGGTGTTCAGACACATTCCGCCCATGGTGCCGAGTCCGCCGCACATCGTAAGGCTGCTGTTGAAGGCATCGTAATACTTGCTCTTGGTGCGCATATACTGCAGCAGATAGCAGAGCTGACGGGGAGTTACGATATTATAGTGAGAGAGACCGCATCCGTCGTTGATGCTCATTCCCCTGATATCCATGCCTTTGCTTTTCCAGAACGCCATCAGCGCCCACGATGCAGCCGTAACATCGGTGGTGTTAGCCTGCCTGATACCCACAAGCGAGAGACAGTGCTCGGCAAAGAGATTTACACTGTGGAGATTGGTCTTGGTGATAATCTCGGAGAGCCGGGGCGATGTGAGCGTAAGGAGCGTGTCCTTCCTGAGTTCGTTCAGGGAGCTGAAACGTGTATAATCCGCGGCGCTGAACGCCTTGCCGAAAACCGTAACGCCTCTCGCATTCAGGCTGTCCCTGAGCTGAGTGGCCACAAAGAGCGGAGGATCAGGCATTATGCTGCGCACCGTAACATCATTCTGATTCATCGGCATAGGGCCCTGAACATATTTGCTGAGCTGATACTGCTTGCCGAAAGTATTGGTATTCTCGCGTTTCACATTAGATGCAATGCCCTGCGAGATTACCTGAAGCTCCTCTATCTCGGGATCGCAGCCCATGTACACGGCCTCGGTGCCCTCCTTTCCGGTCTTGAAATGGAGAGTTACAAGATTGTCGTGAACAGTAAGGCCATTAGGAACAGCTCCGAAATAATTGCCCAGATCCTCCCAGCTCCATGTAGGCGGAGTCATCTCCTTGGCATAGCAGGTGCCGTCGCCGATAATGCTGCCGGAGATATTGCGGATTCCGGCCTTCTGAATGGCCTCTATGAAACGCTCGTTGTAATTATAGTTGGCGTGGTCGGTGAAGAAACGCGAGCCGAGAGTGGGATCGCCCGTGCCGTGGATTATGATATTTCCATTAAGGGTGCCGTCCACAATCTCGCCGGTGTAGAGCAGATCGGTATTATAGGTGAAATCGGGGCCGTAAAGCTCCAGGGCCGCCGCCGTGCTGAAAAGCTTGGTATTGGACGCCGGCACCATCGACATATCCTGATTGAATCCCGCAATCTCCTCGCCGGTATTGATATCGATGGCCAAAAACGCTATCTGGCCATTGGCGAAGGCATCATAACGCTTAATCTCGTTGCAGGCGCGGGCAAGGCCGTCGGGCGCCTGGGCCTGGGCCGTTACAGAGGCTGAAATCATAATTGCAGCTAATGGCAATAATTTGGTTCTCATACAGTTTACTTGGATTGAGAGTCCTTATTCTTGAACATACGGAGAAGCAGAAGAGTATCCACCGTGGCATATATCACATACATAACAAGCACCGTAACCACAAATGGGAACCTCTTTAGATGGTCGATATTCAGGTAAGCCACCAGCAGGAATATAAGATCGGCAAATAGCTTGATGGCATTGCTGAGCATGAAGGCGTTGCTGAACTTCATGAAAGTAGTATTGGACGGCCTCTCCATAATCTTGATGCTCACGATGCTGAGAGCCGAAAACAAAACCGGGGTTACAACAGCCGGCACAGAGCATCTATCCGGCATCATCAGCATAAAAAAGGCCACGAGCGCTATTACAAGCGCGCAGCCCATTATCACATAATATTTTATATACTTAGTGCTCATTGTTCATTATGTCCTTGATGAAAAGATACAAAGCCAGGAAAACAGAAAGAATGGTGAGCACCACAGTCCATATCCTGAACGAAGTCCCGAGATACTGGTCAAGATACCTGCCGCCCAGCGCGCCTAAAACAATAATGGCCGCCATTTGAAAAGCGGCCGAAGTGTATTTTGCGACCATTCTCCAACGGTCATTTTCCTTCTTGTCCTTATTGTCCATTACTTCTTATCCGGATTAGGCTGAGATACTGTCTTGCTGTCCATATCGCAAGTACCGGTAAATACGGCGCCCTCGTCCACCTTCATCTTGGCAGTAATGATCTGTCCATGCACATTGGCGGTGTCGGTGAGCTCCAGGAGATTCTCCACCTTGAGCTTGCCATCCATCTTGCCGGAGATGCGCGCGCTGCTGCACACCACATCGCCCTCTATCACTCCGGTGCCATCCAATACAAGACGGCCTGAGAGCTTGATATTACCCTTGATAGTACCTTCGATCCTGAAATTTCCGTTGGCTACAATATCGCCCACGATTTCTACTCCCGACGCAATAGAACTCAGTCTACTATCGTCTACTACAGTTTTACCCATAATTTCAAAATAAATTAATGATTAATTAACGGGCGCAAGTTACTAACTTTTGGAATTTCAGCCAAATTTTTTCTATTAAATTAACAAAATAGAGAAAATAGAACGCCAAAAATTGCCGTTTTATGAATAATAATTAGTATAATTGCACATTATTAACTCCAATAAAAGAAGACCAATATGGAAGATAACAAAACACATCACGAGAATCCGGAGGCAACCACCGGAAACGACGAGGACCTCACCTCTGCCGTAAACACCGTACAGGACGAGGAGAAATACATAGAAGACACCGAGCAGATAAAGAAGGACCTTACCAACGCCGCCACAATGCTCTCATACATTGTGGACCAGGGACTCGACATAGACCCCAAGCATATAGAATCGATAGTAGAGAGCAAGGACCTCTACAAGCGCAAGAAGTGGAGCAAGAGCGCCGAGATATCGTTCTACATCACATACAGGGAGCTCACCAGGATAATAAAGCCCGTAACGGTGGACTCGCTCACATCGTCGCGCCCTCCCATCGACAAGGTGGGCAGGATAGGCCGTTTCTTCGGGCGCAAGTACAAATACTCTTTCGCCAAGAAATCCACATCATGGTACATGGCATCCACCATACTCTGCATGATACTTCTGCTGGGCATCCAGATATACTTCTACCTCGGGTCCACGCGCCTGGACAGCATCAAGGAGTGTCAGGAGGAGAGCCAGAAAATCTGGAACCGCATGACCGAGCTCAATGTGATACTGGAGAGCAACCCCGACAACACGCAGTACGCGGCCGAGTTTGAGGACTGCACCAGCCGACTTGTGGAATCGGATACCAAGATATCAGCTAATATCGACCTGCTGGAGCCCTGGGTGCAGAACCTGAGGAGGGTATCATTCAACACCACAGTGGAGACCGACACCATAGCCAAGCAGGACATAAAATACAGCAAGGCCCGCACCGCCATACTCCAGGAGGCCAACAGCTACAGGCTGATACTCGGAATATACGTGCTGCCGCTGCTGTACGGCATCATAGGCGGATTCACATTTGTGCTCAGGGAGCTAACGTCGGAGATCAAGAGCCTCACATTCTCCACCGGCAGCAACATCAAGTACATACTCAGGATACTGCTGGGCGCCATAGCCGGCCTGGCCATCGGCCTGTTCTGGGGCGACCTCCAGAACGCGCAGAAATTCGGAATAACGTCGCTGTCGCCCATGCTGCTGGCTTTCCTGGGCGGATACTGCGTGGAATACCTGCTGCAGTTCCTGGAGAGAATCTCGTCGTCGTTTTTCAACAAGAACGCCGAATACTACGCCAAGAAGCCCGTGGACTACAAAACATCAGCTGACAAAACCAAGCAGGAGCCAGCTGATAAACACGCCATCAGCTGATATAAAAAAAAATTGCCATCAGCTGATATAAAAAAAACACGCCATCAGCTGAGCTGATATATACAGAACGCACCGGGGATGTAATAAAATGCATTTCGGTGCGTTTTTTATGGTACATATACATTAACAAACAGCAAATGAACAGGAAGGAGATTATAAGGACTATACTATATATTTTGACCGCCATAGCCAGCATAGTGGCCTGGGTGTACAGCCACCACCTGAGCAGGCAGCTGAAGGCGCAGGAGGAGAAGAACATCTCGCTCTGGGCCGAGGCCGTGAGCGAGATAGAGAATGTGGATATCGACGGCGAGATCAGCCAGATAGTATACAAGATCATTCAGGAAAACAACACCATACCGGCCATACTGCAGCCCGACCAGGGCGAGCCGATGTACATAAATCTCGACATAGACACCAGCCACGGCCTTACGGAGAACGGTTTCCTGAGGGCCGAGATGGAGAGGATGAGCCGGGTGCACGAGCCTATCTGCATCGACAACAGCTACATGCTGTATTACAAGGAGAGCAGCATCCTCAAGCAGCTGGAGACTTTCCCTTTTATCCAGCTGATAGTGACTATGGTGATAATAGTGCTCACCATAGTTACGATACGCGCATCCAACAAGGCCGACCAGAACAAGATAATGGTGGGCATGAGCAAGGAGACGGCGCATCAGCTGGGCACTCCCATAACATCGCTGCTGGCCTGGATAGAGCTGCTGAAGATAGACAACTACAATCCCGAGCTTACCGCCGAGGTGGAGAAGGATGTGAACCGCCTGGTGCAGGTAACCAACCGTTTCTCGAGGATAGGCAACGATCCCGAGTTCACTACCGAGAATATTGTGCCGATACTCACCAACTCCATCAACTATCTGCACGCGAGGACTTCCAGCAATGTGAAATACCATTACTCCCTGCCCGAGAGCCGGGAGGTGGTGATTCCGGTGAGCGTGGCGCTCTTCGAGTGGGTGATAGAGAATATCTGCAAAAACGCGATAGATTCGATGCAGGGCAAGGGCAGCATAGACATCTCGCTGAGCGAGGACGACCGCAGCGCCATCATCGACATAAGCGATACGGGCAAGGGAATACAGAAGAGGAATTTCAAGACGGTGTTCAAGCCGGGCTACACCACCAAGAAGCACGGCTGGGGCCTGGGCCTGTCGCTGGCGCAGCGCATTGTGTGCGACTATCACTGCGGAAAATTGTTCGTAAAGTCAAGCGAAATTGGCGTGGGAACTACATTCAGAATAATTTTGCCGAAAAAAAACAAAAAAACTTCAATTCGTTGAAACCTTTTCAAAATTTTTTCGTATAACTGAGTAGTTTTCATAAGTTACATTATAAATAATGATTCTACATCTCGACTGTGAAGTCCAGATTAATGTGTTTAAATTAATGTCAGAACTCTTTTCATAATAAGATTTAGGTTAAATTAGTAAGCAGCAAAGAGGAGAATCCTGAAAATCGGATTCTCCTTTTTTTTTGTGTTTCGATAAAAAATCCAATTTTTAGAAGAAAAATTTTGAAAATTAGAATTTTGATTTTATCTTTGCTTCAAAGTTCATTGACATAAAAAATGAGAATTCTTAACAAGAACAAACTCCATGAGTTTATCGCGTCGCATGCCGATGCTAGGATTGCATTGCAACGATGGGCTAGCAAGATAGAGGATGGATTGTAAACATACGGTTTGTAGGAACACATGCCGAATATTCCAAGATTGGGCCAACCGAGATTTCAAATTTGTAATCTTGAGCTTTGTACTCATTCTTTTGCCAGGAATGGGTACTTTTATAAAAAATAAAAATCACAATATTAACCATTGATCAAAATGAAAAAGACAAACAAGCCACAGTGCAAAATCACTGAAGACCAGTACAAATTCGCTTCTGCCAGAGCAGAAGAACTAATGCACGAGGTACACGGCGACACACCAGCCAGCGACCCTAAGTGCATAGAATTGTCGTTGATGGCCGATATTGTGGCCGAATACGAGGAGGCGCACTACTCATTAGGAAAACCAACTATTGCAGAGCTTATCGCAGATGCTCTTGACGATATGGGTTTTTCTCAGAAAAAGCTTGCAGATCTCATAGGCATAAGTCCTTCCAGAATCAGCGAATACATCTCAGGCAAAGCTGAACCTACACTCAAGATAGCAGGAAACTTGTGCAAAGTTCTCAACATTCCTCCAGCGGAGATGTTGATGTGCTAAGGGAGAAGATTCTTCACTTCGCTCAGAAGGACAAAGATTTTATATAAAGATAAAAAAGCAGAGAGGGGTCAGAGGGCGGCTGCGCCGCCCTCTGACCCCTCTCTGCTTTCCATACCACAACTCAACACCGTCATTTCGAGCGTAGCGAGAAAACTTTAAACATTACAGTTTTACTAAATTATCAGATGAATCATCTTGCTTTTTCTTATCAGAATCCAAAACTATATAAAACTCCTTATACAAATTCTTAATAACTTCAGCCGTTGACCAATGCTTAACTGAATCACAGCCTCCAACGGGAACTAAAACACATTCCAATATTTTCATAATTTTCTCCCCCCTCTCTTTACCTCATCCTCACATACCTCTCCATAAGTTCCTCCAAAACCTCCTCGTCGCTGGCACCGGCCGCGAGGCCGTACAGCCCCAATACAGCCTTGTCATTGGCCAAATGTGCGGCACAGAGATCCCGAATATCAGGTCGAGATTTTCGCCGTACAATGTGGCGAGGCTACATTTGGGGTCGCTGAGGTATTGGGCGCGGATATCCAGGATTTTCTGACCAAACTCTCCAATCTTCTTCTTGGTGGCGTCATCCACTTCCGGCCAGGGAAAATTGTTGTAAACTACATCCTTGGAATATCTGTAACGACTCTCCAAACGCCCGGCCACCAGACGCATCCAGATATTATGTACACTTGAGGTTAATATCGAAAATTCGTAGAGAGTGGCGTTGGGGATGATTTGGTTTTGTTCGCTTGAAATTATATCCTTGTCTATAAAACCAATAGGAATATATTTCCTTTTTTCGGAAGAAACTCTTGGAATTAACAAATAATTAGAATCAGGTTGGCGTATTTCAGCAAACAAATAGGGTGTTGCTGCTAATTTGTTTGTTGCAGCTCGTTTACTTGCCAATCTAAATTCTTTCACGGCTTTAATTCTTTCCAAAACCAATGGCATCTTTGCCAAATCCAATGGAGAAGCGTCTTTCAACCATAAACAAAATCTTTTTTTATTGTTGATAAATTCCTCTGCTCCAATAAAAGGTTTTATATATGGTTTGGACAATGGTTCTGTTCGAACAAAATCTTCATACTCGTCTTCCTTTATAACCAAATTGCTTCCATCATTAGCCATATTACCGAATACCATATCAGGAACTTTCGAAATCGGTTTCTTTCTGCTTTCCACGAATACATTAGGTCCATCTACGAGGTACGCGTTTATATTTTCAGCATCAGAGGCCACACCATCTGCACTGAATATAAATTTCCTGTCGTCGGCCTCCAAGGCAAAACCAACGATAATGCAATGAACGTGCGCCATTCCGTTGGAATCGCTCTCCCAGCGGAATGTGGTGTAGGCAAAATTGATAACAAGGCCGTCCTCAAACAGTGGCTGCCAAAGATTTGCGACCTGCTCGCCCTGACAAATAGAGTTTGTGGAAACAAGGGCGCACTTGATTTTTGGATTCTGTTTCATAAAATCCACAGCCAGTTTGTACCAACAGCAAACGTAATCGAGATTGCCGACGTTTTTCCAATCCTGTCCAAAAATATTTATAACCTCGGCTTTCTGTTCCTCGGTTTGAAGTCTTGCTCCCACAAATGGCGGATTACCAACTATGTAGTTGATTTTTTGAGGGTCGGCCAAACTTTCCCATTTTACGGTAAGGGCGTTTACGCAGTGGATTGTGTCGATATTTGAGAGTGGAAGCTCGGGTATATTGCTCTTCAAAATTCCCTGAGTCTCGTGCAGAAGCTGATTTTGGGCAATCCAGAGCGCGGTTTTGGCTGTATCTACCGCAAAATCGTTGATCTCGAAACCGTGAACCTGAGATATGGATACAAGAATGGGATTCTCGGGTAGCTGATAGCCAAGCGAGTTGAGTTCGTAGAGAACTTTGTTTTCCATTCGGCGGAGCTCCATATATGTGTATGTGAGGAAGTTGCCCGAACCACAGGCGGGGTCGAGTATCTGAATGGAGGCAAGTTTCTGCTGAAAAGCGAGAAGCCTGTCGCACTTGTCGCCTATCTCCTGAATCTGCATAATCGACGTAAGCTCCCCGCGCAGAGAGTTTAGGAACAGCGGACCTACGGCCTTGTTGATATTGTCGGTGGTGGTA
>JAZQPB010000164.1:0-17631 GCA_045628165.1 Bacteroidales bacterium | reverse complement strand
AGTTTCCGTATGGGTGCACTAACTACTAACTACTATCTACTAACTATTTATTTAGAACATCTGAAGGTCGCAGAGGCGCTTGTAGGCACCGTTCTGCGCCATCAGCTCGTCGTGGCGGCCGCGCTCCACAATCTTGCCGTCGTTCAGTACGCAGATCTCGTCGGCGTTCTTTATGGTGCTCAGGCGGTGGGCTATCACTATTGATGTGCGGTTTTTCATCAGATTTACGAGAGCATCCTGTACCAGACGCTCGCTCTCGGTGTCCAGGGCCGATGTGGCCTCGTCGAGTATCAGTATCGGGGGATTCTTGAGCACGGCGCGGGCTATGGAGATGCGCTGTCGCTGTCCGCCGGAGAGCTTGCATCCGCGGTCGCCCACCATGCTCTCGTAGCCCTCTTCCTTCTCCTTGATGAAATCCACGGCGTTGGCCACCTTGGCGGCGGCTTCTATTTCTTTGTCTTCAGCTGATGGCACACCAAATGCTATATTGTTGCGGATGGTGTCGTTGAAGAGTATCGATTCCTGGTTTACGTTGCCCATCAGCGCGCGGAGGTCAGAAACCTTGTAGTCCTTAACGTTGATGCCGTCTATCAGGATTTCGCCCTCCTCTATGTCCCAGAATCGCGGCAGAAGATCCACAAGGGTGGATTTTCCTGAGCCCGACTGACCTACCAGTGCCACAGTCTTGCCCTTCTCGATGGTGAGGTTTATGTTGCGGAGCACGTATTTCTCGGCGTACTTGAAAGAAACGTTCTTGAACTCGATGCTGTGCTGGAAGTCGTTGATCCTTACCGGCTCGGCTATCTCAGGCACGTTCATCTCCTCTTCGAGTATGGCGTTTACGCGCTCCAGCGATGCCATACCCTTCTGTATGGTGTTGAAAGTGCGCGCAAGGTCCTTGGCGGGGTTCAGTATCTGCGAGAATACGGTGAGGTATGCTATGAATTCTGATGCGGTGAATGTGGTGTCGCCCTTCTCGAGAATCAGGTATCCGCCCACCACCAATACAAATGTAAATACCGCTATGCCAAGGAATTCGCTCATCGGCGACGACAATGAGTGTTTTCTCTGAACCTTGTTCTGAAGGCTGTATACCTTGTGGTTGATTTTCTCGAAACGCTGTTTCATCTTGTCCTCGGCCACAAAAGCCTTTATTATCCTTAGTCCGCCGAGAGTCTCCTCCATGATGGTAAGCATTTCAGCCGCGGCCTGCTGTCCGAGCTTCGACGATCCCTTGAGGCTCTTTCCGATTTTGCCTATCAGGATGGCTATGGCCGGTAGCACCACGAATACAAATATCGTAAGCTCCCAGCTTGTATATATCATGTAGCTCAGGAAGATGATAATCTGTATGGGATCCTTGAAGAGCATATCGAGACTGCCTGATATGCTGGCCCTTATCTCCTGCACATCTGATGTGAAACGGCTGAGGATATCGCCCTTGCGGCTGTCGGAGAAGTATCGCAGCGGAAGGTCAAGAATTTTGTTGTAGATTCTCCGCTGAAAATTCATTACAGATCCGTTGCTGATGGGCGCCATGAAGAAACTGCCCATGTACGAGAAGAAATTCCTGAAAAACGCGCCCACGAGCACCGCGCCGCCCAGAAACAGCAGGGCCTGGAATTTGCCGTGGCTCTCGGTGATGCAGTATACCTGGTATTCGAAATGATCCATGAAACTGCGGTAGTTCCACTGAAACTCGCCGGGGTCGGTCATTACCTCGTTGCTGCCAAACAGCATGTCGAGAAACGGGATAAACATCGTAAAGCTGAAAAGAGAGAAAACCGTTCCCAATGTGTTGAGTATCACATTTAGGATCGCGTATTTCTTGAATGGCGCCAGATAGCGCGCTATTACTGCGAAACTGTTCATTGTTTTTTGTGTGTAAATATTTTCCGCAAAGATATAATTTTATTTTGGATTATCAGCTGAAACACCCTGCAATAAACTTAAATCAATTTTTTTTTGAATCTTTTTTCGTTTTTTATTTGCTGATTCCAAAAAAAAGATTCATCTTTGAGCCCAAATTATAAAAAATAGATTTATACATCAATTTACATTAAAAACAATATGGAATTCGGACATTTTGATGACCAGAACAGGGAATTTGTCATTACAAACCCTGCCACACCTTGGCCTTGGATCAACTACCTTGGCAACGAGGATTTCTTCTCTTTGATTTCTAATACAGCAGGCGGCTACTCTTTCTACAAGGACGCAAAGTTCCGCAGAATTACCCGCTACCGCTACAACGGCGTGCCAATGGACAACGGCGGACGCTATTTCTATATCAACGACAACGGTACAGTATGGAGCCCGGGCTGGAAGCCTTGCAAGACTCCGCTCGATTTCTACGAGTGCCGCCACGGTATGAACTACACCAAGATTAAGGGCGCAAAGAACGGCATCGAGGCCGAGGTTCTCTTCTTCGTCCCCCTCAAGACTTGGGCTGAGGTTCAGAAGGTTACAATCAAGAATACTACCAACGAGACCAAAAAGATAAAACTGTTCTCATTCCAGGAGTGGTGTCTTTGGAACGCCGCCACCGATATGGAGAACTTCCAGAGAAACTTCTCTACCGGCGAGGTGGAGATAGACGGCTCGGTAATCTACCACAAGACAGAGTACAAGGAGCGCCGCAACCACTACGCTTATTACTCTGTAAACGTGCCAGTACAGGGCTACGATACCGACCGCGAGTCGTTCATCGGCCTCTACAACGAGTTTGCTAATCCTCAGTGCGTATTAGCTGGCAGACCTTCCAACTCACTCGCTCACGGCTGGTCGCCTATAGCCTCACATTATATAGAGGTGGAGCTAATGGCAGGAGAGAGTAAGGACTACATCTTCCTTCTCGGCTACGTGGAGAACGAGCAGAACGAGAAATTCGACGACGCCGAGATTGCACGCAAGAAATCCGGCGCGCTCATCACATCACAGGCCTCTGACCGCACACTTCTCAATAAGAAGAAGGCTCAGGAGACAATCAAGAAGTTCTCTACAGTAGAGGCTGTTGACAAGGCATTTGCTGAACTCTCGGCAATGTGGGACGCTCTCCTCGACAAGTACGCTGTAAAGTCTTCAGACGACAAGTTGAACCGTATGGTAAACATCTGGAGCCAGTATCAGTGTATGATTACATTCAACTTCTCACGCTCGGCCTCGTTCTTCGAGAGCGGTGTTGGCCGTGGCATGGGATTCCGCGACAGCAACCAGGACCTCGTTGGTTTCGTTCACCAGGTACCTTCACGCGCCCGCGAGAGAATCATCGATATCGCCTCTACTCAGTTCCCAGACGGCGGCTGCTATCACCAGTATCAGCCACTCACCAAGCACGGCAACAATGACATCGGCGGCGGTTTCAACGACGATCCTTGCTGGCTGATCTTCGGTACTGTGGCTTACGTAAAGGAGACCGGCGACTTCTCTATCCTCGACGAGCCTGTACCATTCGACAACAAGCCTGGCACAGAGGTTTCGCTCTTCGACCACTTGAGAATCTCTTTCAACCACGTTGTGGAGAACCTCGGTCCTCATATGCTTCCTCTCATCGGCCGCGCCGACTGGAACGACTGTCTTAACCTCAACTGTTTCTCTTGGGATCCTAACGAGAGTTTCCAGACCACAGAGAACAATTCGGTAGGCAGCAAGGCAGAGTCTCTGATGATTGCAGGTTTGTTTGTTGTTACCGGAAAGGACTACATCGCTCTCTGCAAGCAGATGGGCAAGGACGACGAGGCTGCACGCGCTCAGAAATGCGTTGACTCAATGATAGAGGCTGTAAAGAAGCACGGCTGGGACGGTGAGTGGTACTTGCGCGCCTACGACTTCTACGGCAACAAGATTGGCTCTAACGAGAACGAGGAAGGCAAGATCTTCATCGAGAGCCAGGGCTGGTGCCAGATGGCCGGTATCGGCTTGGAGGACGGCATGGTGGATAAGTCTATCGACGCCTGCAAGAAGTACCTCGACAGCGAGCACGGTATGGTTCTCAACAATCCAGCATACACAACATACCACGTTGAAATGGGTGAGATTTCCTCATATCCTGCAGGTTACAAGGAGAATGCCGGTATATTCTGCCACAACAATCCTTGGGTAATCATCGGCGAGACTGTTGCCGGCCGTGGCAACGACGCCTGGGAACTCTTCCAGAAGATTGCCCCAATGTATCTGAAGGATCAGGAACTTCATAAGGTGGAGCCTTACGTAAACTGCCAGATGGTGGCCGGTAAGGACGCTGCAAAGCCAGGCGAGGGCAAGAACTCTTGGCTGACCGGTACAGCAGCCTGGATGTGGTACACAGTAAGCCAGCACCTTCTCGGTATCAAGCCTGACTACAATGGTATCGTGGTTGATCCTTGTCTTGAGGCCTCAATGAAGGGCTACAAGGTTACACGTCAGTTCCGTGGCGCTACCTACAATATCGAGGTGGTAAACAACGGCTCACAGAAGGGCGTTAAGGAGCTCTACGTAAACGGTGCCAAGGTTGACGGAAATCTCGTGCCAATGGCAAAGGCCGGCGAGACCGTTGATGTGAAGGCTGTAATGTAATTTTTTGAGCAAAAATTTCAATAAAAGCGTCTGAAAACGCAAAAAAGTTAGAAAAATATGCAAATAAGTTGGTTTAAAATTAGTTATATCAATTTTTTTGCATATTTTTGCAACAGATTTTGAAAACAATAAATCTCAAATATTTATAAACTCTTAAAAACATCAGAAAAATGGAAAATTTGGCAAAGATCGTAGCCGACATCAAGGCTCAGTATGAGGCATTCGCTAAGGACGCAGACGCACTCGTAGCAGCTGGCAACAAGGCCGCAGGTGCACGTGCCCGCAAGGTATCTCTCGAGATCGAGAAGCTCACAAAGGAGTTCCGCAAGGTTTCTATCGAGGCTTCTAAGAAGTAATTCGCGAAATTGCTTTCAATAAAATAAAAACGCCCTGAATGGAGTAATCTGTTCAGGGCGTTGTTTATTGTGTTTTATTCAAACAGGTCGTCTATTGTAATATTTTTTACAACCTTGTTGTTGTACATACTTTCGGCAAGTCCGTAAGGTGTTATCATTGTGAGCCATACAGCGTAAGGATAAGCCGTCTCTTCCTTGAAACTGGCTATACGGTTCTGCATTTTCTCGCTCTCGGCCTTTCTGATTAGATATTTTGTAGAAGAATACTTTATCTCGCAGAGGTTTACCTTGCGGTCGGCACGCTCTATTATTAAATCAACCTGCGCTTTGGTTTCTGTATTCTTGCTCCTCCAGGAATAACTCTGAGTGGATATTCCGTCTATCTTGAGAGCCTTTTTTATCTGTTGAATGTGTGCCAGGCAAACCTTCTCGAAAGCCAGCCCAAGCCACGTGTTTGTCTGTGGAGTATCCAGATGATTCTGCCAGTAGTCGATTTCCACCTCGCCGCGTTGTGCAAATGTGAGATAAAACATTGAGAAGAAATCAATTAACTGGTATATTGAGGTTGAGGTCTTGACCTTTTTCCCACGGACATTGTATTTCCGGATGATGTCGCAGTTTATCAAATCTTCCAGTTTGGTGCTGAGGCTTCCGCTCGATTCCATTTTCAGTTTTTGCGCAATCTCGTCTCTTGTAAGGCCCTTTTTGTCTTTGGCCAGCGCCTCCACTATCGCGCAATATTTGTCGGGAGAATTAAACAGAGTGCTGTACAGCCTTTTGTATTCTCGCCTCAAGGTTGGGTCTTGCGAGAAAAACAGGCGGTCGATGTTTTGTGCGAAACTCTCGTCTTTTTTCAGCAAACAAAGGTAATACGGAATTCCGCCCAATGCCATATATGCCTGAGTGATGGAGTCTCTGTCCCATTGGAAATCATTGCTAATCAATAGGTCTTCGGTTTCTTTCAGGGTGAATGGACGAAGGTGCATTTCGTAAGAGATTCGGTCGTGGAGACCTCCCTTGTTGTCGATGATGTTCTTTATCATCCACGAAGTTGCAGACCCACAGACTATAAGCAGCAGGTTTTTCTGAAGCGACGCCCAGCTGTTCCAGAAATATCCCAAGGCATTGGTGAATCCCGATCTCTGAGTATCGAAACAGGGAAGTTCGTCGATGAATATAATGCAAGGCTTGTCGTCGGATATCTTTGTTTTCAGCAAATCTTTCAACATTATGAACGCATTCATCCAGTCTTTGGGAGTATCGCTGATATCAGCGCCGAAATCCTTGAGCGCCTCCACGAAAGAAGTCATCTGATTCTCGTAGTTGCCGTCCAGCACGCCAGTCACCGAGAAGGAAAATCTGTTTTGGAACAATTGATTCACCAAAAAAGTTTTTCCAACCCTGCGCCGTCCGTATATGGCCACAAATTGAGGAGTCTGCGATACGGCAAACTCTTCCAGTAATTGTATCTCGTTGTATCTTCCTACAAGTTTTTTCATAACTCTGACAAATGATTTCAGCCGCAAATATACCAAAAATAATTTGAGTTTTTTCCAAAACAGTAAAAAAAATGCAGTTTTGGAAAAAACTCACCTGAGTTTTTTCCAAAATCGATGTTTTTTGTCACTTTTGGAAAAAACTCGCAGTTTTTAAGACTTTATGTATGGTTTGCTTTGAAATGATTGTTTGAATGATTCTGAATTTGATAATCTATTAATTATCAGCGATATAAATAAATTCTTTACATTTTTTCTGACGACAAACAGCCGTTTTTCTACATTTTTTCTGACGAATAAACGGGGTTTTGATACATTTTTTCTGATGAATGGTGGGAGAAAATATGTAAAGTATGTTTTGAATATAGGAAATTTGGGCATTTTCAGCAAAATAAAAATGGTAAATTTGGGCAAAAGCCAAATGTAAGTTCTTGTATTTCTGCATATTAATAACAAAAAGACTAAGCATTGCTTAGCCTTTTTATCATTACTTTACATTTGTTGGTTATATCAGTGTTCCGTCTGCTTTTGTTCGTTGGTATCTTCTTTGTCCTTGGAGAATGCCCAGGTGGCGAGTTTGTACAGGCCGAAGATTATGAGGATGGGAATCAATAGCCACAGATACCATATTACGAATGGGCGGCCGATGTATTGGAGGACAAAGCAGTTGGCTGCAATGGCATAACCATTGGAGTTGACTGCATTTTCGTTTACCATATCTATTCCATTGGATTGGATCTCCATTATGATGTTTTCCGTTGTCATGCCAGCCGATGGATCTATGGTGTAATGGGTGGTGATCTGTTTTGTGGGACGGTCGGCTTCCACTTCAATTCTTGAAGGATAAAATTTTACTTTGTTGCTCTCAGGCTTGAATGTTATGACGGTTTTCTTGCCTGTCTGTTCGAAGAATCTTATGCTCTCTTCGTTGAATTCTATGGTGAATGTTCTTGACAAGCGAATGGTGTCGTCTGCGAAGTATTTGAAAGGTGGCTTGCTGAGAGTCCATACAAGAAACTTGGGTTTGGATTTCAGAATGCCGACAAAGGGCTCGTTGTATGTGCCATAGCCCATATGAAGTCTTCCGTTGTTGTCTATGCCTCGCATAGGTTGTGGGTGACGGCTCAAGAAGAATGAGACGCCAAACAATACTATTGCCACTATGGCGGATATTATGTATTTTGTCATCGTTAGTAGATTTTCATTGTTCGTGTACCTTGGTTAATTATTTGAAACTCGATTTCCTTTGGTGCTATTTTCACACCTGGGTTCTCGCATTTGAATATTATAGTGTTTTCTTCCTCAATTGGCAAATCCTTTTTCTCTTTGAGGCTTTTAATGAGGAAATTTATCCTGTCGGGATATACTTGCACGTCTGAAATCATGTAATTGTTGGTGTTTTTCAACTGCATCTCAACGCCAGGTAGTTCTTCTTCTCGTGACCAACAGGGTGCCTTGATCGTTTGTAACGACCAACTTTCCTGAGCAAAAACATTAGCATAGTATGACTTGTGAAATTGTAATATGTCTATAACTACGAACGGACCTTTTACTGTTATCATATTGTTTTTGGTAGAGGCGATGGATTCTATCTTCCATGATTGAGCATAGTCTGTTAGCATCCAATAGACCGCAATGTCTTTTTCGTTTTCTTCCCATTGTCCAATATGGTCGTAGAGCACTGTAGAGTCGGGACCTGCATTGTGTATTCCGTCGGTAATAAGGAACATACAGTTGATTTTGGTACTGTCCATTTCTGCGATTCCGGCCTGCCATGCTGCATCGATGTTGGTGTCGCCTGGTTTCGTTTGGAGTTTCCTTACGATATTCGACAGAGAGTCTCTCTGATATCCCATTCCGGTAATCTTGTCAAATGTCTTGTTGGTGAATGGGATAATCACAATCTCATCGTCGTCGCAGGTTACGCGTTGGTCTAATAGTGCGGCCGATAGTCCGATGAGTGTCGTGTCTAAGATGTTCTTTGTGTTGTTTTTCTTTCCGTCGAGTTTGCCTTCGCCTATCATTGATTTGGTCAGATCCAAGATGTAGATTTTCTTGGCGAGGAGTGGCGTTTGTTCCTGCGCAAATGCCGGGATTTGCAGTAGGAGCAAAAGGATGATGAATATTTGTTTTTTCATTTTTGTGTATTGTTGTTGGTTAGTTACATTTATATACTGTATGGGAGCCTTCTGAGAGAATTCTTGTTTTGCCATTGGTCAAGTCTTTGGCTATGTCTCTCAATTCGCCTCTTAGTTTTTGAGTGTTTGTATGTGTCGCTGACATTGATTCGAATTTTTTCAATCTTTGATAAATCATTTCGTCGTATTCGTTTGTCGTTTTGCCATGTTTAGCGCCTTTTGCAAAACAATACTCTCCTTGTGGTAATATTACTCCATTGTTTGCATCATTGATATCGATTCCGAATTTAGTCAATATACTTCTTGATTTAGCTGCGCCTTCTGTTCCTCCTGATACAATGTGGTGTGTTTGACTTCTTTTACCGGTTTCGCTCCCTCTTTTGCCGACACCAAGTGCTCTTTCATTTTGGGCTACGTATTCATTTAGTCCGCAATGAACCATATTCTTATACAACTTGCCTTCGTCTTTGATTCCGCAGAGATCTTGTGATCGCAACAACTCCTCGGCTATTATCCCTTCAATAAATTGCGAGTTTTGCTTGATGAAACAACGCCCCTTACTTGCCAAAATCTTTTTGTTCATTTCTGATGTTTTTTTGGCAAATTGGTCTTTCAGTTTTGTGGTTTGTTTCGTGACCTTGGCAGAAATTTTTTTTGATGATTTGCCCAGATTAGTTATTGCTTTGGTCGCTGTAGTTCCAAAATTTTCGTAATATTTGACGTTTGTGAAAACCTTACTACCATTCTTGGCTCCTTTGATTGAAACTTTGGTGAAGACTTTTTTCATGCCCTTTGCTGCGTTGAGGCCTTTCCTCAATAAGCTGCAACTGTCAAGCGTGAATGTAATCGTCAATATAGCTACTATTGCGAATATTATTTTTTTTGTCATTTTTATTTCTGATTAATTGTTCTCATTATTTCGTCCTTCTTGAAGGACATTGGTTCTATATTGTTTTCGATATTTAGATCGTTTTCGATTTGGATCATCCGATTCAATATCTTTTCTTGTACAAATTTGTTTTCTGTATCAATAAAGTTATTGTATTTCCTGCTCAGATAATCCTCTACTTGAACGCTTACCATTTGAGCGATTGCCAGATATAGTTTTTCTTCTTCAGTAGGTTCTTCGTTCGTGAATTCCGAATATATTTGGTAACCGGTATATGCTCCGTCTGCTATTTTTATTGCTATTTGGAGAGGTGCGGCTCCTCCTGCTGTTACTATTGATAGCAAGGTGAGTCCTCCGTCTATGGCAATGTCTTTAAGCATTTCTTTGTTTTGTTTTTCGGTATATGACGCAATAACTTCTTGAGGTGCGATTAATTTGAAATCATTGGTGTTGAATTTGTTATTGTAATTTATGCCAACCATATTCAGATAATCGTTGTAGAATTCAGTTGTATTGTCGGTGTATTCGGTGGTTAACCTGTTTATCATTGCAGTGTATTGGTTTCCCACAAATTTTCTCCATGATTTAACTAAATCATCTGCATCATTAATTATCTTAAATCCTCCCACTCCACAGTAGTCTTCAAGTACTCTTTCGAAATCTACTGCTATACTATCATTTACTTCTTGTTGAATTATGGGAATCACGTCATTAGAGAATTGTGCCTTGGTGAATTTTGCGTATTCGTCGAAATTCTCGACCATTTCAACAATGTAATTGTCTCTTGCAAGCAAGTACACAGGAGTCATATAATCCATGGCGGGTGTTCCTCTTAGAATATCGTATATTGTAATGATTTCAGAGTAATCGCAGTCTGCTAACATAGGGATTATCTCCTCAATGAAAACCTCGTCTGCATTAACGCTGTCACGTCTTACATTTGCGTAATACCTTGCGCAATTAATTGGATCTCTTTGGAGAAACGCTTCTTGTATTGTTTTGGGAGCAGGTCTGAAGAAGTCTGCGATCGGGTCCATAACAACGTCAAAGTTGTCGAACATTGATACGAGATCCTTCTTTATTTTGTCACGAAGGCCGTCATCTCCTTGGTATGGTTGTCCAGCCAATGTACATAGCTCCGGCCAAAACAAGTACACTGTTCCCAATAGTGCGGCTATGAATACAAGACGCACAGTGTATTTTATTAGATTTTTTATGAATTTGAACATGATGTATGTTATTGTTTTTAGCTTATTCTATCTGATAGTGACTTGCTTTGGGCGTTGTTCATGATTATTGATTTGACAATGGGATAGATTATTATTGCCAGCAATATTATTGCCAGCAATATCATTGCCACTAAGCATGGGGTTGTTCCATATTTAAATTCTAACCCATTGCTTATTGCCATCGTTCCATGAATGATAATCAATAATCCGAATATACACATTGATATAATTCCTATCAAAATATTCAATTTTGATGGTGAATAACTTCCAGCTTTTGCGATAAACAGAGAGTCTTCATTATCTTTTTCCCTTTGAAAAATGTAACCGCCCATCCACCAGCCTTTATCTTCGTTGTTAAAGTGTAGTTTTTCTCCTGTCCATTTCATATCTTTGAACAACACTTTTTTCTCCAAGTTATAAATAGCATTTTCATAGACCTCTTGCCAAGCTTTGGAGGCCTTGGCCATAGCTGTCCAAATCGCAGAAAATATTAATCCTGCACAACTAACCAAAGTCATATACAAATTCATTTTCGCATCATTGCATGATGTTTCGTCTGCGTCATTATAATTAATTGTTACAGATGATATGGATCCTTCTGTTTTTACGTTGATACTTTTTTCATCATCAATGTATTTCATAAATAGTGTTCCATATGCAGTATAAATCAATACCAAAAAAGCAGTTATCATTACAGATCTCTGCCAAAGATTTGAAATCTCTATTTCTCTGCAGGAATAGAGATTTTTTAGTATTGATTTGTAGTTTTCTTCCTCTTTTTCTTGTTTTATCTCTTCCGTCAGTTCTGCCATTGCCGTTCCTGTTTAGTATTTGTTGCACCAAAACATATCCGCACAAAAAAAGAGCGCTTGCCACTTTCGCTATTTTCTACTCATTGGCAAGGCTCTGGTAAACCCTCATAGGCATAGATATAACAAAAGCAGTCCGCGCCCTGTGGGTGCAGAACTTCCTTTTGCATACCGCGGCCTAATTGAATTAAATTTTACCAGAATTTAGCCAACTCCGTAATATGCAGTATGTTCTGTATATGTTTCGCCGGGCATTGTCCGGCGTTTGTTTTCTATCCGCAAATATTGTACATTTTTTCTACCTGTCCAAATTTTTGCGGAACTTTTTCCCGTGGGCGGGCTGCTTTTGTGGTACAAAAATAAAGTCATCTTCTGCCACATTGCGGCAGAAGTGGTAGAATTTTGTCTTGAATTTTGTTTTGCAAAACTAAGCATTAATATTTATTTTTGCGGAAAAGATTTAGTATTATGAAACTTCTTCACACTGCCGACTGGCACATTGGGAAAACTCTGGCGGGGTATGACAGGACCGCTGAGTTTGAGGCTTTTTTCGGGCGTCTTGTCGAGACGTTGGATTCAGAAAAGCCTGATATCCTTATTGTTGCAGGCGACGTTTTCGATACTGCCACTCCGAGCAACAGTGTGGCAAATATGTATTACAACCTCATAAATACTCTGCACGCCAAGTTTCCGGCGCTCCATATCGTGATTACCTCGGGCAACCACGATTCGCCAAGTTATCTGAATGCCCCCAAGGAGATTCTCAAATTTTTCGGGGCTGACGTCGTGGGTTCTGTAATCCGCAACGACGGCGGGGTCGATTTCTCCAAAATGGTTTACGATTTCGGAAACGCCATTGTATGCGCCGTGCCTTATCTGCGCCGTGGCGATATCGTGGCTCTCGGCGGCGATAATCCCTCCATTGCGGATTTCTACCGTGGAGTTTTGGATTATGCGCTCAGTATCAGGGCCGATAGAAATATTCCTATCGTCGGAACCGGCCACCTTACAACCATTGGCGCCACTTACAACAAGACCTCGGAAATATCAATCTCGGCCACCCGTGACGATTCCGTGGGCGGTCTCGAAAATATTGACCCTCAGGATTTTCCCGAGGAATTCTCGTATATTGCGCTCGGACATATCCACAAGCCTCAGAAGGCTGGCAACCGCGACAATATCAGATATTCAGGCTCGCCGATTCCGTTTTCGTTTTCCGAGAAGGATTACAGGCATTCGTTCTCGGTGGTGGAGTTCAATGGGAAGGAGGTTTCTGATATCAGGTTTATAGAACTTCCTCACATTGTGAAACTTAGATATATTCCCGAGAAGATTTCGGATTTTGAGACCGTGAAACGCGCGCTCTCCGAATTGCCTGACGATGAGGAAATGTTCGTTGAGGTAAATCTTGAATACGCTTACCGAAATGCAGAGAACAAGTCTCAGATTATCAACGAGGTGCTCAAAGACAAAAAGGTGAAATTCTGTGGATTCCGCCTGATTGATAGCAACAACAATAATCTGAGCAGTCAAGAATCCAACAAAATACTATCGGTGGAGCAGTTGCAGACTGTGGATCCAATGGATATTATTTCTGATATCTACAAATCCAAACTCCACACCGACAAGGTGAGCGACCGCCACGCCGAAATGCTCCGCGAGATTATTGAGGAAATAGGGCAGTGAAAATGGCTGTATATAATTGCAAATATGAAAACTATGAAAGCGAAATTACCATTTACGGATGAGATACCAATTTTGCGTGACGTGGAATTCCTTGCAAAATACTCAAAGATGAACACCGACGACCGCAACAGGTATTGGAGCAGTTACGATCAGTATGTCACCACGCTGGGCGCAATCGACTATGCCCGTGAGGAAGGTGCTCAAAATGAGCGCTCGTCCATTGTCCTGAAAATGAACGCCAAAGGCTACTCTGCGCAAGACATTTCCGAAATCGCCGAAATCCCTATTGCCGAGGTTGAGCGAATTATCAGCAACAAGGCTTAATAAAATCTCAAATAAAAAAATCAAAAACCCCTCTCCAGCGGAAACCTGTCCGTCAGAGAGGGGTTGATTGTCTTATAATGCGTGGTGTGGATTACAATGCAACGCCATTAACTTTTACTGTGATATTAGATTTGTCGTTAATAGCCTTCCAATAATTTGTATAACTATTATACGATTCCTTAGACACATTGATAACAGTGCCTTCAGGGCATCTGTTGTAATCATCTTTCTGACTTGCATCACCGATTGTTGGATTGCCCAATATTGTTATGGTTTTCAATTTTGAGCAGTTATAGAAAGCGTCATTGTCTAATGTTGTAACTGTAGAAGGAATAGTGATTTGCGCAAGGCTTGAGCAATTGTAGAATGCACTTTTCCCAATGCAGGAGACACCCTCAGGAAGCGAGGTAAGCGCAAGGCTTGAGCATTTGTAGAATGCATAATCTCCAATGCTGGTGACACCCTTAGGAAGCGAGGTAAGCGCAAGGCTTGAGCAATTGAAGAATGCATTGTTTCCAATGCTGGTGACACCCTCAGGAAGCGAGGTAAGCGCAAGGCTTGAGCAATTGTAGAATGCATTGTTTCCAATGCTGGCAACATTCTTAGGAAGTGAGGTAAGCGCAAGGCTTGTGCAATTGTTGAATGCATACTCTCCAATGCTGGTGACACCATCAGGAAGCGATGTAAGCGCAAGGCTTTTGCAACTGCTGAATGCATACTCTCCAATGCTGGAGACATCCTCAGGAAGCGAGGTAAGCGCAAGGCTTGAGCAACTGCCGAATGCATAATTTCCAATGCTGGTAAGATTCTCAGGAAGCGAGGTCAGTGCAAGGCTTGTGCAACCTCTGAATGCGTTGCCTCCAATGCTGGTAACACCTGGCATCTCAATTGAAACAAGGTTTTTACAATTATAGAATGCTTCGTATTCAATTGTTTCTTCACTCTCCGGCAAAACGAGTTTAACCTTTTTGGTAGAATTATTTTTCAAGGCCGTTTTAACGTCATCAGGTGAATATTTTTTCAAAATCACCTCGGCAACCTCTCCTGTAAAACTTGCGAGGTAATCGCTCAATTCTTCACAGCTTTTACTTACATACCCTGGATAAAAAGCCATAAACAACTTCTCTGCCTTAATGTTGTTCACCTGATTTGGCTTCGATTCAAACTTATTTGTCGTGTAAGTGCCCTGGTTGCCTTTCTCGTCGGTGAGGGTGAGTGTGATGCCGTTTGTGAAGTTGGCTGGGGCGTACGAAATGTAGTATTCCTTGCCCTTCTCCATTATGCCCGAATTAGAGAGGGTTATGGAGGTTTCGGAAGCATCAGATACTGCAATGTCAGAGTAGCCTGATACTGTGATATTGCCTGCTATCTTCTCGCCGTTGTTGCCGGTCATTACTACTGATTTCAGGTTTCTTGGAGCGGTGATTCTTATGAAGGCGTTGGCTGTCTTGAACTTGAATTCCTTCTTGGCTCCGCTTGCCGATGCCACCATTATGTGGGCATTCTTGTCGAAAGTTCCGGCCACGGCATCCTGTGCGACAGGGATTTCAGCTGATACGGATGAAGCATCCAATGAAGCCGACGATGGATATACTGCGTAATAAATATCGGCGGGATTGGCTGTGCCTGTAAAGTTGCAGGTGGCTGATGTGCCGGAGCTGATATCACCGGTAAATATTGATGCGCTGGTGCCGTCAAAGACATTGATCTCGTCACCGGCGGTGAATACGAGGTTTGTCCTGTCCTCGATGGCGGTCTTGGAGATGCCGTCGCCGTTGGAGTATACGGCCTTGAAGGTGATTTGTTCCTTGTTGTCGGTGGCTGGGGTTTCTACGGTCTTGTCACCATCAGCTGGCAAAACCTGAACGTCGTCGTTCTCGGTGCCACACGATGCGAGTGCCATTGCGGCAATCATCGCGATTGATAAATAATGCTTTCTCATCTTTCTGATACTTGGGGTTTTAGAGTTCATCGTCTTCGGTGAGACTCATAATGCTGGAAGATGTGCAGATAATGTCGGTCTGATCGACTACCACGATTTCAAGTTCTGCGGGCTTGTAATCTTTTTTCGGTGTGTGTTCTGTCATTATTTTATAAAGATTTGGTTTGTAATGTTTTGACGGCAAAATTCAAAAAAAAAATGACACGGCGAATTTTTGGAATTTAAGTTTTTGTTAAAATTCCTGATGGAAAATATTTGTATTTATTACTTTTATTTTTTAACTTTGCGGAAACTTTAAACTTTAAGCATTCAACTTTACACTAAACAACAATGGTAGATATCGATCCAAATATAAATCAGGAAGTTATGATGACACCGGACCTCGCAATGAGGTTTTTGGTGTGGGCTTCGTATTACAACGACTTGGAGCCCAAATGCGGAAAGAGTTTTGGGCGTTTCAAGAACAATCAAGGTGGGGACTTGTTTGCTCAGGAAGACGTTCAGAGGCTCGACCGCGTGCAGGAAGCGCTTTTCAAGTGTTTCGATCCTCCTTCGGTGAAGCGTTCGTGTGCACAGATGAAACTTGCCAAGGAGAAGAACGAGCCTTGTCCGTTCTCGCTCGAGGAACTCAACTTCCTTTTCGGAACTGTGAATAAGTAATTAACGTCAGTTCGATGAATTGACATTTTCGCCTACGGCGTTTTTGAGGAACATAAATTATCACGAATTAACATAAATTGATCAAAAATTTTCTCTTTAAGAGTAATTTATGAAAAATTCGTGTCAATTTATGATAATTTATGTAAAAAAAAATCAGCCGTAGGCATAAGTCGTTTTTTTTATCAAACTTACGTTGAATAATTAAAAACTAAATATTTAATATGAAAACTTCAAAGAAAATTCTTTTGGCGGCTGTGGCTTTGCTTACAGCGTCAGGCTCTATGGCTCAGCAGGTTGCGAGTCCTGATGGCAAACTCAAAGTGGATGTTTCCGCTCCTAACGGAAACCCTATTTACTCGGTGGTTTATGAGAACGACACCGTAATCCGCAATTCGGCTCTCGGTCTCGAGACTTCTATTGCTGATATGTCGAAGAACCTGAAAATCACCTCGGTTGGCGATGTTAAGTCAGTATCAGAGACCTACAATCTCCCAAATGCAAAAAAGAGCAATATCAGTTACAATGCCAACGAGCGCGTTTACACTTTCGCAAATTCGCAGGGCGCTCCCGCTTTCGATCTCGTGATGCACGTGGACAACAACAACGTGGCTTTCAAGTATGTGGTTCACGCTCAGCAGGGTAAGGGCAATCCATTGGTATCGTGCCTGGTGAACAACGAGGCCACCTCTTACACACTTCCAAAGGGAACCACAACATTCATCTGTCCTCAGATGCAGCCTCAGACAGGTTTTGCGCAGACCGCTCCAAGCTATGAGACCAACTACGAGTTCGACGCCGAGATGGGCAAAAACGGTTGGGGCCGCGGCTACACTTTCCCAGCATTGTTCAAGGAGACAACTGCCAACAACTCAACTATTTGGGTAATGCTTTGCGAGACTAATGTGGGCGGCAACTACTGCGGTTCACGTATTGAGTCGTCATCAGCTGACTCCTACAAAATAGCATATCCCGAGGCTACCGAGTTTGGCGGCGTGGGCACAAGCGCTCCCGGCCTGATGCTGAGAAACACAAGCAACAAATATCATCAGGATATCGACGACTGGGGCAATACAACTCCCTGGCGCACAATCACTATCGGAAAGAATACTCTGGCTCCAGTGGCCGAGACCACAATTATGTGGGACCTCGTGAAGCCTCAGTACGAGGCCAAGTTTGACTACAAGTACGGACGCAGCGCCTGGAGTTGGATTATCCGTATGGACGGCTCCTGCAACTACGACGAGCAGAAGGAATATGTTGATTTTGCCGCCGCTATGGGCTGGGAATATTTGCTGGTTGACGCTTTTTGGGACAGCAATATCGGTCACGACCGTATGGAGGAACTCTCGAAATATGCTCAGAGCAAGGGAGTTGCGCTCTTCCTCTGGTACAACAGCAACGGCTATTGGAACAACGCTTTCCAGAGCCCACGCGGTTTTATGCACAGAGAGATTACCCGTAGAAATGAGATGGCCTGGATGCAGAAGGCCGGCATCAAGGGTATCAAGGTTGATTTTGTGGGCAGCGACAAGCAGCAGACAATGCAGA
>JAZQPB010000163.1:0-2554 GCA_045628165.1 Bacteroidales bacterium | reverse complement strand
ATCGAGACAATGCGCCGCGAGGACTTCGAGCTTCAGCTTGGTCAGCCAAAGGTTATCATCAAGGAGGAGAACGGTGTTAAGTACGAGCCAGTTGAGGAGCTGAATGTTGAGGTTCCTGAGACTCTCTCATCACGCGTTATCGACCTCGTAACCCGCCGCAAGGGTGACCTCCTGAACATGTCGACAAGAGACGAGCGTACTTTCATGGAGTTTGTAATTCCTTCACGCGGTATCATCGGACTCACCAATCCATTGCTGACAGCTACCGAGGGTGAGGCCGTTATCTCTCACAGATTCAAGTCTTTCGAGCCCTGGAGAGGTGATATCAACAACGACCGCAAGAGCTCACTCATCGCCAAGGAGCAGGGCGAGGCCACTCCATACTCTCTCAACGAGCTCAAGGACCGTGGACGCTTCTTCATCAACCCAGGCGAGGAGGTTTACACAGGTCAGATTATCGGCGAGACCCCACGTCAGGACGATATCGTGGTGAACGTTTGCACCAAGAAGAAACTCTCCAACATGCGTGCCTCAGGTTCCGACGAGAAGGTAGTATTGGAGCCAGCCACCAAGTTCTCACTCGAGGAGTGCATGGAGTACATCCAGGCCGACGAGTACGTAGAGGTAACACCCAAGAGCATCCGTCTCCGCAAGATCATCCTCGACGAGATAGACCGCAAGCGCGCCAAGAGAGCAGAGCAGGGTAACTAATTGATAATTACGAAATCCGAATTACGAATTAAGAATTAACAATCCGGATTACGAATTCCCGTTCGGATTATAATATATGAAAAAGCGCCTTTCAGCTGAAATATTCTGAAAGGCGTTTTTTGTTTGTTTTTGTTGAACAATTATTTTATTTTTGTGTCCGTTATATAAACCAAAAACATCAAAGGAATATGAAAAAAACACTTCTGATATTAGCTATAATATTCTGCATGGCGGACGCTTTTGCTCAAAACTATCTCGATTTCAGCGAGCTGAAAAAATACAAGAGCAGCTACAAATTCGATAAGTCGTGGGAATATCTCACCACCGAGATTTATCCCTACAATTTCCAGTACCTGCCCAACACTTTTGAGCAGAAGGTGCGCAAAAACCTCCAGAGCCTGTACATCTACGCCAAAATCCGCGGCGGCGAATACAACAAAATCGAGTATCCGCTATACTACTACCAGACCAAAAACAAGACCCTGAACATCAGGACCGCCGACAAGGTTACTCTATTCAAGGGCCTCTCGATAAAGAACGAGGACGAGATAGACGCCGATGTCACCATAAACGGCATCACCGAGAAAAACAAGTTTATGGAAATAATAACCGACCAGATGTCGCTGATAGCAGACATCAAAAATCCAATGCTGATACCCAAACTCATGGAGCGGTTCAATGAGTACAAAGACAAATTCACCAAGGGCTACGAATACTCGTTCACCAAGACAATCTCGGTTTTCGAGAAAACCACCGACCGCCGTATCCACTCATTATCAATATATTACATAAACGCCTACGACGGCAGCGCCAATATGCCCAAGCTGATGCCAAACACCATACAGGCCGACATAAACGCCAACAAGGAAATCGACAACGAATACCTGCAATCTGTAATGCCCGACACCGACATCCCTTACGTGGTGATAATCAACTACCTGAGTCAGGGCGAGCAAGCTAAAACGCCATTAGCTGCCCAAACCTCCACCGACCCCGGCAAGAAAACCTCAGCCGCAAAGCCCGGCAAATTCGACACGCAAGACGAGGTGCTCATACACAAGACCATATCGAGCACCGACAAAATCTGGAGCGAGATCCAGCTGCCGATAAAGAAACACACTACTCCCAAAGTGGCTTTCATGGAGGAGCTCACCAACACCGAATGCGGCAAGGCCAGGAGCATGATGTACTGCAGCGGAGACCAGAAAATATACATGAACACCAAGCACCTGGAGAGCCTCAAGGAGCAGCTAATGGCAAACTTCAGCCCCGCGCTCTCATATATAACCGCTTATCTATCAGCGCGCAACGCAGCCTACGAGATGGGACTCATGTATCTGGTCCAGCAGGCCAAAAGCGAGACATACATCAACGAGGTAAATGAGCGCATAGAGCTCCTCGGCAACTATCTGGCCGGAGCATGGGCCCACCACGAATGCCCGGCATTCAGCGGCCTCACAGAAGACGAAATCTACGAAATGTTCATCACCACAGGCAACATCCTGAACGGCGACAAGCAATTCTCCGCCCCCGTAAACAAACGCATCAAATGGTTCAGAAAAGGTCTTGAAAACGGAACCCCAAAACATATAGCCGATATCATAGCCGGAGCATACAACAATCTGTAATTATATCAGCTGAAATGCAAAAAAACGCCTCCCACATATCTGAGAGGCGTTTTTTGTATTATAAGTGGCCGCAGGCGATGCCAGCGGTTAATTATTCTTCATATCCTTTTTCACGAAATCCACCACCTGGTCGGCGAAGGCCTTCATGCCTTTCTGCGACGGGTGGCCGTCCTGCTTCTCGATGTCGTGGAGCTCTATGAGCGGAATGCCGTAAT
>JAZQPB010000162.1:0-5434 GCA_045628165.1 Bacteroidales bacterium | reverse complement strand
TATCGCTGAATAGAAATAAGACTGACGCTTTTCTACAAGAGCATCAATTTCTTCTTCTGTAAGATTATCATCTTCAGAAGGATACATTCTCAAAGCAATACATTTATGAGCAAACCCTCTATAAAATAATGCACGACATTTATCTTCATCATCACAATCAGAATCCAAAACCTCATCACACATTTCGATTACGGTTTCGTATTCCTCTGCGTCATAAGACTCTTTAATATCATCCAAAAAAGTATTCTGTAGAGCCAAATATTCCTGCTCCTCCATTGACTCTTTGCGAGTGAAAGTATGCCTACAGTCATTGCATTCAAACTCGTCTTTATTTTTATCTGAATCCAGCAACTCTTTTCCGCCCATTAATATACCTCCAAGAGGCCCTGCAACTCCCCAGCCAAGCAAAGCTTTACCTACTTTCTTAGCATTATTTGCAGTCAGATATATCTTTTCGCAATTGGAAGATCCGCAATTAGGGCAAATGATTTCGTCATTCATAACACTTCATCCTCCTTATCCAATTTGTTCATAACTCATCCACGCTGTTGTAATACAACCTGGACATTTACTTAAATCAACTCCGTACTCGCGCTTGAAGGCATCTATTACAAGTTGCTTTCCGTCGGCGTCACATAGCGGAATCGAAGCGTAGGAATTAGTAACGACATTAACTGCCATTCCTACATTCAGACGAACACCATTTGAGTTAATGGGATTCTTTACCGTGATTTTGAAAACTGGCATTTTCTCCGTTCGTATCTCCCCCAGCCCCAAGGGTCGAAATTCTAACTATACTTTACTCATTCATTAAGATACATAAAAAAAGCGTGGGACTCACTTGTTGACTCGTCCACGCTCTAGAGGCCTTCGCATTGCCCGACTATCAGAACGAGCAACACGAACACCTCACGCCAATAGGCTATAGTAAAACCACACCATACCCAAGACCATAAAGGCCCTGAGATATGGCTGGTGTACAATACACCTTGTGAGGCATTCACTGTTGCTTTGCTTATTGATAGCCGTTAAGAGTTTGCGAAGTTCCTAGAACGACAATAACAAAGCGCTAAGTAAACGCCTTTATTATGTAAATTAGCCTGAAATTTTCAGACGGTCAAATTTAGAAAATCTTATATCATTCTCCAAACGATTTTCTCACTTTTTTCCAAAAACGCAAAAAACGACCAAAAACACCACGTTTTTGGTCGTTTTTTGTAATTTTTGCATCAGAGACAAACACAAAGGGCAAATTTTATTGAATCTCAGCAACCTCATCTGCGGAAAGACCTGTCAATTCGGCAATATCATCAATAGGATAGTTCTTTGCCAGCATCTTTTTTGCAGTCGCAATGGCATTTTGTTTTGCGCCTTTCGCCTCAGACTCTGCCAACGCTGACCGCTCAGTGGAGATATCGAGCCAATACTTGTTGTAGGCTTCAAGTTCCTCAGGGGTATAGCCTGCGGTCTCAACAATTTCAAGAGCCTCGGCGGTTTCGGGTGAACTCAGAAGTTCTGGATCCACGTCCACAGTATCGTCGTCGATTTCTGTTAGGAATTTCATCCAAAGGTCCGCTATCTTGCCGACTGCCCTGTTCATCAATGGCTTGCCGAGAGTCTTGTATTTCTGCAACTCAACAAATATCAACGAGATATCCTTATGGACATCCTCTGAATTCTTCTGATTGGTGAGATAATATTCGTGAATATAATCATCGGCATTCGCCTTTGAGCATTTAATCTCTGATTCGTTGACAAGGCTCAAGGCATACACATCCTTCAATTTGTCAAACGATTGACCCTTCTTCAACTGATTGCTGTATGTGAGAACTGCGTTGTAGAGAGTACGTGAGAAGAAAGCGGTTGTCCAGTAATTCTGCATCTCAACCACGAATGTACGGCCGTAATTATCAACGCATTTAACATCCACTATGGAATACTTCTTATCCGAAGTTCCGTGATGATTCTCTCCGCTGAGATACTCAACAGACTCTATTGTCATACCCTCGGGCAATGGCAAAAGGGAGTTAAGGAGACTTATCACAAGATTCTTGTGCTCTCCAAACACCTTCTTGAAGGTTAAATCTGCCTTAGGATTAAGATACTTCGCCATTTTCGATTTTTGATTTTCAGTGGTAAAGATAGCAAATAATTATTGAATCTGCAAAAGAAATATTCCCCTCACCAAACCTTCATCAATTGCCCCAACAGCATATAGAACGCCGTTCCGCCGGCAATGGTGAGTAGCATATTCTTTTTCCAGAGATGAAGCAACACGCACACCACAATGCCTGCAATCTCCTTGAAACCGTGGCTCCCGGTCAGGAACTGAACATCCTTGACACAGTAAACCACCAACATTCCGAAAACCGCGCTTGCAAGATACTTACCCAGAAACTGCACAAATTCGGGCGTCCGCTTTCTCGACGAGAAAACAAAAAACGGAAGCGCACGTGTAGCTCGGGTATCCCATATTGACAGCCAGAAGTCCGTACGTGAAACCTAAAAAAAGGTAGGCGCCCAGCACGGGAACAGAGAGCCGGAATGCTATCTTGAAATCCATTTACATTACCCAATCCATCACCTTTTTCTTGCCGGCATCGCTACGCACCTCGTGGCCGTAGATAGACAACGCCTTGCCGAATGTGGCCTGAGGATATGTCTTTTTGAGATCGCTGACGCAACTGCCCAAGGCCGAGCCCTCGTGGGTGGTGAAGGGGAGAATTGTCTTTCCGCTGAGGCTGTGGTCCTTGAAGAATGTGAACATCACCTGAGGATAAGTTCCCCACCATACAGGACCACCTATATAAATAGTGTCGTAGCCGGCGAAATCGAACGGAGAGGCCACGGGCTTGCCATTCAGCAACAAAGTATAGCCCGGAAGTTCGCCATTCTGCTGTTCGGTTTTGGCAAGAGCACAGAGATCGTTGTAGCCAAGGTTATAATCCTTAACACACACGATTTCAAGGAGATCGGCGCCTGTGGATTCCTTGATTATATCAGCAACAATCTTGGTGTTGCCTTCCTTAATGATTCCCACGCTGTAATTGTCGCCAGCGTGCGAGAAAAACACCACAATACTTTTATTCATATTATCTTTTTGATTTTCAGACTGTTTTGCCACACACGAAATAAGCGACAAAACCATCAGCAAAATTAATAAAAATGATTTTCTTCTCATAATTTTTTTATATTGACAGCCTTATCTCCACTTCCCCATCGCCCAATATCGACTTCAACTCATCCTTATCAACGCCAATAATCTTGCCAATTCTTGTATATGACCAGGAGTTTGGACCATAGAAAATGCAGATACTATTTCCCTGATACAGAACAACATCGCAAGGTTCGGTGGTTATGGATTCGTTGGACTGAGGAAGGCTGAAACCTAAATCACCTACCTTCTCGAAATTGCCGTAATCGTGGGCCTTATATGTTACCGGACCTTCTTCCAGCAAATTCATAAGCGCATCAACAGACTTGTTTTCAGCGAGTTCCACTGTCAAAGTGTGGGAATTTACATTAATCTTCATAGTAGTACTTATATTATTGTTATCATTATAATTATCTGACGGCGTGGCAGTTGCGTCGCCCTTATCGTCATTTGGCAGAGTTGACGACGACTCATCCTCGTTGTTGCAAGCCATCAGCGACATAGCGCCAAACAGCAAGCACAAACTCAAAAATATTTTTTTCATAGACTAAATTTTATTGAACACTGATAACACAGATTGGGCGGATTTACACAGATTTTTTCAATTTTCTGTGGCATCAGAGGAGGCTTTTTTGAAAACCAACGGCAATGTCTCGGGCGCCATCTGACGCATATCCACGAGGTCGAGAGATTTCACCATTTTCAGCGTTCCCTGCTTATATACCTAAAAATGAGCGGATTTTATATGGCTCTGATACGCCTCCTGAGACGCGTAGATTTCCAAAATCCTTATCTGACAATCGTTCCTGAGTTGTTGCATAGGGTAAATGCAGATTACTCCGGGCTCCTCCCTCACCGAGGTGGCCCCCACATTGTGCGCAAATTCCAGATACTCTTCCAAGTATTCGGGATAAACCTCTATCTCACTGATTCTTACTATCATAGTACTGTCTTGTTTTACATTAGCCTGCGCCATCGAAAACAACGGCATCAGCACCAAAAGGATTAAAAATATTTTCTTCATAATCTATTTTTTTTGAACAATACAAAATTATCCATTTAGGAAATATCAAACAGTACCAAAAAAACGGAAAAAACAACCAAAATTTAGGAGGGGGGAATTAGGAGGAGTTCCGAAGTTGCTGAATTATCTAAAATTGTCAACTTACAAAGAAACGAGATAACGTAATAACAATAAAACGCATTACATTATCCCGAAATAACCTCCTACAAACTCCTTGTTCCATTGCAATTAGGATATCCAGAGCAACTCCAAAATTCTTTTCCAGCATTTGCGCCCTTTTTGCAAACACGCTTTATCATAGGCTTGCCACATTTGGGGCATTCAGGAGCACCTTCCTCCTGAGACTTCTGCGCCTTAAAGGCAATTCTCTCTGACGAAAGAGCCTCTGTGAAACCACCTTCTTTACGGAAAGACTCTAAAAGATACTGCAATTGCTTTCTCAACATCAATATCGCCCTATTACATAATATCAACATACAATTGGCAAATCTTATTGAGTCTGACGGAGTTAACCATTCTGAAAATTTTGCCTTTTGAGCCAAAATGTGCAAACCACTTAAATGCTGTACATCATCTTTATAATTTGCACTATCCAATTTAATATTGCTGACAATTATATAATCATCAGACTTGGTAGACCACGGCGCAACACCCTGCTTCAACAACCAGTTAACATAATCCCCTGCCAATTCTGCAAGACTTGCCCTTGCAACATCAGTCAGTTTCATCTCTGTCTCCCTCGAAGTATCGTGACGAGAATTGCCCTCTGCGATATTAGCCTGACCAGAACGCGAGGCCTGAGTCATTTGGTCATATTGACGACCACAAGGATCGTTCTTGAAATTCAAAAAATTAGCACAAAAATCCTGTGTGGCCAACTGAATTACATTCGCCATAATCCAAGTGTCTAACCAATAATATCCAGGTGTTTTAATATCCATAACGTTGAACTTTCAATTTTTTACAAAGATAGCAAGTTTTCAGACAAGATACAAAACAAATAATATCCCCATCCACCAAATATTATCGGGCGAAAACGGTAAAAAAATCAACCAATTTTCGCCCGGAAATAATCCATAAGAACACACAAAAAACGGCCAAAGACGAGGTGTTTTTGGCCGTTTTTGACAAATACATTTTTAGGTATAGGCGCTTAGTGCGCACTGATAATTTAATTGATTATAAGCGAGTTAATTGGTATTCGACCATTCTGCGAATAAGCACATCAAAGATTGTGTCCATATGATTACGCCTGT
>JAZQPB010000161.1:0-6846 GCA_045628165.1 Bacteroidales bacterium | reverse complement strand
TGCCCAAAGCTGAAAAATACGCATCAGCTGACAGAACAATGGAAGCCACAGTGGAGACATCCACACAGATAAGCCTCAACAAAAACAGCTCCGTACAGTGCACGGACAACAGAGGCAACGGCGAATACATCGTGGAGCTTCGCGGCGAGGCATACTTCGACGTGGAGAAAAACCCCGCGCGTACTTTCCAGATCAATACCGAGGACATCACTGTTACAGTACACGGCACATCGTTCGACGTATGCGAATCCGGCAACGCCACCACCGTAACCGTAACATCGGGCAATGTGGAAGTAAAATCCCGCATCAGCCAGCAGTCAGTCAAGGACCTCACAATAGGCAAGCAGCTGATATGCCACAAAAACGGCCAGATGGAGGTGCGCGAGGTTAGCAACTTCAACAACATAGCCTGGAAACTCAGAAAACTCGACTTCAGCGGAAGCGCCATGAGCGATATTATGTATCAGCTGAGCCAGGTATACGATTTCAAATACAAATTTGCCGACCAGGAAATAGCCAACGCCACCGTAACCGGAGTATTCGACAATCAGGACCTCCAGTCGATATTCTCGATACTGGAGCAGGCCCTCGACCTCCGCATAGAACGCCAGGACGACGGCATCTATACCATAGGAAAGTAAAAACAGCCAATGAGAGAAAAAGCCATTGCAATAATCACGGCCATAGCCCTATTGATTTTGCAGCTTACTGAGCCTGTTTGCGGCCAGACAGGCGGCAACGCTACTCTCATAGACATATCACATCACGACAGCAGCCTGCGCCAGATCCTCGACGACATCACGGACAAGAGCGGGCTGCTGTTTGTATACAACAGCAGTCAGATAGATGACCAGCTGAGACTCGACATCAAGGTCCGCCAGAAAAGCCTCGAAAACGTAATGACCCAGCTATCCAACATGCTGGGATTCGAATACATAATACTCGACAAGCAGATAATCCTGAAAACCCGAAAGGTAGAGCACCAGACATCCGTAAACGAGAAAGCCAAAACCGCCACCATAAGCGGATACATCCTGGACCACGACACACGAGAGCCGCTCATAGGCGCATCCGTAAGCGTGGAGGGCACTCCCATAGGCACCACCACCAACGAAATAGGATACTACTCGATAACCCTAAACAAGGGACGCTACACACTGGTATACGGATACCTGGGATATCAGCGCGAATACGTGCCTATAATCCACAACGCCGACTATCAGATAAACCAGACCCTGCACTCCACCGACCTCCAGCTCGAGGCCATCACCATCACCAGCCACGAAAACCAGCTGAGCGCGCGCGAGCTCATCAACAAGAGCAGCACCATCAACATAGAAGACTTCAAGAAATACTCCGGCCTGGTGCTCGGAGGCGACCTCGTGGGCATACTATCCACCGACCACGGCATCACACGAATATCCGACGGATCGGCATTCTACTCAGTAAGAGGCGGATTCAAGGACCAGAACATGGTGCTGATAGACGACGCGCCAATATACCACCCGTCGCACCTGTTCGGATTCTACTCGTCGGTGGCCCCGCAATCCATCAACTCAATAGAAGTATACACAGCCGACTTCCCCATAAAAAACGGCGGCAGGCTGTCGTCCATCACCGACATCAAGACCAAGGACGGAAGCCTCGGCAAACTGGGCGCAAGCGTGGAATTTACCCCGCTCACAACATCGTTGCGCCTGGAATCGCCCATCATCAGCGACAAGGTGACAGCCACCGGACACCTCCGCAAATCAACACTCGGATGGGGCGCCAAATACCTGAAACGCGACGGCGACTTCAGCTTCTACGACATCCACGGCAAAGTGCACATCAAGCTGTCGGACAAGGACAGGCTATACCTGTCGATATTCTCCGGCAGCGACTACTACTCCAACCTCGAGACCGGCAACAACTACGCCGTATCGTGGAAAAACATAGCCGCCACCATACGAAACTACCGCGTACTGGGCCCGAGATTCCAGATGAACCAGATCCTCTATTTCGGCCAGTACAAATACAAGGTATACACCAACGAGGACCACAGCAACTTCTGGAACACACGCATAGGCAACATATCGCTCCGCAACGACTTCACATACAACCTCACGCCCAAAAACACGCTGAAATTCGGCGCCGAATACTCATACCACATATTCACCCCGGCCACGCTCTACATCAACAAGGAAAAATCCAACAGCGGACTCCTGACCGGCAACGCCGACAACATAACCATCTACATGGCCGGCGAGAGCTCCATCACGCAGAAAATAGCCGTAAAATACGGAACCAGAATCAACGCCTGGAGCAACTACGGCCCGGCCAAGAGCTTCTACTTCAACGACACGCTCCTCAAGTGGGACACCACCACATACGCCAAGGGCCGGTTCCACACATACATGGAGCTGGAGCCGCGCGTATCGGTGCTCGTAAAACCCACCAACCGCATCAACATAAAAGCATCGGCCGAGCGCAACGTGCAGTTCCACCACATGCTCAGCAACTCCATAAGCCCATTCACCACGCTCGACCTCTGGATACCGAGCGGAAACTTCTTCAAGCCCCAGGAGGCATACTCATACACCATCAGCGGAAACATCAGGCTCCGCGAGATACTGCTGTCCACATGCCTTTTCCACAAGAAATACCACAACCTCACCGAATACAAGCTGCACGCCAACATGCTGATGAACCGCACAATAGAAAACGAGTTTTACCTCGGCGAGGCGGTAAGCAACGGCATAGAGCTATCAGCTGAAAAAAACACCGGAAAACTCCGCGCCAAGGCCTTCTACACCTACACGCGCAGCACCCGCCACACCCCCGACCTCTACAGCTACAACTACATCCCCGACAACTCGATACCGCACGTAATACACACCATGGTGCAATACAGCATCACCCCCAGGCTGATAATAAAAGCCGACTGGAACTACAACACAGGCATTCCCTACACCAAGCCCGTGGGATTCTACTACTACGACGAATACAAAATCCCCTACTACGGCGAGCGAAACAACGCGCGCCTGCCCTGCTACCACAAGCTCAACATAGCCCTGGAATACACATTCCGCAGGCCCGGCAGCCGGCTGGCCCACGACATCATGCTGTCGGTATACAACCTCTACAACCGCAACAACTACGTAATGGTGAGCTACAACAAGATAAAAACCCCGTCGGGCACATACGAAATCCCGTCAAACTACATCAAGGAAAACCATTTTGTGGCCACCGGCATGACCCTCCCCGGCCTCTTCCCCATGATAAGCTACCAGATAAGCTACCAGCACCGGCCTTAGCCTTGCATATCAGCTGATACATACATCATTATATCAGCTGATATGTAAATTATTATATCAGCTGATACGTACATAATCATATCAGCTGATAGCAAAAAAAAGATGGCGCGTACTCCTGAAAAGGAATACGCGCCACCGGCATATCAAAAAAACTATCAGCCTAAACGGCCAAAATATATTCTAATACTCCCACAAATCCTGCTCGAAGTTGAAAATCTGCTCCTTGATGCGCTCGGCCTCGAGAAGGCACTCCTGACCCTGAGCATACTCCTGGATCAAACGGTTGTCGTAAACGTTTGACTCGGCGAAGATATAGCTTGAGAAGAATCTCTTCTGAAAGATATCCTCGAAGTTAAGACGGGCAGCATCATTGTTGCTGTTGAAACACTCGGCGTTAGAGAGAATCTTGCGGGCCTCCGGGTAGTATACCCAGAAAGTCTTCTTCTGCTGTGGATGCTCCTGATCGAGGTCGTCGGGACGGAAATAAATACGGATCGGGCAGATACCGATAATGCGGACCTCCATTACAGAGCGCTGCTTGTCAAAGAACCAGAGCTCCTTGAGGAGGTAAGACTTAACCTCTGAGCTGTTGTAAGGCTGCTCCACTACCTTGGTCTGGTCGTCGCCGTTGATATCGGTAACGGTCATAGTGGTAGTCTCGGTACCCAGCGCGGTATGCACCTCCTTCTCGGTAACGATAGTGCCGAACTCATCGCCATTATTCTCATTGTAGGCTGTAAGACCCTGAGTGTGAATACCCTCGAGGAGCACATCGATAAGGCTCATGCGGCCATCGGTAGGCTCGGTAGGGAAATAGAGATGCTGATTGGCACGCTCCGTGAGCTCGATACGGCGCCATATAATCTTACTCCACATCACATCCGACTCCCTCACATACTGGTAAGGAACCGGCTTACGGTTAACAGTGTGGATCTTCTCGTATGGAAGACCTAAGAGGACCTGAGCGTGGGTCTCTACAGCGTCCACACACTGCAAAATGGCTGCGACAGCCATCAAGAACAGAATTTTTTTCATGATTTTATATCTAAAATTAGTAAACTTCCCAAAAAAAAGAGAGAGTTTTAATAAACTGTTATGTATTATTAAAACTCTCTTTTTTATAAAATATTGTAAAAAACTGCAATATTTTTCAGGAAATATTACTTAAGCTTGAAGCTGAGTGTAGGCAGATCACGGATAGTGCCATCAGGACCCTTGGCCTTGATTTCCTCAATGTAGATCTTGCCACCAGCTGGAACCTTGTTGATAAGAGCCTTCTGCTGTGGGGTAAATGCGGCAGACTTAGACTCCTGATCCTCGGTAAAGCCCTTTACAGTTGCTGAAACCTTGAATGATACAATCTGGAACTTCATATCGAAGTCGAAGTTGTCGAGCTTGGCGATTACACCGGCCTGAGCTGCGAGCACAGCCTTACCGATTACACCACCACGTGCGCCACCAACCTCTGGTACTGGATCTGGAACTTTCTTTACACGGAACTCCTTGAAACCAAGGCTCTTCTGTGATCCGTCGATATTAGCTGATACAGAGATCTTAACAGTACCTGGAGACTTAACATTAGCTACGAACTCACCTGGCTTGGCACCCTTGGTGATAGAACCCTGGGTAATAGATGGGTTGAGCTTGTTAGGATCCACACCTGAAGATGTGATGTCGATTGGGTTAGGTACACCGATGTAGAGTACGTTCATCTTGGTAGGTGATACCGACAATGAAGATACGCCAACCTCATACTCGCTCTTGAAAGGATAATCCTTGATCTCGCCGGTGTTCTTGTTTTTCAACTTAACAACACCCTGGAAAGAGTGAGGGCCTGGAGAGCTTGTATTGCCGGTGTAGGTACCAACACCATTCTTAACAGGAATTGGAGAGCCACCTACGAGAATCTCAGGATTCTGTGTAGAGTCGTAAGCTGCGATAAAGATCTCAGCCTTGAAAGGCTCGTTCTGCTGTACGTAGTTAGATGGAGCTGTAACAACAGCCTTGATAGCGTTGAACTTCATATCAGCCTTGCCTACGAGGCCACGGAGATACTGAAGCATTGAAGCCTCCACGTTGCGCACGTCACTCTGCATCTTGGTCATAAGAGAGAGCACACCGGCTGCAGGAAGGTGCTCGAAGTTGGCGGCAGGCCATGGAACGATCTTTCCTGGCTCCTCCTGAGACTCTACAGCCTCGGTAGCAAGCATCTCGATGATGGTAGTCTTCATAGACTCCTTCTCACCGTCGGTAGATACAGTGTCCTTGTCTACAATTTCAGAAAGATAAGCCTTGAGGTTCTCACGGCTGTGCTGAACAGCGAGACCGTGCTCACCCTCATTCTCCTGAATGAAGATCTGGCCACCAACATTGTTATCATCTTTCTTGGAAACGAGGTCGCCGAAATATACTGAATTTGGCTCTACCTCTTTAGCAGCCCAGAGAGCGTCGAGATTCTCCACACCCTCGAGGGTGCAAACAAATCTCTCTTTGTAAGACTGAACTACATCATAAGCTTCGTCACACTTAGCCATTACCTGCTCGGCAGTTGCTAAGATTGGAGCTACACCTGGATCATTTTTCAAAGCATCCTTGAAGCCCTGGTGAGTATCACCAATCACTTTCTCATTAATCTCATTGGTCTTGCGCAATGAAGAATCTACGAGAGAGAATGCTGAAAGGATTTCTGCAGAAACGTTCAACGCCAAAAGCGCGGTATAGAACAGGTACATCATACCGATCATCGCCTGCCTTGGGGTTTCTTTTCCTCCTCCACTCATATTATACTAGTTTTAAAGAATTAACAAATTAAAATTGATTTATATTAATGTGTCTTGGCCGCTTATTACAACTTAACGTTGAGAGCTGTAAGCATGTTGCCGTATACAGTGTTGAGAGCCTTGAGATTGTTGCCGAGCTTGTTGATCTCGGAAGAGTATGTCTTGGCACCCTGTACAGATTCCTTAAGACCAGCGATAACTGAGTCGAAGTCGTTGAGCTGCATCTCGAATACGCCGTTGATAGCGCCGAGATTCTTGTTGAGCTTAGAGATATTGTCGCTGTACTCTCTGTTGCCATCGGTGAGGGCAGAGAAATCTACAGCACCAAGCTTTGTGATCTGGCCCTGTACAGAACCCATGGTGTTAGCCATATCCTCAGCAGAAGAGTTGAAAGAAGAGATAGCTGAAGAAGCAGACTGGAGAGTGCTTGTGAAAGCCTGTGAAGCAGCAGCTGCGTTAGATACAGAAGCGAGGTCCTTGGCGTTCTCGCTGAGGTTTGCGAGGTTGTTGCCGAGCTTGCCGAAGAAATCCTTGCCACCAGCCTTCTCGAGCATCTCGTCGAAAGCGGCAAGTGATGAACCACCAGAAACCTTAGCGACTGAGCCACCACCCATGTTCTCGAAGTTGTATGGGCTGTGAGACTTGTCGATGAAGTTCTCCCAAGGTGTTACCTTGCAGATAGGAGCTGGTGTGCCAGCGTTCTCAAGGTTCTCCTCGTCCTCCTCTGTGAACATAAGCTCAGGGAAGATGTTCTGCCAGTGGTACTCGGT
>JAZQPB010000160.1:0-6550 GCA_045628165.1 Bacteroidales bacterium | reverse complement strand
ATCTCCGGACCCTTGGTATCTATCATAATTCCAATGGTCTTGGAAACCTGCCTGATGTTTGCAACCATCTGGCGCACAGCGTCAAAATCGGCGTGTGCTGTATTGATACGGGCCACGTTCATACCGGCATCGTAGAGGGATTGTATAAAATCAACGTCGCAGCGGCGGTCAGAGATTGTCGCTACAATTTTGGTAAGTTTGCTCTTGCTCATATTCTATGATTGTTTGATAAAAATTATGGTGCAAAGGTCTTAAAAAAAATCCCTTTGCACCATATATTCTGTGTGAAATTTAGTTTAATTATTTGTTGCTATCAGCTGATATGCCAAAAAACTACTTCTGCTGCATGTCGTTGATTACATTTACGGCCTCCAGGATGTAGATGTCTTTTTCGAGCTCATCAAACCACTTGGTGAATTTGGCGGTCTTGATGGTGTCGCCGGCAGAGGCTGCCTTGTCCTGCGAGAGGAATGTGGCCGTAATGCCGGTCTTGTCCTTGCCTATCTTGCTGTATTTCTCGTTTTCTACCTCGAGCATCTGCTGGTAGGCGCTGTATTTCTGATAGTTGAGCGAATAGCAGGTTTCGTCGGAGCGCTTCTTCAGGCGCTTGGCGTTCTCATCTATCTGGCGGAAAACGGGATTGGAGCTGATACGCGCCTTGCTGGCCGAGATCACCTTGTTGCGGTGGTATTCGGGTTTCCACTTCTGATATACGGCGCGCTTGATTACGTCGTACTTGAGGGCGTTGTGGAGCTCCTTCTCTCCCACTTCCATGTAGGCGTACGAATCCGGAATTATGATATCGGGGATTACGCCCTGCAGCTGCGTGGTGCCGCCCGATATGCGGTAGAATTTCTGGATGGTGATTTTCATGGCACCTAATGGCTTGAAGTAATTGTTCACCGCGGCGCGGTCAAAGTCTATGACACTCTGCACTGTACCCTTGCCGAACGACGACTGGCTGCCGATGATGATGGCGCGCTCGTAGTCCTGGAGCGCGGCGGCGAGAATCTCTGATGCCGAGGCGCTGAAATTGTTGATGAGCACCACGAGCGGACCGCCGTATGTTATGGATTCGTCCTTGTCCTTGAGCTGAGATACCTGAGCCTCGCGTGTGCGCACCTGAACTATAGGACCGCTGGAGATAAAGAGGCCCGACATATCCACAACGTCGGAGAGGCTTCCGCCGCCGTTGTTGCGGAGGTCAAGGATTACGCCGCTTACGTTGTTGGCCTTCAGCTTGTTGAGCTCGGCCTTTACGTCCTTGGAGCAGAATCTTCCGTTCATGTCCTGAAAATCGGCGTAGAACTTGGGCAGGTAGATGTATCCTATCTTGGCGCTTGATCCGGGTGCGCTCAGTATCGACGATTTGGCGTAGGTCTCCTCTATTATCACCACGTCGCGCACAATGGGGATTACTGTTACAGAGCCGTTTACTTTCTTTACAGTGAGTTTTACGGTAGAACCCTTTTTGCCGCGTATCAGCTGCACAGCCTCGTCGAGGTTCATGTTGCTGATATCCACGGGGATATTGTCGCCCTGGCCCACCATCATTATGATATCGCCCACCTCGAGCTCGCCCTGCCTCCAGCTGGCGCTTCCGGGTATTATGTCGGTCACCTTGGTCTGTCCGTTCTTGCTCTGGAGAGTGGCGCCAATACCCTCGAACTTGCCCGACATCTGGATGTCGAAGTTGGTCTTGTCGGCAGGCGGCAGATAGTCGGAATGAGGGTCGCAGGCCGCTATTATCGAGTTGAAGAAGAAAGCGTTGTAGTCCTCGGTCTTGATGCCGGCAATGCGTTTCATCCAGTCGTTGTAGTTTTCGCGTATGCGGCTGATAGCCTCGGCCTTAAGCTCCTCGTCGGTCTTCACCTTCACGGTAGTGTCGTTTTTCTCCACGGCCTTGTCCTGGGTTTTCTTGAGGTCGTAGAATCTCTCGAGCACGGCCAGTTTCACGGTCTTGTACCAGAAGCTGCGGAGCTCGTCCTTGCTGGCGGCAAAATTTAGCGAATCGGCGTTGGTCTGTATCCAGAGATCCTCTGTGAAATCGAAATTTCCATCTATGGCCTCGCGGTAATATCCTTCGGCCTCGCTCTGGCGGGTCTTGATGAGGTCGGTGGCCTTGTCGCAGAAATTCATGTCGAGGCTCATGATATAGTCGTCGATTTTGTATCTGTGCTTCTCGAGCTCGTCGATGTCTGATTTCAGCAGAAACCTCTTCGAATAGTCGAGTTTCAGGAGGTACTCATCAAAAACTTTCGACGAAAAAGCGTCGTCAAATACAATGCGCTCGTAATGCATATTGGTAAGGCAGTCGCCTATAAGTCTGAGAATCAATTTGTTTTTTTCGGCACCGTTGAATCCGAAACCCATCATAGTGCACGACACAAAACCTCCCAGCGCCAGCATCAGCACCAGGGACAATCGCAAAATCAGTTTCATTCTATTGTTCTTTTTCTTTATTTTCATGATGATTAATAATTAGAAAATTATGACACAAATATAAATAAATATGTGATAAGATATAACCTGAGATGAATTTTTTTTCAGTATTTTTTCAGCTGATGGCGTTGCATCGGTATCATATCAGCTGATAGCGCTTGCATCGGTATCATATCAGCTGATATAAAAAAAAGCCTCAACCCATTGCGGAGTCAAGGCTTCGAAAAATTTGCGTGATCCGGGAGCGATTCGAACGCTCGACCCACAGCTTAGAAGGCTGTTGCTCTATCCAGCTGAGCTACCGGACCTCGTTTTTTACAGATGCAAAATTATGGTGTTTTTGCGAAACAGCCAAATTTTATTACAACTTTTTTACTAATATTTTTCAATAGGCTGATTCTCAAAGAATTCATCCTTAAAGTTGACAAGATAGACCTTCTCGGTGGCGCGCGTGATGGCTGTGTAGAGCCAGCGGAGATACTCCCGGTCCAGCATCTGCTCGGTGATGTAGCCCTGATCTATGAACACGTTCTTCCACTGTCCGCCCTGCGACTTGTGGCATGTGACCGCGTAGGCAAACTTGATCTGGAAGGCGTTGAAATATTCGTTGTTCCTTATCTCCTTGTACACATCGTGGATTTTCATGCCCGGATAATCCTCCATCACCGCCTTCATGAGACGCTCGTTTTCGGCCTCGGAGAACGACGCCCCCTCGCAGGTGAGCGATTCCTGTATTATCTTGCACGAGATTTCCAGATTGTCGTAATCGCAGAACCGGAGGTCCACATTTATAAAGTGGAATCCGTAGATGGACTCGTATCGCCCCACGCGTACCACCTCGGCTATATCGCCATTAGCTACAAAATCCAGCTCCTCGATGTTGCGGGTGTAGAAATAGTTGTTTTTGACCACCATAACGAGGTCGCCCACAGTGAGTTGCTCCTCGCGCCAAAAAATCCGGGAGCGGATTCCGTTGTTGTAGATGTTGGTGTTTTTGTTGCTGCGGGTTATCACGAGGGTTTCCATAACTCCGGCGCGGTCGTATGACTGCTCGAGAGCCTCCAGGAGATCGGCGCCCGTAAGCCTCACGATATCGGGATACACACCTATATTAAATAGAGGCTTGATGAGCTCGCCCGGCCTTGCGCCCTCCACCTGACGGCGCAGCCTGGTGGCGTTGCTTAGGATTCCGCTCTCGCTGGCCTGACGCACAACGTCGTCGAGCGTGGCCTCGTAGACTTCCTTGCCGTAGCATTCGAGCTCCTGCCTGTCGAGTGCCGGCGAGAGCGGACTGCCCACCGGAGGCAGCTGACCAGAATCTCCCACAAGCACCAGGCGGCAGTTGTGGCCCGAATACACGTATGATATGAGGTCGTTGAGCAGGCATCCCGAGCCGAAATACGACCTCTCGGTGGTGGACTTGGGTATCATGGAGGCCTCGTCTACTATAAAAAAGGTGTCGCTGTGCAGATTGCGGTCGGTATGGAATGCGCCCGCGGGTCCCGAGTGCTGGCGGTAGATGGTCTTGTGGATGGTGTGGGCCTTGCATCCCGAAAACTGCGAGAGCACCTTGGCGGCGCGTCCCGTGGGCGCCATCAGCACGGTCTTGATGCCGAAATCGTGTAGAGTTTTCACGAATGCGCTCATCAGGCTGGTCTTGCCCGTGCCGGCATATCCGCGCAGCACAAAGAGGCCGTACTCATCGCTCTCCATCACAAACTGCGACAAAATGTCGATGGCATTCTGCTGGCAGGGCGTGGGAGCAAACGAGAAATTGGTTAAAAAAACACTTCTGATAAAATCGAGTTTCATATTGATTGCAAAGATAATCACTATATTCCAACAATCATCAAAAGGGTCTTTGTTTTTTTTGGAAAAAAAAGCAAAAAAAAATGGTATTTTTTTGGTGCGTATGTTTATTTTTTCTTAAATTTGCATCATATAAAATTTAAAATAATTAAATAACATAAAATGAAAAAAATTCTCATTCACATTGGTCTCATTCTCGTGATCCTCTTCCTGGGATACATGCTTTGGGACAGCATCATGCAGCCAATACGTTTCCAGAAACAGCAGGAATGGCGCAAGGCTAATACCGTACAGAGCCTCAAGAACATCCGCGATGCTCAGGTAGCTTACAAGAGTGTATACGGCACATACACCGGCAATTTCGACACTCTTGAGAACTTCATCAAGAACGGCGAGCTCAAGATCGTAAAGGCTATCGGCGATATTCCAGACAGCTTCTTCAACCAGTATCCAAGAAAGGTGGCCGAGCAGAAGGCCATTGAGGCAGGTATCGTTAAGCGTGATACTATCATCATCAGCTGCTACGACTCGCTCTGCAAGGGCAAGTACGATCTCGCTTCTTTCAGATATGTACCATGTCTGCCAGAGAAGGTTCAGTTTGAGATGGCTATGGATACAATCGAGACTTCGTCGAAGGCCAAGATTCCTGTATTTGAGGCTAAGGTTCACAACGATGTATACCTCAAAGGACTCGACCGTCAGGAAATCGTAAACATGAACGACGAGGCTGAGACTCTCGACAGATACCCAGGCATCAAGGTTGGCTCGCTCAAGGAGTTCAACAACAACGCCGGTAACTGGGAGTAGTATTCTTAGAGATAAGATATTTTGTTTCAGCTGAAACGATAAAAATAAAAAAAATTGCGGGAAAACTCAAAAATTCCGTTCAGGAATTGCGAGTTTTCCCTTTTTTTATATAACTTAGTGGCGTGAATGCGCAAGCATCGGATCAAACGTATACAAATAAAGAAAAACCACTGAAATGAAAGACATATCTAATTTCACATCCTCGTTTAACATCAATAAGACAAGCACTTACAGCCTGGCTATACAGATCAGCCAGCGTGGCTACACTTACTGCATTCTCGATTCGTATTCCAAGGAATACGTGGCCATGAAACACATAGGCTACGGCATGGAGCTTACCGACGAAAACCTTTACGACAGGATAAAGGACAATCTGGCCGCCGACGCTTTTCTCGGAAAGAGCTACAAGAGCGTGGATATGATCTACGTGACCAGAAAATCGCTGATAGTGCCCAATCCGATGTTCGACAAGACAAGGCTGAAGGACCTTACAAGCGCCAATTTCGAGATCTCCGACAAGGAGGAAATCCAGTTCAACAAGCTGAAATCTATCTCGGCCTGCAATGTTTTCGTGATTCCATCATACATCACCACTCTGATGGTAAACACATTCCCCGAGATTAATTTCTACCACGAGGCCACTCCGCTTATCGAGAACCTCATCCGCAACTGCTCTGAGGAGCTCACTGTATCGGCCAATTTCTACTACGATTTTGTGGACATCGCCGTCACCGAAAAGGGCAAGCTCCTGCTCTACAACACTTTCAGCGTGGAGAGCCCAACCGACGCTCTGTATGCCATAACGGCTGTAATAAACAGGCTGAAGCTCGACAAGAAGACTCCCATCAAGATATCGGGCTACATCGACGAGGAATCGGAGACTTACAAGCTCATCTACAAGTACAACCCCAATGTATGCGTGGCCAAACTGGATCCAAACATCACTTTCCCATTCAGCGATGTGCCCCAGCATACATTCTATAATATGATGACATTGCCATGCGTATCATAACAGGACTTTTCAGGAGCAAGGTTATCAACCTGCCATCGTATTTCAACGACAGGCCTACCACCGACATGGCCAAGGAATCGCTCTTCAATATCATAAGCAACAACTTTGATTATGAGGATGTCAGGTTTCTGGACCTTTTCTCTGGCAGCGGCGGCATCAGCTACGAGATGGCTTCGCGCGGATGCAAGGACATCACCTGCGTAGACCTGAACAGGAAATACTGCGACTTCATCAACAAGAGTTTCAAGAGCATGTATCCGCAGAAATCGCCTGCAAGAGTGGTGAATACCGACGCTTTCAAGTTCATCGAGAACAATCCTCTGAACTATGACCTGATTTTCGCCGATCCGCCTTACGACATGGAGGGCGTGGAGAAGATTCCGGAGATTATAATGAACAATCCCGGCCTGAAGCCCGGCGCAATGCTGATAATGGAGCACAGCGCCAAGACACACTTCACCGACCTCATCCACATCCGCG
>JAZQPB010000159.1:0-10880 GCA_045628165.1 Bacteroidales bacterium | reverse complement strand
GGTCTGATCAGAGGCGGGAACAAGCTCAATCTCGGAAACTGCAGCGTCTGATGCAACTGCTACCGGCTTGCCTTCAGCATCGAAGGAAACCTTGATGGCACCGGCTATCTTCTCGCCGCTGATTGACTTAACCACAATCCTGTCGAAAGCCTGAGAGGTAGTTATTTTCAGGAGCGAGCCAATGTTCAGGAGCTTGAAACTCTTGTCATCCTCTGTGATAGCCACGCTGAGGTTGGCGGCAGGGTCGAAAGTGCCTGATATTGCCTTCTGTGTGGATGGCAATGTGGCTGAGATTTCTCCACCTGCGAATCTGGCGGCTAACTGGTAAGGATAGAGAACGTAGTAGTTGTCAGCTGGATCGTTGACATTGCCGGTGAAGTCAGCTGTTGCGCCGCCTGCGGCCACTATAGAGTTGAACTCACAGTTGTTGCCCAACTTGTCGAAAACCGAGATTGCGTCGCCGGTGGTGAAGATCACGGACTTGTGGTCGTCGGCGAGGGCGGTCTTGCTGATCTTGGCATCGCCGTCGGCAACGCCGTGGAATGTTACCTGAACCTCGCTGCCGGCTGCGGGCTGTTCCACAGATGGCACGTTGTCAGGAATTACCTGCTCGTTGTTGCTGTCGTCGTCAGAGCAAGCAGACATCAGGGCCGAGATTGCGAAGAGCCCGGCCAATAAAAAACGATTTTTCATCTTTGAGAATTTGTTTTTTGTTTTTTAGAATGTTGATAACTAAAGGGAGTCCGATTACTAAATATCATCGAAATCGTATCCCTCGTTGCTGCCGCCTCCGATACCGCTTGTGCAGATAATGTCAGCGCTGTCCACTGCTATGATCTCCATCTCGGCAGACACATAGACCTGTTTCTGATCTTTGTCGATTTGCATTTGCTGTAAAATGTTTAAAGATTAATAATATAGTTAACTGTAAGTTACTGAATAAGGCGAGTTCAACGTTTTTTCTCTAAGAGAGTAAGAGAGTTAAGAGCATTCTAATTTTAAGAGGCGTATTTTTTTTGCAAAAAAATACTTTGTGAGTATAAGAGCCTCCATTGTGAATGCTCTTATACTCTAAAAAAGGAGTTTGCGAAGAAAACTCCGACTCTAAAAAAGAAGAAAAACTCTTAATCCTCTTAACCTCTTAGAGAATCGAACTCACATAAAAAAAGCGCTGTGCACATTCCCATACGAATACAGGAACGCGCACAGCGCTTTTTATACGTTGTGGTTAATAAGGTGTTAACTATTGCTTGCTTGCTTGCTTGCTTGCTTGCTTGCTAACATTATTTTATTGATTTCCAAATTATTAAGCATAAAATTTGTTAAATATTTTCAATCTCGTCGGCGGTGAGGCCGGTGTATTTTGCAATCATTTCCAATGACATATTGTCGGACTTCATCTTGCGGGCCATTTCGAGTTTTTCGGCAGTACGCCCCTTAGCCTCGCCTATTACTTCGCCTTCGGCACGCCCCTTAGCCTCGCATTCTGCCAATGCCGACCTCTCTGTGGAGATATCAAGCCAATATTTATTGTAGGCCTCCAATTCGGCAGGTGTATATGCTGCGGTCTCTACAATCTCGAGTGCCTCGGCGGTTTCGGGTGAATTAAGGAGTTCGGGATCCACATCCACGGTGTCGTCGTCGATCTCGGTCAGGAATTTCAGCCAAAGATTCGCCATCTTGTCAACGGCCTTGTTGTCGAATTTGATACCGAGTGACTTGTATTTCTGCAACTCTACAAATATCAGCGAGATATCCTTATGAACATCCTTTGTGTTTTTCTGATTTGTCAGGTAATACTCGTGGATATAATCATTGGCATTCTCCTTGGAACATTCAATCTCAGACTCATTGACAAGGCTAAGGGCATACACGTCCTTCAACTTATCGAACGATTGTCCTTTTTTCAGTTGATTGCTATAAGTGAGAACAGCATTATAAAGTGTACGAGAGAAGAATGCCGTAGTCCAGTAATTCTGCATCTCAACCACGAAGGTACGGCCGTAGTTGTCGGTGCACTTTACATCAACTATGGAATACTTCTTGTCGATATTTCCGTGATGATTCTCTCCGCTGAGATACTCAACAGACTCAATCTTCATACCCTCAGGCAATGGCAAAAGCGCATTCAGGAGACTTATCACAAGGTGCTTGTGCTCTCCGAATACCTTCTTGAAGGTGAGGTCCGCTTTGGGGTTCAGATACTTGGACATTTTCGATTTTTGATTTTTGATTGTTGATTTTCTGTGCAAAGATAAGGATTCTTTCTGAAATTACAAAGAAAATCAATTTGATATTTTTCTTTATCAAAACCAATCCTCTCCCCCAACCCCTACTCCCTTTTCCGCGGAAGTCGGAAAAAGATTATCTGTCCTGATAACGTGATTATGATAAATAGAGGAATTTTACATATTCCACGAAACGTCAGCCTCAAAAAAATCCTCTCCAAAAATCACCATACAATCGAAAAAATTCCTATATTAGCACCACTTAACTATAAACCATTTTTGCTATGCAGGACTTTAATAAATTCATATCGGAATACCTGAGGACTATTTCCAAGGGTATGATGTGGCAAAATGATAAACGATTTACTTACAACGACTTAATTACTTTCTGGATTAGTCTGGCTGATAAGGAACTCGGGAAATATGGGTTCAGGCTTCAGGTGAGCACTTCGGATTCGGTGCGTAAGGACAACTCCGAATACGAGGGCACCGAATATACCAGCGAGATCAACGGAAAGGTCTCCGTTTTTGTCAACAAGGACGAGTTGGCGGCCAAATTCGGCGCTGACTTCGCGCCCGAGAGGTTCGACAAAGTTTCAAATGCAATGGCCAAAACCATTAACCTTCAAATCGTTAGCGCCAAATACGATAAGATTTTGCACCTATATACCGAGCGCTTGAAGGAAATGGCCTCGCTCAGACAGGCCACCCTGCTGTTCGGCCACGAGACCTACGATATTATGGCGAGCCTCAGGCAGATCTGCGACAGTCTGCCTCACGCTATGCAGTATCCCGACTATGCTATGGCCCGTATCACCTACGGCGAGAAACAGTTCAAAACCAAGGACTTCGAGCCCTGCGGTATCGGCCTCATAAAGAAATTCAAATGCCCCAACGAGCTTGAATGTGCCATCGAGGTTTATTACAAGGCCACCATCAAGGAGGTGGAAAACAGCAACGACCCATTCCTCAACGAGGAGCGCGACCTCCTCGACAACCTGGCTGTTATGATAAACGGCGCCACCACTGCCAACTCCATGCGCGACCTGATGAAATTCAACAGCAAGCGTATGCAGGAGCTCGACTGCATAAACCAGACCACCGCAATTATCAAAGAGGGCCGCGAGATAGAATACACCCTCAACGCCATCTGCGAGATTATCCCGGCCGCTATGCAGTACCCGAGATATGCCTGCGCGCGTATCAGGTTCGACGGCAAGGAATATATCACCAAGAATTTCATATTCACGCATCGCTCTATAAGTGAGCAGTTTATAAGCATTGACAACAACAAGGGCTCCATCGAGGTTTTCTACACCAAGCAGTGCCCAATGGAGTTCAGCGGTCCGTTCCTGGAGGAGGAGTGCGAGCTCCTGACCAACATTGCGCGACTAGTGGCCGGATATATCAACGACACCATAGGCCGCGACATTCTCCACAAGACCGCCGCCCTGGCCAAGTTCGAGAAGAAGGAGGACAATTTCAGACTCCACCTCACCCAGAACCACAAGCCTCTGCAAAACTACTTCAACCAGCAGATGCTCGATAAGTATATCTACCTCGATATGATGAAGTTCAAGGTGAAGCACGTGCTCTTTGTGGCCACTCTCTATGATGCTTTCTGTCTTGAAAACGAGGACTCGTTTTTCGGAAAGTTTATGGGCGACGTCCACCAGTTCTCGCTCTACACTATGCCGAGAATCACGGGCGTGAGCACCTACGAGGATGCCGTGGAGGCTATGGAGAGCGCCAATATCGATATGGTGATCATAATGCCGATGAACGCCAAGAGAAGCGTTCAGCTCAGCGAGGACCTCAAGAGAATCAACAGCGCCGTGCCAGTTTACCTCCTTATTAATAAGAAGGAGGAGGTGAAGAAATATGAGGAGATAGCGGCTACAACGAGCTCAATCAACAAGATTTACACCTGGAACGGCGACTCGAATATTTTCTTCACAATCGTTAAGACGCTGGAAGACAGCATAAATGTGGAGAACGATACCGAGGTGGGCCTCGTGAAGGTGATAATGCTCATAGAGGATTCGGCACAGTATTATTCAAGGTATCTGGAACTCCTTTACAGCACCGTTTTCGGACAGGTGGCCCAGCTGATACCCGAGGTTGAGAAAAACGAATTGGACAAGATCGTGAAAATGCGATCGCGTCCTAAGATCCTGCACGCCAGAAACTACGAGGAGGCTATCTCAATCTATAATAAATACAAGAACAACCTTATGTGCGTGATCTCCGACGTGGAGTTCGAATGGGGCGGACAAATGGACCATCAGGCTGGAATAAAGTTCGTAAAGCATATCAGAAGCGAGAACTACACCGTGCCTGTTATCTTCCAGAGCACCGAGGAACTCAAGGACCTCGACCCTCAGATTTACAATCAGGAGAAGGTGTTCTTCGTGAGCAAAAACTCAAACTCGCTTCTCGACGAGCTTAAGCGTTACCTCGTTAAGTACCTGGGATTCGGCGAGTTCATCTTCAAGAACCTTGCCGGCGAGATTCTGGGATACGCCAAGTCGCTGCGAGAGTTCGAGATGATGCTCAAGGAGATGCCCGCGGAATCCATCTACCGCCACGCCATTAAGAACCAGTTCTCCATCTGGCTGATGAGCCGTGGAGAGATTCAGCTGGCCAAGACTTTCAAGGAGTTGGAATGCTCATCGGTGGAGGAAGCCGAGCGGATGCGTCCTCAGATTATAAAGGTGATAAACGACTACCGCGCCGACAAGAAACGCGGAAAAATCCTCTCGTTCGAGGAGACCTCCACCATCGACGAGAAGAATATCATCACCCTGGCACCGGGATCGCTCGGAGGCAAGGGCCGCGGCGTCGCTTTCATCGATACGGTGATCTACAACCTTGAGAACTCTCCCCTATCTGACCGCATAAATATCTGGTCGCCAGTTACTTTTGTGGTCGGCACCGAGGAGTTCACCAACTTTATAGCCAACAACGACCTCTTCAGCAAGACCATCGACAAGAACATTCCTTACGACGACCTGAAGCTTATGTTCTGGAACGGACACCTGAGCGACACCCTGCGCGAGAGGATCAAGATAATCATCAACCAGACCGACAATCCGCTGGCCATCCGCTCGTCGAGCACCTCGGAGGACTCTGTGAGTCAGCCGTTTGCGGGAGTGTTCAGCACTTTCATAATTCCTAACGAGAAAGACCGCAAGGAATACACCCTGGAGCTCGTATGCCACGCCATCAAGCTGATATACGCCTCTATGTATAGCGACACGGCCCGCAGCTATTACGAGACCGTCCACCACAATATCGAGGAGGAGAAAATGGCTATTGTTATTCAGGAGGTTGTGGGAAGCCGTTTCGGAAACTACTTCTACCCACACATAAGCGGTGTGGCCCAGAGTTACAACTTCTACCCCGTGGCCAATATGAAGCCCGAGGAGGGTTACGCCGTAGCTGGTCTCGGACTCGGATGCTACGTGGTGGGCGGATACCCCTGTTACAGATTCTCGCCAAAGTATCCGGAAGTCTCAATGTACACCAAGGCCGACCTTCTCAAGAGCACTCAGACCAAGTTCTACGCCCTCGACCTCAGCCTCAAGGACGTTGACCTGTTACAGCACGGAGAGTTGGCCGCCCTGAAGTTCCTCAGCATTTACGACGCCGAGAAGCACGGATCGCTGAAGCATTTGGCCTCGGTCTATAATCCTGACAACGACACAATTACAGCCGGTCTCGACAGTTACGGACCTCGAATAGTGAACTTCGCCAACATTCTGCAATACGACTATTTCCCGTTGGCTGAGACTATCGAGCTGATTCTGAACGCCGTGAAGGACGCATTCGGTTCGGCAGTGGAGATAGAGTACGCCGTAAACCTCAACAAGGCAAAGAACGGCAAGCCTACTTTCTACCTCTTGCAGATTAAACCAATGGTTGGATCGTTTGAGCAGAAGGAGTTTGACCTCAGCGAGATAAAGAACGAGGACAAAACCCTCCTCTACACCAACCAGAGCCTCGGAAACGGCACCATAGACGATATCACCGACGTGATTTTCATAAAGGAGGACAAGTTCGACAAGCTTGAGACAATAGAAATGGAGCGTCAGATCTGCTACCTGAACACTCTACTCGGCGAACAGGATAGGAAATACGTTCTCATCGGCCCCGGACGCTGGGGCACGTCAGACAGGTTCCTTGGCGTTCCCGTGGCGTGGTCGGAAATCAGCAACGCCTCCGTAATCATCGAGACCAGCCTCGAGGGCTACCCTCTCGACTTCAGCCACGGAAGCCACTTCTTCCACAATATCACGAGTATGAACATCGGCTACTTCGCCATCAAGAAGGAGAACAGCAAGGCCTTTATGAAGCGCGAAATCCTTGAGAGACAGGAACTCATCAACGAGACCACCTACTTCAAGCACGTCCGCTTCAAGGAGCCACTCCACGTGATAATGAACGGAAGCAAAAACGAAAGCGCGATAAGACTAAGTTAAGTGTTGAAATGTTGAAGTGATTGATGCGTTCAACACTTCAATTACTTCAACACTTCAACATTTTCATCGCTTCAACACTTCAACATTTCACCACTTCAATCACTTAAACAATGGAAGATAACGGAAAATACAAAATTCTATTTGTGTGTCTTGGCAATATCTGCCGCAGTCCGGCGGCGGAGGGCGTTATGAAGAAAATGTCGGCTGATGCTGGGCTCGATCTCGAGATTGCGTCGTGCGGACTCATCAGCTATCACCAAGGCGAGACTCCCGACGACAGGATGCTTGATACTGCCGAGCGTCGCGGATACCCTCTCAACCACAGGGCCAGAAAGATTCTCGGCAAGGACTTCGCTTATTACGATATGATAATCGGAATGGACCGAAACAATATCGTGGAGCTCAAGGAACTCTGCCCCAAGGAGCATCAGCACAAGATACACATTATGTCGGAGTATTTCCAGAATGTGAAGGGCTACACCACAGTCCCCGACCCCTACTACGGCGATATGAGGGATTTCGATAATGTGATAACATTGCTGGAGGACGCCTGCGGGGGTCTTATTAAGAGTATCAGCTGATATGCTAAAAAAATATCTTGCCATCAGCTGAAACCAAAACACGAAAAAGGCTGTCTGAAATCGTTGTCAGACAGCCTTTTGTATTATCTTGAATTTTTGGGAATTACTGAACCTCAATTGGACGGGCAAAGGTCCTGCTTACTTTTACTATTCCATTTACTGTTCTCAACGAATCGATTATCTTGTTTAGCTCGTCGGTGTTTCTTACAAAGAGATGAACGGTGTCGTTGAAAATGCCGTCCTCGGTGTTGATGAGCATGGATTTTACGTTGGCCTGCGAATTCTCGAATACGGTGGCCATGTCCTTGATGAGACCTATGCGGTCGGTGCCCTGAATGTTGAGCGAGGCAAGCATCGGATCCAAATCAGAATCCCAGACCACCTTTGTAGTCTGTTTTCCGTTTAGCGCTATCATCTTGTGGGCGTTCATGCAGTCGCGGCGGTGGATGTAGAGCAAGCCCTCGTCGTCGGTGGAGCATACGGCATCGTCGCCGGAGATTGGATTGCAGCACGGCGCCAAGACGTAAACCATGTTCTTGGTGATGGTGAGAGGTTTCTTGTAGTTGATCTCCACGTAATGCTGTACGGGCTCCACCTTGGTGACCTCGGCGTCATGAGCCTCCTCGCGGCGCGACAAATTGCCATCGAGAATCTGCTTCAGCTTCTTGATGGTAACCAGCAGATCCTCAGGCAATAAGTCCTTGCGGGCTATCATGCGGTAAAGCTCGTCGTTGTTTGGGAGCTTGTAATATGAGAGTATTCGGCCGATGAGCAGAAGGTTTGGAATTACCCTGTTGTCGCGCAGGAGTTTGTTGAAATCCTGCTTTCCTTTTATTATGTCGGAACGGTCGTTCTGGATGTTGCGCTTGAAATATTTGTCGAGACAGCTCCTGGCTTTGTCGCTTTTTACGTACTGGAACCAGTCCTGGCTTGGCTTGGCGCTCGGCGATGTAAGCACGGTGCACTGGTCGGTGGATTTCAGCACGTGGTTGATGGTCACGATTTTCTGGTCCACCACGGCGCCGAGGCAGTGATTGCCGAGCCGGCTGTGGATTGCGTATGCGAAATCGAGAACAGTGCCGCCTACCGGAAGCTCTATGATTTTTCCCTTGGGTGTAAATACAAAAATGGTATTAAGGAGCGAAAGGCTTCGGAATCTCTTGAGAAGCTCTACCGCGTCTTGTCCCTGGTCGAAGTCCTTGAGATTGTTGCGGAGCTCGTCGAGGCCGGTGCGTGTGGGGCTCGAATTGCAGTATCCGCGGTGTGCCACCTGATCGTTATCAGCTGTAATAACCTGGATCTCAATCCAATGACCCTCGTACATAACCTGAAAAACCAGCGCCTTGAATCCGTTGCGCTTGGGATTGATGATATAATCACGCTTGGAATCGCTGCGCTCGGGGAAATTGCTGATTACATTGGCGTAGATGTTGTAGTGAGCTGATACAATGTCCTGTTCGTCAGCGTTTTTGGGTGGATCAAAAATTATTCTGACGGTCTCGGTGCCTGATACCTGGTCTACCGAGTTGCCGGTGTTGCGCATTATCTGCCAAATCTGGAAATACGATTTGTTGACCACCGAGAGCCTTACAGTAAGGCCGGTCCTTAGGAGGGTTCTCAACAGGCAGAGCTTGAACTCGGCGAGTATGCCGGCGCGTCCCGACGACAGTTCTGTTACATCTTTTACTACTGACTCGTATTGCTTGGGATGGGCGTATTTGAATGAAGTGTCCTCCAGTTCGTTTTTGATGTCGTAGAGGCCGAGCTGTTCGGCAATGGGCACGTATACATAGAGGTTTTCGCCGGCCTTGATCTGACGTGTGCCGTCGGGCATCTCTTCCATGGTGCGCATATTGTGCAGGCGGTCGGCTATCTTGATGAATGCCACGCGCGAATCCTGCGGAATCGAGAGAAGGAGTTTTCTGAATGTCTGCGCCTGGGCGTTGGTTTTGGCATCGTATACGTTGGTAATCTTGGTGAGGCCATCCACGATGTTTGCGATGCTCTCGCCGAAACGCTCCTCTATGTCGTCGTGGGTGTATGGTGTATCCTCCACCACATCGTGGAGCAGCGCCGCAATTACTGCACTGAGACCCAATCCAATCTCATTGGCCACAATGAGGGCCACAGCTACCGGATGTGTGATGTACGGGAGATGGTCGCCGCATTTCCTGAATACTCCGTAATGAGCACCGTAGGCAAAATCATAAGCCTGCCTTACCTGGTTGCGGATGTCGCATGGATGGAAACTCTCGGGCAATGCTGAGAAGAACTCCTGGAAAAGCTCTTCCCTGTATTGATCCTCTACTTGTGTGTTGTCATCATTTGTGTTCATAATAGTCAGAGTATTAAGGTTTTAACAAATTAATCAAATCTGCCGGTCCCACCCGGGTGTTAAGAAAAATTTATTTTCAAATATACTCAAACTTATCGTGACGACAAAATTTGCTTTGTTAATTTTATGTGAATTTAACCATTAGCAAAACTAATATTCGTACACGCATCTAAAACCTACATTGTATAAGTAAGTCTCCTGAGGGTCGTTGTCTCTGAATGTCTTAGGGTTGATATCAGCTGCCGAATCAAATGAACCGCCCCTTACAGTGATGGTCTCAAGTATCTGGGTTTTGTTCGATTCGGATCTTTTCTTGTATCTGGCAGGATTGTAATAGTCGCGGGTCCACTCGGCCACGTTTCCGTTCAGGTTGTGGATTCCGTATTTATTGGCCACTCCGGCCTTCACCGGCATAGGGCCGTCGGGGCTGTCGGATTTCTGAGAGTTGGCAAAAGCGTACTCAAATTGTTCTTCTGTCATCAGCTGATAGCCAATCCAATGGCAGAACGCCTCGGCGCCGTAATACGACACGCAGGTGGCCGGATAATTCTCGAAACCTCTCTCGGGGATATACCAGCCGTCCTCGTTTCTTACATGGCTGTATGGCGAATCCACATCCATGCACTTGTGTCCCTTGGCTGTGGTGTTGGTGCAGGCGTTCAGGAAGATGCAGAACTGCGAAACGGAAATCTCGTATTTGCTCATGGCGAAAGGACTTACCATGAACTTGTGGGCAGGACCCTCGTTGAATGCGCCGTCGTTGCGCCCAATGGTGACATTGCCGCCGGGCAACGACACCATGTCGAAGGATTCTATGGTCTTGTGCTGAAATTTGTAGCTTCTGGAATAGCCGCTACGGCAATACTCGTCTTTGGGATTCAGCTTTATTACTACCGCGAAACACTCAAAAGCCTGCGAATACATCGCCTTGGTCATGCACTCGTTTCCCTCGTTGCGCTTGGTCTTGCAGGTCATGGCATCGTCGTAAAGACGGCGCGCCTTCTGCTTGAGGGGCTCCGATGTGGTATACGCTATAGCCAGATCGGTATATATAGATACCGAATCGTAATGACACATCGAGAAGGTGTTGCGACCAAGTTTCATGTATTCAGTATACATATCTTCAGCTAATAGGTCGGAGTCGCTGTCCGATCCCACATTGGCCAGGCTGCTACCAGAAAACATAAGAATTACCAGTGCAGTCAATAATAAGAAATTAGGTTTCATGGTATTTTAGCAAATAAATAATTCATTT
>JAZQPB010000158.1:0-16779 GCA_045628165.1 Bacteroidales bacterium | reverse complement strand
GTCGTCTTCCATATTCATACGCTTGCGGACTTCCTTATCAACGGCGGCCAAAGCAAGACGGCGGGCAATGATTTTGTAATCCTCCAAGTCGTCGAGGTCTTCGATTTGGATAAGTTGCTTTTCCTGCTCAAACATTTCGCTGTGATTGAAAATCGAGAGAATACGCTCAACGTGAGGTTTGGGTTTGGAAGGCAATAATGGAATCTGTACTATGATCAAGTTGTGTATCAGGCCTTTATAAAAGTCGTCATTTTCGAAGTTCTTGAGAGAATTGCCATTATTATCCACAAAATCAATTCTTGTTTTTGCGATAGCGGAATTGATATGCTCCAATTTGTGTCCAAGCAAATATATGGCAATTATTGGAATTGGCTTTTCCTCAATTCTCTCTTTTTCACGACCTTCCTCAACTTCTTTGGGATTTAGGACTTTCTTGATACAATTCTCGGGATTGATATACTGCTCACCAATATATCTGCGGAATCGCATTACCTCCGATTTCAGGAATGCCTTCTGAAGTTCAATTGTTATGAGTTTTGTCTCACCGTTTTCATCTTTGATACGGGCAGAGAAATCCAATCTCGACAACTTGAGATCGTCGACTTGATAAAACATAAACTCGTTGTTTTTCAGGACAAGTTCCTCAATCTCACAACCTAAAAGATTTTTGAGAAGAGTTTTCGCCACTTTTGTATCCTGCATTAGGAACTTGAAAACTGAGTCGTATATTGGATTTGCTACTGTTATCATATCAATTTTTTTTGCAAATATAATCAAGAATTTGCGATTCCGCAAATAAGTTTTATAATATCTCCTCAATCTCGTCCATAAGTCTGTTCATCGTCTTGATACATTCCTCGAATGGCTCGGATTTGGTCATATCGACGCCGGCCTCCTGGAGAAGTTCTATCGGGTACTTGGAACAGCCTGCCGAGAGGAAGTTGAGGTATTTGTCGAGAGCGGTCTTGTCGCCTGATATCACCTTATTTACAAGAGCTTGACTCGCTACAAACGATGTGCTGTACTGGTAAACGTAGAAGTCGTAATAGAAGTGCGGAATGTACGCCCATTCCATTGAAATGCGGTCGTCCATTTTGCACGCGCCGTCGGAAACACCATAATATCTCTTGCAGATGTCGCCGTAGAGTTCGGTGAGAACCTTGCCCGTGATTGGCTTGCCCTGCTCGATTATCTGGTGCATTTTCAGTTCGAACTCCGCAAACTGGGTCTGGCGGAAGAGTGTGCCCTTGAAACCGTCCAACATATTCATCAGGAGGCTGAGACGCTCGCCACGGTCGGTGAGGCGTGTGAGCATAAGGTTGTCGAGAAGGGCCTCGTTGAATGTGGAGGCAACCTCAGCCACGAAAATCTTGTACTGACTGAGCGGATATGGCTGTTTGCGGTCGCTGAGGAAACTCTGCATAGTGTGGCCGAGTTCGTGGATGAGAGTGCCCACGTCGTTGTAGCGGCCGTTGTAGTTCATCAGAATATATGGGTGAACGTCGTAACCGCCGTCGCTTGAATATGCTCCCGAACGCTTGCCCTTGCTTGGCATTGCGTCGATCCAGCGCTCGTCGAAGGCGCGTTTTACCACGTTGCAGTAGTCGTCGCCGAGTGGCTTAATGGCTTCAAGAACGAGTTCGCGGGCCTCCTCGTAGGTGAAGTTCAGTTCCACGTCCTTCACGCAGGGGGCGTAGATGTCGGAATACTCCAACTGGCTGACTCCGAGCATTTTGGCTTTGAGCCTCAGATAGCGGTGGAATGTTGCGAGGTTTTTGTTTACGTTTTCGATGAGCGAGTGGTAAACTGTTGTGGGAATGTTGTTTGCGAATAGTGCGGCGTCGAGGCAGGAGTCGAATTTGTTGACTACTGCGTTGAAGTAATGCTGACGCACACAGGCGTTGCTGAGTTCGCCGAATGTTCCCTCAAACTTCTTGTAATTGTCCCAAAAGGCTGCGAAAGCGGTGTCGCGGTCGGCCTTGTTGGCTCCGGATCTTATTACGGCAAACTCTGATGCCGAGAGTTCCACGGCTTCGCCGTTTTGGAGCGTGATTGTTGGGTTGGGCATTTCGGCGTCGCTGAAAATGCTGAAAGTGTCGTAGGCTGGATCGCCGAGGAGACTTGTCTTGGCAAGTAGTTCCTCTTCCAAGTCGCTGAGAGTGTGAGGCTTATTGCGCTTAATCTCGTTGATTCGGATGTTGAACTGTTGCATATCAGGCTGCTCGGCGAGGTATTTGTCGAGGGTGTCGTCGGGAATGGCGGCGAGTTCGGCCACAGAGAAGGAGTTGGACTGGGTGTAGTCGATACGCACCTGCTCCACTTCCTTTTTCATAGCCACGTTGTCGGCGTTGCTGAGGTCCACGTCGCTCATCAGCATTGCGTAAAGGCTGAGTTGCGAGGTCTTGCGGTCGAAGTTGGAATCGAAGGTGAGGTATTCGAGGAGGGTTTTCGACGACTCTGCGAGTCGTCCCTTGAATGCCGATACCTGAGGTATCATCTGCCTAGCGTCGTTGAGGCTCTGCCTCCATTCGGCGTTGTCCTTGTAAAGCGGAGTAACGTCGAATTTGTATTTTTCGTCGATGTCTTTGCGGTCTTGAAGTGCCATAATTTTCAGAATTTATTTTATGCAAAGTTAGGAAAATTTTCAGAAATTATACAAAAATGTTTGCGTTATCGAAAAGAAAACATAATTTTGCAAAAAAACAATTATGAAAGTAGTATTCAGAATAATAACGGTTTTATTGCTCTTAGGAGTATTCATTTCGTGTTTCTCCTCGTATGCGTTTCATTGCGCGATAATTGTATTCTGCGCATTCCAAATTTTGCGTTGTATATTCAGTCACGTACAATTTGTAGAGCATTTAATCAGTGTCGGTATTTTGACAGGTCTCGCAGTTTTCTCGGTGTTTAACCTTTTTACCGCATACGAAAATGGTTCAAGGATTTTCACCGCGCATATAGAAGGCTACGAAACTAGCTCATACATCACCAAAGGCGGTAATACACGTTATTCAACCGAGACAAAATTTTCATATAAATACAAGGGAGGAGTGAGGTACGGATATGTATCAGGTAGTGTGCAAAATATCTATGGTAACTCCGTGATTATGGCGACACCTTACAATATGCAAGATCATTTTAAAGTTGTAAATGACTTAGCGTCCGACTCGCTTTGCAAAGTTTATGAAAACGGAGTTTACCACGTAGGTGAATTCGACGAAACATTGGAGAATGTTACTGACAATCAGGAGCTAAGGGAAAAATTCGAGGCGTCGATGGACAACAGATTCTTTAAGTTTTTCCGCGACTATTGGTATTTGTTTACGATTGTTTTCGCGATAATCAATGCCTTATTATGCAGCTATTCCCACCTGATGGGAAGGATAGCATTTCCGTTGTCGTTTATGGCAATAGCGGCGCTCAATTATACCTGCCATTCAGCGGCATATTATCTGATCTTCCACTATGGTTTAATCTTGGCCGCATATTGGGCTACTTGGACATTTACCGGCAAATACCGTGTCTCAAAAGAAATTGCCAAACGTGGCGGCTATATTGTCACAGCGTACGAAATCAGTACCAACAGGTTTGGCACTAATGTTGAATACGTGGCCCCCAATGGCAAAAAATCTAAACATATAATTTCTGACAGCATAAAAAAGAATGGAATAATTCTGTTCCCATTTATCGACGACGATGATTATTATGTAATTGACCCAAAACCGTCAACAGCAATAATGCAAAAATTCAATGACGGCGTTTATATAGACGCAGTTTCCAACATAAATAAAATTCCGTTGCTCGACCTACAACCCAGCGAAAGTATGAAGGAGAAATATTTGGCAAAGTATTAGCCGTTACCGCAACCGCCTTTCCATTCCACTGCGTTCAGCGCGTCAATCAAGCCTTTGTAATCCAATGTTTTCAGAGGTTGTTTTCCGCTGGCGTAGGAACAGGAGTTTGCTTTTTTGTCGAAGGAGACTGATACGAAATCCACTGGACGGACGCATTTAAGTAGGCACGACGGACTTTGGAATGCTTTTCCGCCGGCAACGCTTGCGAGTTCCTTTGGCGTTGGCGTGTTGCTGAATCTCTGCGGAATCAGGATTATCTGGTCGGGATTCAGAAACTGAATCATCTGCTGGAAAACTGCTTTTGCCGATTCAATCTTGTCGGCGCCCACAAGGAGGTTCAGTCCTGGTTTTATGCCGGTTTCGTTTATTTTTTTCAGCTGATGGCACACTCTTTCCACCTCGGCTCTGTTGTCGGGATTGTGGATTGTCAGGTGGATTTTGTCGGGTTTGTGGTTTATCAGCTGATACCAAATCTCAGACTTCTCCAAAGGAAGTCCGTTGCTTGTAATTGAAAGGTAGCAAACCTTGTAGAGTTCGTCAATAATCTGGAAAACGTCGTCATATTCAAACGGCTCGCCACCGCCAAGTGACACAGCCTTAACGCCGTTCCTCACGCAATCCTTTGCAAACGAAATCACCTCGTCAGGCGTCCACATAACATTCCCCTCCCTGTTGCTATGGTTGTAGCAAAAGGAACATTGCTTGGTGCAATAGTTCGAGAGGTCTATGGAAAGAAGTGTGGGGGACATAGGTTATTCTATTTTTAAGATTACAGTTTATTGATCTCGTCATTGGGAAGCCCCGTGGATTGCATTAGGAACTTGAAAACGAGTCGTATATTGGATTTGCAACTGTAATCATATCATTTTATTGATTTACATATTATCAATCTCTTTTTGAGAAAGACCTGTATATTTTGAAATTGTTGATATAGGAACAGCGTCTGCTAGCATTGATTTTGCTATTGCTAATTTTTCAAGATATGCCTTTTCGCGTTCTTGAACAACTTGGTATTCCGCATTCTTGATTCTCATTTCATATTCCTCTTTCCAAAGGTCAAGTTCGTGCTTGGCGTCGTCTTCCATTTTCATTCGCTTGCGGACTTCCTTGTCAACGGCGGCCAAGGCCAGACGTCGGGCTATGATTTTGTAATCCTCCAAGTCGTCGAGGTCTTCGATCTGGATAAGTTGCTTTTCCTGCTCGAACATTTCGCTATGATTGAAAATCGAAAGGATCCGTTCAACGTGAGGTTTGGGTTTGGAAGGCAACAATGGAATCTGTACTATTATTAAATTGTGTATCAGACCTTTGTAAAAATCATCTTTCTCGAAATCCTTGAGAGAGTTGCCATTGTTATCTACAAAATCAATTCTTGTTTTTGCGATAGCGGAATTGATATGCTCAAGTTTGTGACCAAGCAAATATATGGCAATTATTGGAATTGGCTTTTCCTCAATTCGTTCTTTCTCAAGACCTTTCTCAACTTCTTTGGGATTTAGAACTTTCTTGATACAGTTCTCAGGATTGATATATTGCTCTCCAATATATCTACGGAAACGCATTACCTCAGATTTCAAAAATGCTTTCTGAAGTTCTATTGTAATAAGTTTCGTCTCACCGTTTTCGTCTTTGATACGGGCAGAGAAATCCAATCTCGACAACTTGAGGTCATCGACTTGATAAAACATAAACTCATTGTTTTTTAGGATAAGTTCCTCAATCTCACAGCCCAAAAGGTTTTTGAGAAGAGTTTTCGCCACCTTAGTATCCTGCATTAGGAACTTGAAAACTGAGTCGTATATTGGATTTGCAACTGTAATCATATCAAAAACTTCTTTTTAATTTCTGATTGCAAATATAATCAAGAAATTGGGAAAATGCAAAATTTTTGTTTTATCAGTAACCCACTTCGCCTGAATTTATCCATTTGCTTATCAACAAAATTAATAAAAATCCAGGAATGGTGACTCCCAGAATTATAAAAAGTATAAATTTTGCTTTCGATAAAGTGGATTCTGACAAAACCATTTGCGAAGGGTCGCCTACTGCGATTGTTTTTCTCGGACCAAAATTCTCGAGTTTTATCTCGCCGTTTCCAACAGTGGCGACAAACGAAATCTTGTCTCCATTGTCCAATTTATGAAGTATGTACTTTCGCTTGGGAGAAGTGGAATTGTCGTAATATTCGCAATTGAAAACACTTGCGCCTTTGGCAATGTCATCGGAATTCACGGTTCGTAAGAATGCTTGAAAATCAGCCTCTTTCCAACAAAATTGATATTTGTTGAAAAGCATTACGTTGTCGGGTTTGGAATCTGTGTTTCGTTTGGCTGGATACCAATTATAACTTCTGGCTCCATTGCCGTTAGGTGAAAGATATTCGAAAACAATTCTAATACTTGCAAGATGTTTGTCTTTCATCAGCCCCAAGGAATCCTCCACAGGTGTTCCAAAAACTGGTACATTATTTAAAATGTATTTTCGTGGAGCGTTTTTCAAGGCGTTTTCCAATTGATCCTCGGTTTGTATTTGGGGCATATCGACATACTCCTCTCCTAAGGAAGCCAAACTCGGTTTGTATTGGTGGATAATGTATCTTACAAACCAAATCGAAAAGGCAACCAAGGCAACTGCCAAAATTGGATAAATTATTGAGCTCATTTTCTTAGACATACACATAATTATGTTGCACATTATTTACGATTATTCCTCCTTTTTAAGTCTCTCCACGGCCTCGGCCCAGCCTTGTGATGCTGATTCGCGGTACCAGTGCATTGCTTTTTCGGGGTCTTGGGCTACGCCGATTCCTTGCTCGTAACAGGTGGCTATTTTGTACTGACACTCTGGGTTTCCGAGTTCGGCTGAGCGAAGGTAATACTGAGTGGCTTTCTTGCGGTCCTGCTCCACGCCGTCGCCCCAATAGTATGCCGAGCCGATGAAATTCAGGAGGACTTTGACGTCACCCTGGGCAAGAAGTTCGTTGAGAAGTGTCACCGACTTGCGGTAGGCCTCGTCGGAAAGTTCCTTGTTCTCATCCTCTCCAATGCCGTGTTGAAGAGCGTGTCCGAGCATATAATAGCCAATGGCGTTGCCCATATCAGCGCTCTGCTTGTAATACTTGTAGGCGTTGGGATAATCGTTTAAAACGAACTCGCAATGGGTTCCCTGTTTCCAGGTGGTGTCTTTTATGGTCTGCTCCACGGTAAGGTTGTTTACGCCGTTGTTGCAGGCGGTGATTGTGAGTGCTGATGTCAGTGCCATAATTATTTTTTTCATAAAGGTTTGGGTTTTATTGTTTTTGCAAATATAATCAAGATATCGGGGATTTGCAAATTTTCTTTTTATACGTTTTTGTTTGTGAAAAACTCAGCCAAATTGAGCAAAAAAACTTCAATTTGGCTGAGTTTTCGAGTTAATATTTTAGATAAAGTATTGATTATGAATAATTAAAGAATTTGTATTAACATTCATTAACTAATGTTAATTTAATTAAAACATTCTACTTAAACAGATCATCGAAAGTAACCACTTGGTCGATTGTTGACGAGTGTTCGTTTTTCGTCAGGCCCATTGTGGTAACGAGTATCAGCTGTATTGAATGAGCCGACTTATGAAGTCCGCTAACTGAAAACGCGTCGATTTTGTTGAGTAGAGTTTGCTGATAGTCGGCGGTTACAACGAATTTCTGCTCAGAGAATTTCATCTCGCAGAGATAGTCGGTGCGCTCGCCGTTCCAAATCATAACGAGGTCGATCTGCGCTCCCTTTCCGCTCTGTGAAACTCCTGAGTAACAGAAGTTTTTGTCGATCGTGGCAATGCGGAGTTTGTTTTTTATCTTCTCGATGTGGTCGATAGCCAAGAGCTCGAACGAGTGTCCTGCCCAGGTATAGAACACCGCATTGCGCTGAAGTGCTTTCCAGTTGCCTTTGGCGCTGTTTTTGGTGGCAAGGAAATTCAAGTAAAACAATGTGAAGAAGTCTTTTAGCTGATACACTGTTTCCACGCGCTTGCCTCCGTAGCGTGGATATTCGCGGACTATTCCCGACTGCTCGAGGTTGTTGATTATCTTGGTGAGCGTGCCTCCGCCCTCAATGCCTGTGGCGCTGATAATTTCGGAGCGGGTGAGTCCGTATAGCCTGGTTGACAGGATTTTGACTACGTCGATATAGCGCTCGCTTGTGGCGTAGAGTCCAGTGTAAACTTCCCTGAATTCCTGGTGTATGGCTGGGTTTTGAAAGAATATTCTGTCGATGTTTTCTGTGAGAGTGAATTCCCTGTCGAGCTTTTCCAGATAATATGGGATTCCGCCCATTATCATATAATTGAGGGCCTGTTCGTATCTTGAGAGTTTGAAGCCTGCTTTCTTGTAGAATTTCTCGCACTCGTTGAGCGTAAACGGAAGTAGCTGTATCAGTTTTGTTAGGCGCCCGTAAAGTCCGCCGTAATCGGAAATCACGTTGTCGAGCATCCAGCTTGTGGCGGATCCGCACACCACGAGCACTACGTCGCGCTGACGGTCGGCCCACGAGTTCCAGAAGTATCCAAGTTCGGCTATCAACTCGGCCGACTGAGGGCCCGCAAGCCAGGGCAATTCGTCGATGAAAATCACCTTGCGCTTGGCTTTCAATGTCATAAGGAACTGTTTGAGCAATCTGAACGCCTCGCGCCAGTTTGTCGGCCGGGGATTGTCGGTCTTTGACATTCCTGAGTCGAGAAGGCTGTCGTAGAAGTGCTCCAGCTGAATGCCCTTGTATGTGTTGCTGTCCTTGTCCTTGAGGAAAGTGCCAACTGTGTAGAAAGACATTTTGCCTCTGAAGACCTCATTTATAAGGAACGACTTACCCACGCGTCGGCGTCCGTAGATAGCCACGAATTCCGATTTGCTCGATTTGTATATCGAATTTAGCACCTTGATTTCTCTTTCACGTCCTATGATATTGCTGTTAGCCATAATCCAACTGTTAAAATTTCACCACAAAGATAATAAAAAATCCCAAAAACTCAGCCAAATTGAGTAAAAAATCTTCAATTTGGCTGAGTTTTTAGGTTAATATTTTAGTTAATGTATTGAATATGAATGATTAAAGAATTTCTATTAACATTCATTAACTAATGTTAATTACAAAAAAATCGGGTGTGTGCAAAAGAATTTATATCGTAACGACTACGAAATCTTTATCATATTCTGATGCCTCGCCGAATTCCAAACGGTCGCAGATTACCTCCACCTCGTTGATGTTTACGTGGAAGTAATGGTTGTCGTGCCAGATCTTGCAATAGTGTTGATAAGCCTCGCCTCCATAAATTTCGGTCTTTATCCGCTGAAGGCCTTTGCAGATTATGGGCAAAACATATTGATTGCAAAGAAGTATCGTGAATATGAAAATGCTCTCGCCGTAGATGTGCTCGGTCTTCAAGGTGACCATATCGTGGAATACGTCCTCGGAGAAGGGGCTAAAATCCTTGTTTTCTATCTCGTCCTCAAAAAGTCTTGAGAAGTTGGTCCAATTATCTATTTCGTATATTGTGCCAGGCTCAATGCTTAGTTCGGGACTTTCTGCGGGATTTTCCTCGTAATATTTGTCGAACAATTTTCCCAATTTTCTTTCGTATCTTTGGGGGAAAATTACGCCAGAGTGACCGCCTCGCCAATTGAATGCAGGGATGTTTTTCTCAAGTTCCTCGGTGGAAATCATCGGCTCGTCGTCAGGAAAAAGATGACCTATTGTAAGGTCGGCGTAATATACCGCTCTGCCTTTTCCGCTCCAGTCCTCAGCCTTCTGCGGATTGGTCTTGAAGTATCCGTGGCCGACAATACCAGTCTTGCCCTCGCCGACACGGAGCATAAACCAGCGGTCGCCGACATTGAGTTTTTTGTGGTCGTGGACGCTCCAGTTGGCGTCGATGAAGAGTTGTTTCCTTACCATATAATTCCAGTCGTCGATAGTGACGGAGGAAATCGCAGGATTCCATTTCAGGATGAATGTTCGCATAATTCTCAATTTAAAGTTTTTTCAAATATTCATTATTCAAATCCGCCCAACAATGGCTCTTTGCCAATGCGCTCCAGATTTTTGGGTCATCGTTCAGTAGAATTGATGACTCATCGAATTGCTTGTTTCCAAGGATTATGTCCAAAGTTTCCATTATGATAACGAACGACATTGCGGTGTAATTCTTGAATCGACTGTATGAGTCTTCCTGATAAATGTCGTTGTTCCATTTCTTAATGTAGTTGTTGAACATAGCCTCCAATTGGATCTCATCTTCGTTTTCCACAGTCTTGAAATAGTCGGCAATGATGTTGGCTATTGTTCCATTGTGGCTGTCAACGTCGGGGAAATCACGGCTGATGCCGAAATTTTTGTAATATGCTACAAACCAGGGGCCTTTCTTCATTTTGTCAGACATTGGAGCATAATAATCCTGCAAGTGGACAAAATCCTCCTTGTTGAGCCAATAGCACATTTGGTCGGCACGGTTGCACGAGGCTACCTTGGCGGCGAAACTGTTTTGTGCGTGCTCGAAAAGATATTTGAGCGAGTTTTCGAAAATATCCTGAATATCAAGAGTATCCATTGTTACGTATGCCTTGATATTGGTATTGCTCGCAATGTATGTCTTGCTTTGTTTCCTATCGAAAGAGCACTGAATCCAATGTCCGTGGTCGCATACTGATACACTTTTCCATTCACTGTTCGGGTCATTTCTATCTACAAGATTTTCAAGAAGTTCAATGTGTTCCCTATCGTAAAGCGTCTTGCTGTCGTTATCTATACCCTGAAGCGAGTAATAGATATTGTAATCATCGAATTTCGGGACGAATTCCCTGTAAATTGTCTTTAGTTTTTCGTTGAGAGCCTGATATCCAGGACTCGACTTATCAAGAGAAATGTTGCGTATTCCCAAGAATTCGGAAACCCTTGGAATCTCGGGCGACAGTTCAACAGCGTATTTTTCTTTCTCCTTTTTTACCGCCTCCAAATGAGCAATTCTTTGCTTTTCGTGCTCATCCGCTATATATTCACGTTTCTCGCTGATATAATTATCCCAATCGAGTTCAGGAAATGGAACAAGTGGCTGATACTCGAAATTGTATTGATCATCAATATTTACCGAGAATCCTTTTAAATCATCTCTATGAGGATTTTCTTCCATAAGGTCGGTATAATGTCCTCCCCAATAGTGATAAGTATAATCAACAATATTTTCCTTGAATCTCCAATAATCCCAATCATTGATATTAGGGAAGTCTCCAAAATGGACAAAAACGTCAGTCCTTTTATACACGTCCTCTAAGCGGAATTGGTCGAGAAAATCATTGAATTGATTCTTGAAACCAGATCTTGACGCACAGTATTCCACTTGAATCAAGTTGTCGATTAAGATTGCGAGTTTGTTGTCCTTGTCGTGACGCTCGTAATCGTGGAAACTGTTGGAGAGATGTTTCAAAGACCACATAATGTCCTTTTCGCTTGCTGATGCGGCAATAATATTGGTTTCGTGCTCAATATTAGAAAGAGAATGCCAATGAGAATCCTGAAAATCGAGGTGGTATTCTTTGTATATCTCAGACATTTTCTCACCTAGATACTGAAGCATTTCCTCGTAACTTTCAACCTTGCAATCCGAAAAATCAAGGTAGATAACTCGGTATGAGTTAACTTCCGTTTCAAAAATATCGAGTTTTCCGACATTCAGATTTCTGAAAATCTCCTTGCTGTCAATCCGCTTATCAAGAAAAAACGCCAAAGTCTTCAGAAACAGCGACGAACCTGTCCCTTTGCAACCTGTCACCGTTTCCCAATTATAGGCCCTGTCGCAAAACTTCTCAAAGAACTGAGTCCTGTCGATGTAGTTGCGGTGTTGAAGGATTGATTTGATTGCATTGTAGTTGAGCATAGTGTTTTTTGATTTTTTTGATTATACAAAGATAGTCAAGAATTCGGGAAAATACAACTTGTTTTACCAAAAAAATTTTTCAATATTTGCCAATAATTGTTGAATTAATAATCAGATAGTCCAAATGAAGAGGATTTCTTAGTGTTGCAGACTAACTAACTTTTTGTTGCGAATTTAGCAAAAGTATTCCAACAAGAAGAAAATTTATTCATTTTTCGCTTATGAATTTTTTTCTATGAAAAATAATTATCATATTTGCATATAAATCAAATTTTGGTAATTATGTGTAATACAGCATTACTTTCAAGGGATATTATCAAACTTAGCAAGCGGTCGTTCTCGCATAGAATAGAAACCGCTTTGCCTAATTGTGTTTACAAATCAGCACAGTTGTCGAGGTTGAATAAAGACCTTAACAATCTGTATGAATTAATTTATGATGAATTCCCGACTATTACTGAAGATGACTACAAAGTATTTGGCAGTCAGTTAACTATACTTATTGATACTATAAAAGTTTTACTTACTGAGTGCAAAAAAAATTCTTATCTTGCCAAACAGACAATTCGTCTTGAAAGCAACTATTTGAATTTTGTTGAGATTAATAATGATATAGTTAATTTCAAAATTAAATTGCCCAAAAATCAAAAAGTCCACAAGTTAATGGCCAAGGCCTCAGAATTGATGAAGATAAGCAACTTGATATTGATGATAAAGAAATCGAAAGACTTATCTCCGAATTCACCGAAGAGGCTCAGGCTGGGGTGCTGAAGGGTTATGAATTTTAATATAATGTAAGTAATTAACTAAAAATAGACAGTCTTATGTTAACAACAATAGATATTGAAGAGCAATATATCGATGGATATATAAAATTAGCAAAGGAAAAAAATGCTATTTTCTTCAATAGTATTGATGATATTGTAAAAAAGGATTTTGTATATATTAAAAAGGACTTATACGCTTATGTTATTAATGTATATAGAAGGCCTATAATAGAATTGCCTTTAAGTATAAAGGAAGGTTTGGGTATAACAAATAATGAATTCTATAATTATGCTCCTTGTATTTTTTATAATAGCGAAGATGAATTTTGCTTAAACAATCAACCTTGTGAATTGGTGTGTCAGTTCCCGTTTAATAATGCAAATGTTATAATGAAAAACTTTAATAAGTTTGCAATCATAACAGGGGAGAATGGTATAGGCAAAACTCAATTCTTGAAACAAATTCAATTTTATAATTATGAGGTGTTTAGAGATAAAATGCCTCAGAAATTATTTGACTCTGCTTGTTCTACAGAGAATTTACTGGAATTTAAAGAACTTGTTTCTAAAAATCATTTTTATAATCCAATAATTGAGGATAATTTGTGGTCAGAAAATTTTCTTGATCAAAAATTGTATGAGTTGTCTTGTAAGACTGGTATAAATATATGGAATTTGACTTCGCAAGATATAATAGAGCATTATAATTATCCTTTGTCAGGAAATATTTATGATCATATTGAAAGTTTGCAGAAATTCTTCAATCTCTATCATATTAGAGACAATCATCTATTTGATAAGTTACAGGATATATCAAATACAGTTAGGAAAGAAATAAAAGATTTAAGTATTGATGATATTGTTAAATATGGTGATATTGATAAATTTGATTCATATCAGGTAATTGTCAATTATATCCAAAATACTATACATAATTATTTGCTTGATGTATATAATACTTATATTGGAAAATTGAATTCTATTGATGATAATCCTATAGACTCCATTAACAATATTTTGGATAAAATAAATTTTGGGTACGTAATTTACAATAATATTTTAGATAATTATTCTAATAACCCATTGCTATTTCATCCTAGTGGATTAGGGCGTCAATATCGGAGAAAATTGATAAGTTATGAGGATCTATCAGAAGGGCAAAAGATGATTTTCAAATTAGCACTGATGACTTATCGTTTAAAGGATTCAAATTCTCTCTTATTATTGGATGAACCAGATGCTAATTTACACCCAGCATTATGTCAGGTTTTGATTGATACTTTGACTAAGTTAACCGAAAATGGGTTACGAGTTATTATGACTTCACATAATCCCGTATCAATAGCCTGTGCTCCGTCTGATTGTATATTTGTTATGGAAGATAAAGAGAAGTATATTCCTAATAAGTTACCTAAGTTTAGAGGTTTTCGAGGAAATCGTTATGAATACTTTGAAAAAGTTGGATATAATAAAATTATAAGACCTGCAACTTCTGAAGACGCCATTATGCAAATCAGCAAAGGTCTTAATTCCAACATATACGAGGAGGTGTTTGGTTTCGTTGACAAATTTATGAACAGCAACAAGGATATCATTGTCTTTGTTGAAGGTTCTACTGATGTGTCACATATAAAGAATGCTATAAAAGTATTCAATGATGAATATGCTAATTTATCAAATTGTGATATCATTTCGGTTGAAACTGCTGACAATTATCCAAACTTATTGAAGTTTATAAATTCGTCGATGTTTAAAAAGAATTATCCAAATAAGAAGTGCATATTTTTATCCGATTGCGATGAAAAGGGTAAAAAATGTATTTATATAGATGATAATACTATTAAATACAAGAAAAAGGAAGGTTTTTGTGAAAAAATCAAGTTTATTGATAAAAAGCCTATTGCGCTTTTAACTCTTCAGAGCCCTGATTCTATATTAGAAGAGTATTGTCCGATAGAGTTTTTATACAAATTTGATTTTATTAGGAAGTTTGAAGGTGAAAACAACTATAAACTTCTGGAACCAATATCTTCAACTTTTGGTATTAAAGACAGAAAGTACAATGAAGAGCAATATGTTTTTGTTGACTCAGAAATCAATAAGAATAAAGAATCAGGAAGTACTAATCTTGTGGCTTATCACATTACTGATAAAAATATTGAAGGTAATAAAGAACGAAATAAAGAAACGGTAAAAGACGCATTTGCAAAATTTGCCGTGAAGTTTAATGAGAAAGAAGTCTTTGAAAATTTCAGACCTACTCTCGATGTTTTGAATAGAATTGTAGAATTATTTTCCAAGAACAAATAATCAAAGCCCCTCCATTCTCTTTTCAGAAATTGGAGGGGTTTCTCCTTACGCCCACACGAAATTATCCCTCCCTGCGCCTATCTCGAAATGGAGTTTGGCTATTCCGAGATCTACTTTGGTGTAGCCGGCTAACGAGAATCCTTTGTTGGCTTTCACCTTGTTTGGTGCCTCGTATTCAAATGTATATTTCTGCTGATTTATTGCTGAAGGTGCGCAACTCACCATTTCGAGTCCTTTTGCGAACCATTCAGGGGCTTCCGAAAGGTTTTTGCAAAGTTGCTCGGGAGTTTTCTTTTTGGGAGTGAATTTCAGAAGCTCTCCATAACCCAATGCTATCAGGGCCACAACCTTGTCGCCGGGATTAAGTGTGTAGGCGTCTTTCACGCTCTTGTAAGTGAGCCCTACCCAACAGGAGTTGAGCCCGAGTTGTTGGGCAAGCAATACGAGTTGCTCGCCATAATATCCGGCATTCTCCTCAAGACTGTCAGAGGACTTACCCGCGATCACGAAATAGTTCTCAACGCCCGAAAACATACCATACGACAATATGCCCGAGAAGGCTCTCTTCTCATTTGTCACCAACTGGATATTTAGATTTCCAAGTCTGTTGCATTCTTCTATCTTGCTGTTTAGGGAATTGATTATGTCGTCGGATAGAACTATTTTCTTGTATTTTCGCACGCTACGGCGCTGTTTGATTGCCTCTTCTATTGTCATTTTGGGTAAGGTTTTTAATGATTATAAATATCCCCAAAGTTTGCTTCAAGCATTACAACTTGGAATGTGTCTTTTTCTCGATAGCCTAATACGGGGTGATTGTCTCCTGTGGCGCGAAGAACCAAGAAACGCTGAATCTCGTCGGGCACATTCTTTACTTGTGGTTTTATTGATTGTCGGGGTATTGTCTCTGTTCCCAAACCGTGACGAGGTGCTGAGTATATAGCCTGCCAAGTCAAGGAAGAGAATTTTGTTAGATGAATTAGAAAATCCTTGAAGAATTTTGCTTCCTTGCAATCAATCCAAGATACTTCGTTTAAATGCTCAAAACCAAAAACAACCTTAGGCGGTTCCTCTATTCTTGATTTTGATATAGTAAGTACTTTTGAGGTTTTCTTAATTGCCATTATACTATCCTTTCCTTGAAAAATTCTGTCATTACATTTCGTGAAATCACTCCTTGTTTAGGGGTTGTTAACCAAGGTGTTTCAGAGTGAGTTTGTGTTACCAATCCTGATGCGGAAAACTCGTTGTAAACCTCAAAAACTTCATTGAAAAGATTTTCCTCGATTTCACTTAACGCAATTGGATCTTTTTCGGGTTCTATTCCCGCTCTTCCGTGCGATTTGTAGTGGTTATAGACTTCTGGAATTACAGGACCGAATTGCCAAGCCATAATGTCGTTTTCGAATAGGGGCGTGCCAAAGTATGCCAAATGAAACCCCTGCTCGTAATATAGCAATTTCTGAAGTTTCATATTTGACAACAATTCACTTCCTTCGTCAACGAATGCCCTGTGAATTAATTTGTTGGCTATATCTATTGCTGGATATGGCAATTGCTGTTTTCGTCTGGTTTTTTAATATAAGTTAAGCAACAACTATTTATTACTTATTCTCTGCAAATATAATTTATTCCTTATTCAAAACAAAATTTATTCGAATTTATTTTCGGATAGTCTATTGTCATAAATACAAAAATTCCCTTCCATAATACTATATGGAAGGGAATTTTAGGTCTATGGGTCAATTTGCAGGATGAAACATAGTCTATAATTCATATAATCAATATGTTATAGCATTTGAAAACTTTCAGCGAAAAAATGAGGTTTTCAAACGCTCAATAGGTCAAATTGCAGGATATTGGGTTAATTCACTGATTTATTTATTTTTACGAGGATTAAAAACCTCAAAAATAAGTTAAAGTGAACAAAAGCAAATGTCCTGTAT
>JAZQPB010000157.1:0-1509 GCA_045628165.1 Bacteroidales bacterium | reverse complement strand
CCGGTCTCCTGATGCTCGTAGAATCTGGGAGCTATGTCGCCGTCCTCTATCTTCTTCACAATGTGGGGAATCACATAATAGCCGCGGTTGGCTATGGTGGCGCAGGCGTTGGCTATCTGGAACGGTGTGAAACAGAGCTCGCCCTGACCGATGGACAGCGATATTATTGTGTATGCCGTCCAGTGGCCCTCGCCGTAGAAACGGTTGTAGTAGTCCTTGGTGTAGAATATTCCGGCCTTCTCCTGGGTGAGGTCGCTGCCCATCTTGGTGCCAAGGCCGAAACTCTGAACCCTGCGCCTCCAGTTGCTGTATGCGGAGTCGGCGCGGCCGTATTTTCTGTCGCCTATTATCTTGGTGAACTCGTGACAGTACCACGCGTTGCACGATCCCTGTATTGAGGTCACGATATCGAGGCCGCCGCCGTGGTGACACTTCACCGTGTGCTTGCCCAGACGGAAACCGCCGTTGCAGGGGAATGTGGTGCTCAGGTTTATGGCGCCCTCATGCAATCCCACAAGCGCGTTTATGGGCTTGAATGTGCTGCCCGGAGGATAGCTTGCCATCAGCGCGCGGTTGTACATAGGCTTGTACTTGTCGCGCAGAAGCGCCGGATAGTTTATCGACATATCGGAGCCCACAAGCAGGTTGGGGTCATAGCCCGGCGACGATACCAGCGCCAGCACCTCGCCCGTCTTGGGCTCTATGGCCACTATGGCGCCTATCTTGTTCTGCATCAGCTTCTCGCCATACATCTGGAGGTCGATATCGAGAGTGGAGGTAATATTCTTGCCCACCACGGCCACGGTGTCGTATTTGCCGTCCTTGTATTTGCCCTGAATGCGGTTTTTCACGTCCACCACATAGATTTTGGTTCCCTTCTGTCCGCGGAGCACATCCTCGTAGGCGTTCTCTATGCCGGTTTTGCCCACATAGTCGCCGGCCTTGTAATAAGGATTGTGGTTGATAACCGAAGTATCGGCCTCGGCCACGTATCCCAGCACGAGAGCTGCGCCCGGATACTCGTACCGGCGGGCGGTACGTTTCTGGACATCAAAACCCGGAAACTTGTACATCTTCTCCTGCAGGAGCGAATATCTGTGCTTGGGTATCTGCTTGAAAACCACGCTCTCCTTGTATTTTCCGTATTTCTTTACGGCCTTCTGATACTCAGCCCTGAAGGCCTCCACCGATGTGCCCAGTATGTTGCAGAGGTCCAGCGTATCAAACTCCTGCACACGGTTTGGCGTGGCCAGAAGGTCATACGACGACTCGTTGTATACCAGGAGCTTGTCGTTGCGGTCAAACACCAGGCCACGCGCCGGATAGTCTATCACTTTTCGGAATACATTGCTTTCAGCTGATATCTTGTATCTGTTGTCCATCACCTGAATGCTGAACAGCTTGATAATATATGCCAGCGCAATGACTCCGAAAATGGCGCCTATCACAAACTTCCTATTTGAATATTTCGGTAACATTGTATTTATAATTAGTAGTTAGTAGTTAGTA
>JAZQPB010000156.1:0-89535 GCA_045628165.1 Bacteroidales bacterium | reverse complement strand
GTTGGTTTCAAAGCTCCTTCCATCGTTTTCTTTCAAATTAATATTATTTATTTTTTTATTTTTTAATTCTTTTATTGTTTTTTATTGCGTGTGGATATTGTGGATAACTTTTTTTCTTTAACTTTGGCTTTTGAGTTTTCCACATCGGCAGTGTTTTTATCCACATTGCAGATGCCGTTTATCTGGCTGAAAATTCGGCATTTACAAGAGTTATTCACATTAGCTCGCTATCAGCTGATATCATAATGTGGATAAGCAGCTGATGGTGATGATGTGTTTTTGCGGTGGACAAACTGTTAATTTTTTGTGGAAATTAATTAGTTTCTGTTGATAATTTTTACCTTTGTCACGGTTTTCCACATAGGTGGCGGCGTTATCAACAGTTATTAACAGTGTTATTAACACACCATGTTTATAAGTCTTGTAATTAGCTGATTTATAACAAAATGATTAGCTTATGATACTTAATGTAAAATTCGCTAATCTCTTTATTTTCAGTCTCTTATGTAAAGACGGCTTTTTTGAGTTGTCCACATTAGCTGATACACAATGTTTTTTTAACCAATATAATTAGTTAACATTATGAAAATCAACAAATTGTTCATGGCCTCGGATCACGCTGGCTACGAATTGAAGCTTTTCGTGAAGGACTACCTTCAGAAGAAGGGTTACGAGGTTCAGGACTTTGGCTGCAACAGCACCGAGTCTTGTGATTATGCAGATTTTGCTCATCCTCTCGCCGAGGCTGTGGAGAGCAATCCAGATACTTTCGGTATCACAATCTGCGGAAGCGGCAATGGTATTTCCATGACTGCCAACAAGCATCAGGGTATCCGCTGCGCGCTCTGCTGGAACGAGGAGATCAGCCGTCTGGGCCGCTCGCACAATAATGCTAATGTGCTCAGCATGCCTGCCCGCTTTATCTCGCAGGACGAGGCTATCAAGATTCTTGAGGCATTCCTCGGCACCGAGTTTGAGGGTGGCCGTCATCAGCGCCGTATCGAGAAGATGCCTGTAAAGTAATCTCTACTTGCTAATTATCTTTTTCATCAAGATATTAGCTGCAATTATTCCTGCTCCGGCTCCCAGGGTATCGAACACCATATCGAGCACCTCGAATGAGCGCCAGGGCAGGAAATATTGTATCAGCTCTATTGCAACTCCGTAACTTGCACATACCAAGAGAGTTGCGATGGATGCTGTTTTTTTCTCGATGGTGGCCAGCAGGCCCAGCAGGCCGAATATTCCAAAATGTACTATCTTGTCGAAGTACGGGATTTTGGGTTCGTGGTCGTTGCCGCCCAGGTTGGCCGTGCATCCTATTAGCATCACTACAGCCCAGATGATGCTGTATTTGTATTTTTTGATAAATTCTGTCATGTCAGGTATTTACGTTCATATTCCCTTTTGTGAGAAGAAATGCGGATATTGCGATTTCTTTTCAGTAAGGCTTGTTAAGGATAAGTCTATTGCAGAAAAATTTGTGAATAATCTAATTTCCGAAATCGAGATGAAATCATATCTGTTTCAGGATCAGACTATTGATACAATTTATTTCGGCGGGGGCACTCCTTCCATTCTCCCCTTTTCTTATATCGCAAAGATATATCAAACCATTGAAAATTGCTATACTTTCAACAAAAATATTGAATGCACCATCGAGATAAATCCCGAACATGCTGTGGATTCGTATTTTAAGGAGCTGAAAGACAGTGGTTTCGTAAACAGACTGAGCACAGGTTTTCAGGCCATGGACGATAATGGACTCCAATATCTTGGTCGCAATCATTCGGTGGCAGATAATTACCGCTATCTCGATCTCTGTCAAAAATACGGTTTCAGCAATTTTTCAGCTGATTATATCTTTGGATACGAGATACTTACCGATGCGGAGATAGAGCGCAGTTTCCGTTTTCTGGCAGCTAATGGCGTTCCACATATCTCTGCCTATAGTCTTGGAATAGAGGAGAATACGCCTTTTATGCTGAAACTCCGCAAGGGACAGATCCGCAAGATGGACGATGAATTTTTTCTAAGGCAGTTTCAGCTGATACATAATTTATTGGAATCGCTTGGCTATCAGCATTATGAGATTTCCAATTACTGCAAACCCGGAATGCATTCGCGCCACAATTCCAATTACTGGGATTTTGTTCCGTATCTCGGATTTGGACCATCTGCTCACTCGTATTTCAACAATTCGCGAGGTTGGAATGCGCGCGGACTTTCTCAGTACGGACAGCAGATACAGAATCTCGAGCAGTTTTCCGAGAAGGAAATTCTATCAGCTGATGACCAATACAACGAATACATAATGTTGAGTCTCCGCACGAGAAAGGGAATTCATCTGCCCACAATTAAAACGCGTTTTGCAAAATATTTCAGCGATTTCGAGAAAAATCTCAATCGTAGAGATTTGATTGATTATTTCGCATTTAACGGCGATTATATCAAGCTGAATCTTGATGGAATTTTCATCTCTGACTATATAATTTCGGAATTCTTTGTTTAGTTTGGTTGGCGCAGATTTTCATTTTCGATTTATCTTTTGTAAATTTGCGTTAATATTCACATTTTTGTTATTATGGGCAAACTGAAACAACTTGCAAGTCAGACATTTGTGTACGGACTTAGCTCTATCGTGGGACGAGTACTCAATTATCTTCTCGTTCCGCTCTACACATATCATTTCACCACTGCCGAATACGGAGTGGTTGTGGAGTTGTATGCGTATGTATCGTTTCTGCTGATACTTCTTACTTACGGCATGGAGACCGGCTTTTTCAATTTCTCGAAACTTGAGCCTGATTCGTCGAAAGTTTTCAGTACGGCATCAGCTGCCCTCTTTACCACAAGCTCGTTTTTCATATTAGTTGGAATTCTATTTTCCGACAATATCGCGCATTGGATAGATTACGACGATCATGTGGATTTCATCAAATATTTCGTGTTGATACTTGGCCTCGACGCGTTTACATCAATTCCATTTGCGTGGCTTCGTCAGCAAAACCAGGCTTTCAAGTTTGCGATTTTCAAGCTGATAGGAATTCTTGTTCAGATATTTCTGAATCTTTTCTTTATTCTGTGGCTTCCCAAACTGGCTCAGAATCACGAAGTTTTCAATTCGATTTATTCACCGGATTTTGGCGTGGGATATATTTTTGTTTCCAATTTGGTTTCGTCGGTAATTACATTCCTGTTGTTTTTGCCGGTATATTTCAGAACCAAACTTACAGTTGATTTTGCATTGCTCAAGAAAATGCTCGTGTATTCGTTGCCGCTCATCGTTTCCGGATTAGCTGGCATGATCAACGAGTTTTTCGATAGAATCGCCATCAAGTTTTTCTATGTGGTTCCCGATGGCATTTCCGATCCTGATATTTACATCCGCAGCCAGATGGGAATTTATGGAGCTAATACCAAAATCGCTGTTCTCATGACATTGTTTATTCAATGTTTCAGATACGCGGCCGATCCGTTCTTCTTCTCAAAACGCGACAGCCAGGATTTCAATCCAATGTTTGCAAGCATAAATAAATACTTGTGGCTCTTTGGGTTATTCATATTTGTCGGAATAATGGGTTTCATCAATATCGTGAAATATTTCATCTCCGAGAGTTATTGGGAAGGCCTTAATGTAGTGCCATATCTGTTGATAGGTCACTTGCTTGTAGGCATGGTTTATCTTCAGTCTTTCTGGTACAAGCTCAACAACAAGACAGTTTACGGAATCTACATCTTCATCGCGGGTTGTATAGTTACTGTATTAGCTAATATGATACTTGTGCCGATGTTCGGATATGTGGCCTGTGCGTGGTCTAATGTGCTTTGCTATCTTGTGATGCTGATAATTACCTTTGCATGGGGAAGAAAATATCTGAAATGCGATTATGATTTCAAGAAAATGATCATATATACAATAGTGGCTGTGCTGATACATTTTGTATTCATGTTTACAAACGAGCTGTCGCTGATAGTTTCGTTAAGCATCAACACGCTGATAATCATTGCCTTTGCCTTATTGGTTTTGAAGATGGAAAATCTCTTCCAGCCTTTAAAAAATTTCATCAATAAATTGCTAAAGCGATGATTTTTAGTTATTTTTGTATTTGTGATAATTTGCAACAAAACTGTTTAAACATATAGAACTATGGTTATCAACATCATAAACAAGAGCAAGAATCCATTGCCGAAATATTCCACTGAGTATTCGGCCGGCATGGACTTGTGCGCAAATCTCGATGAGGATTTAGTAATGAAACCTTTGCAGCGTGTATTGGTTCCAACTGGTCTGTTTATCGAATTGCCAGAGCATTACGAGGCTCAGATACGTCCGCGTTCGGGACTTGCCATCAAGTCTGGAATCACCGTGCTTAATTCTCCCGGAACTATTGATGCTGATTACCGTGGCGAAATCAAGGTAATTCTTATCAACCTTTCTGACCAGGATTTCACAATTCACAGTGGAGATCGTATTTGTCAGATGGTGATAGCTAAATATGAAAAAGCTGATTTTCAGGTAGTTGAAAAATTGTCAGAAACTGTAAGATCAGACGGCGGTTTTGGACATACTGGTGTATGAAATTAAAATTAGCAATATTATTCTTAATTTTTTCATTCAATTCCTCTTACTTGTACTCTCAGAAAGTACCAGTTGAAGTGGAGTTTGCTACTTTATTGTCCAAATCTGAGACATATCTTCTTAAAAATGATATTCAGAATGCAGTTTCTTGTTTGTATCAGTGCCTGAATATCAATGCGAACTCATCGGTGGCAAATTATCAGCTGGCCAGAATTTACTATTCGCAGAATGATTTTGAGGCGGCTTTCAATTTTGCAAACAAGGCTCACGACTTAAAGCCTGATAATATTTATTATTGTGAGCTTTTGTCGGATTTGTATTTCAGTAGGGGAGATGCTGTAAATTTTAATAAGTATAAAAAACTCTCGTTGCCAAGTTCGCCCACTTACGAGTATTATCTCGATTGGTTTGCGATGTTGACGAGTTTTAAAAAAAATCCACTTTTTCACGAGAAACTTTTTGTTCTCGATGAAATGGAAAAGTTGTTTGGGTACGATATACACATTGGAACAATGCGGTCTGCGCTTTATGAACAAAATCGTGACTTAAAAAATGCAGAAGTCGAGTATATTAGACTTTCTCGTACAGATTCATCGGATTTAAGATTAATGTTTCAGCTGAAAAATTTCTACGACCGCAATGGCAAAACATCTAAGGCTCAGGAAGTTCAAGAAATTATTGATTCACAAAATTCAAAAAACATCTCCGGATATCTTGATGATAATTTTATGTACTTATCAAGTGGTAAGAAAGATTTGTTTTATGAAAATCTCATTGAGTCTTTGAAAAACGATGAGAGTTACGATTTGTCCGAAAAATTGCATCATTTGAATAAAATTTTGCAACTGCCGGTTAAGCTGAATTCCGACTCACTTTCGATGGCTTTCGAAGTTTTATGTGAAACATATAATACCGCAGTTTCCCCATGTATGAATTATTCATCTTTTTTGATGATGAACAATAAGTATGAGAAAACTGTTGAGGTTCTCAAGTCGGCACTCGAAATCGATAAATCAAATTTTGAGATTTGGATTCGTCTTTTCAAGGTCTTGACAATTTCGGAGGAATATTCGGATCTTCTTGAAATTACCAACAATGCCGCGGAATATTTCCCTGATATGTCGGAGGTGTATCTTTATAATGCAGTTGCGAGTCTTTATTTGGGAAAATTTTCAGATGCCAAATCGTCTTTTGATTTAGCTGAAGATTTAGGTATCGACCTCACTAACTCGTATCCTCATTTTCTTTTCTATTCTGCTGTTTACAAGTATTATAGAAAAGAAGCTGATGCCTTCGAATTTTTCCAGAAATTTCAGCAATACAACTCAGACGATTATTATATTCAGTTGCAATATGCGTATTTTATAATTGATTCCGGCACAAATCTTCATCATGCCGAATCCATTATAAATCACTATGCTAACGATGCAAATCTTAATTATTACTTCTATTTCGTTAGAGCGTATTTCCATCTTAAGAGCAATAATCTGGAGCAATCTCGTGACGATATCCAGGAAGCTATAAATATGGATTCTTCCAAGTACCATGTTTATAACTTGGCCGGAGATATTTTTGCCAAGTCGGGGGATTGTACCAATGCTATTGTCTATTGGAATCAGGCGATAGACCGCGGTGGCAATTCAACTATGATAAGTAAAAAAATTCAAAATTGTAAAAAATAGATATTATGAAAGTAAAATACGTATTATTCGCCTTGATGGTTTCTGTATTGCTGATGTCCTGCAAGGGAAAGAAGAATCGCAATGCTGATTCATCAAATGTTTCTGTGAATCAAGAGGTTAGTGTAAAACCATTTCAGGCTGACGAAGCTCTTTTGAACAAATCGAAAGAGGTTTATGCCTATCGTGACGATTACAATACATTGGAGGAACAGTTTCAGCTGAAAATCCAATCTCCCGACCTTAACCATACTTTGTCGGGAACATTGCGCGTAAAAACCGATTCTATCATGTGGTTGCAGGTAAAAGCAATGGGAATTGAGGTTGCCAGGGCAAAGTTTACCACTGATTCTGTTTTCATCGTTGTAAAGCTCAAAAATCAGTATTTCAAGGGTGATTATTCCAAGGTTAGGAATATGATTCCTGTGGCTGTAGATTTCAATACGCTTCAGGATATTTTCTTGAACAGAATGTTCCTTTTTCCTGAAAATAAGATCGAGAATTTACCTTTATTTTCGATGCAGATGCTTGATTCCAAAATCCTGGAGTTGAGTTCGTTACCTAATGCCGATTATAATAAGAAATTCCGTTTCGACAATGTTATCAAGATTGATACAGATATCAAGCGTTTGGTTCAGTCGAGACTTATTTTCCCGGTTCAGGGAAAAGAAGCTGTGGTTTCTTATTCCGACTATCAGGATTTTAATGGATACATTATCCCAAAAGAGATGGAAATTGTAATGGACAACAATAATCTTACCTTTAGTGTAAATAAGGTAAACATCAATAAATCATTGTCTTATCCATTAACTATTCCAGACAGCTACAAACCTTTTTAAGCTTAAATGAAAAGAATATTTAAAATATTATTTGCTTTAGTTTTCGCTTGTTTCCATGCGCAATCTTACTCACAGGTTGCGCTTGAGGAGCAATCGTCTTTTTTGGATTCTGTTCTCACCGATTTGCAGAACTCCAAAGATCCTCTTATGTCTATTGATATTCTGGATCAGCAGCTCAATATCAAAGCTGCATTAATAGATAAAATTAAGTTCCAGATTGTTCAGATAGACAAGGATATCCGCAACAACGAAGTTTATTACGAGCGTCTGAATTCTCAGCTCGATCACGAAAAGAACATTTATTCTGATTTGTTGATTAGGGCATATCGTCTCAACAGTCTTGTTCACGAGAAATTTGATATTTTTTCGCTTGATAATCTGTATGTTACTTACCGCCGATTCCTCTATATCAAGTGGATGGCCGATTATCGAAAAAAGAAGATTTATCAAATCAACAATCTGAAGACTCAGATAGCTAATGTGGTTCAGGATTTGGACAACGACAAGCGTCAGAAGAGTCAGCTGGCTTCCAAGATGGGAGTGGAGGAGTCGTTTATTAAGCAATATACTGCTTCAAAATCACGCATAATCCGCGATTTAAACAAGCAGAAAAACAATCAGGGTGAACGAATCAACCGAAACAATCTTGATTCCATCATCGACAATAATCTTATTGCATCCGAGTTTAATGCCGACAGCACAACATTATTCCAGGTGCAGAAAGGTTATTTGATGTGGCCGGTCAAAAAGGCTGTCATCATTAATTCGTACGGTGTAAAACCGCATCCCGTTTACGACAAAGTAACAGTCAAGAACGATGGAATAGATTTCTGCGTGCCATCAGATTCTGATGTTTTGTGCGTTTATAATGGAGTGGTTGCCAAAATCACCACATTGCCGACCGGCAAATACGTTGTAATAATCCGTCACGGTAAATATTTCACTGTTTACAATGGCCTCGACGATGTGGATGTGGATGAAGGCGATGATATCGAGAAAGGGGAGGAGATAGGTTCTTTTGATACCGACGACTCTCATTCTATGTTGAATTTCCAGATTTGGCTGGGTTCAGAGACTTTGGATCCGCAAAAATGGCTAATAAAATTACCAAGTAAATAATGCAGTCAAATTTTAGTGTCATAGAAGGTAAATTAAACGATTTTATTAACAAGTTCTATCTCAATAGAATTGTTATTGGAGTTGTTTTGTCATTATTGTTTGCAATAGTGTCGTTTTTCACTGTTTCGATGGTGGAATCTGTAGCTTTCATGTCACCATTTACCAAGACTTTGGTCTTCTATTTCTTGGTTTTTATATTAGCTTCCATATTTATATTTTTTGTTTTGATACCGCTTTTCAAGTATCTGAAAATTATTCCATTCCTCACACAGGAAGAAGCTGCGGAAATTATCTCGAACCATTTCCCGGAGTCTCAGGATTTGCTGATAAATATTCTCCAGCTTAATTCCAACAATCAATCGGATATTTTAGTCGCCGCTATCAATCAGAAGATTTCGCTTATAAGTCCTTTGAACTTTGTAAATGCCATCAATTTCAAAAAAACATCAAAGTTTTTGTTTGTTTCTTTGGGAATTTTGGCTTTGCTGATTGCCTTTGGTTCTATTTTCAACCGAAATTTCTCTCAGGGATCTCATAGATTTTGGGATTATTCCACATATTATGTTCCCGAAAATCCATATTCAATCGAAATTTTGAACGACAGCCTCTATTGTGCTTATGGTGATGACTTTACTCTCCGTCTAAAATCTTCCGGACCGTCAATTTTGCAGGATATTTTCATATCAGCTGATAACTTTAGCGTTCGTATGAATTCGGATTCCGCAGATTGTTTTTCTTATACTTTACGGAATGTAACTTCCGATATCGAATTCTCTTTCAATTACCTTGACTTTGTATCTGAGAAACATCAAATTTCCGTGGTTCATAGACCTAATGTAACTTATTCCAATTTGGTAATCTGTCCTCCTGAGTATACTGGATTGGATGTGATTTCAACTGAAAACTTCAGCGACTTTACAGCACCATTCGGCTCTACGCTTACTTGGGCTTTCAATGTTTCACATGCAACAATTTTCAATTTTTACATCGACAGCACTTCTCAGGAAGTAAAACAAGCTGTTGAAAACTTGAATGTTGTTACGAGAGCCTTGAAACCGTTTGATTATTATTACTCAGCAGTGGGAGAGGGCGGATTTTTGATGAATTCAAATTTGTTTCACGTGAATCTTTTGCCTGACTATTCTCCTCAGATTGTGGCAGTTTCGGCGGTTGATTCAAGTTCAGCTAATGGCGTTTTCTTTTCCGGGCACATTTCTGATGACTATGGTTTCCATAGTTTGTGTTTTAAATATTTCGATTCCAATAATCCCAAGGATATTCATTCAGCTGATATAGAATTACGTAAAGGCGTATCGCAGGATTTTTATTATTATTTTGATTTCAGCAATCTTTCTAAGTCTGTTTCTTATTATTTTGAGGTTCGCGATAATGATCCAATCTCAGGTTTCAAGTCAGCTAAAACGCCACTTTCGGTCTACACTACAATTACAAACGAGGAAAAACAGGAGCGTGTTGAAAATTTGAATTCTTCAATTTTTGATAAAATTGACCAAGCTCAACGTCTTTTGCGTGAATTGAATTCAGATTTGAATGATTTTCAGAAAAATGTTACATCAAATGATCAGATTTCAGACTGGGAAAAACAGTTGAAAATTGATAATTTGATGCAAAAGCAGGAGAAATTGTCGGACTTGATGAATGATCTTTCTCAGGATAATATGTCGAAAAACGCTTTCGAGAATCAGCTGAATCAGAATCTCTCGCAGGAATTGCTCGAAAAACAAAAGCAATTGCAGGAAATGTGGGAAGGTTTGATGACAGAAGACATCAAGGAATTGCTCGATAGAATCGAAGAGATGAAGGAGGTTCTTTCTGAAAAGAATCTTCGTGACAATATTCAGGAGCTGAGATTTGATTTCAATCAGATTTCGGAACAGCTCGACCGTAACAGCGAGCTGATGAAAATGTATAATATCGACAACAAGCTTCATAATCTGAGCGATGATTTGAAGAAAATGTCTGAAAAATACAAAGATTTGGCCAATGAAATGAAGTCGCAAAAGGGTTCAAAAAGTGAATCTTTGTCTGAAAAAATGCAGGAATTCAGTAAGGATTTCAATAAACTTGATAAAGAATATAGCAATTTGCTGAAGCAGAATGAGCAACTTGGCAACAATAAATTGGATCTTCAGGACTTGGAAAAGCAGTTCGAACAGCTTACGAAGGAACTGGATTTCCAAAAAAATGAAGTTGAAAATCTGGAAAAGGATCTTGGTTTGAAGCCAGAGAATTCAGATTTGTCTAATCCTGACAGAGCTAATGCAGACCAAAATTCGTCCAATTCTAACGAGGATAAAGACGGAAATATATCAGCTGAAAACAAAAAAATAGCCGAACAACAGACTGAAAAAGGCTCCGATTCTAATGATTCTGATGCGCAAAATGATGCAAATTCTGGCGATTCGGATTCTGACAAAAGCGATTCAGCTGGTCAGAATATGCAAAATTCAAGCGATAAGAACCAAAAATCTGGCGACTCTTCTGATAAAAATAACCAAAAATCAGGAGACAATTCCGACAAAAATGACCAAAAATCGGGTTCAGATTTCAATAAAAACGACCAAAAATCGGGTTCAGATTCCAATAAAAATGGCTCAAATAACGCCAATGAGAAGCAACGCCGTCAAAATATTTCTCAGCAAATGGAGCAAACTTCCGAGGAAATGGAGGATTTGTCTAAGGAAATGAATGGTCTGAAAAAGAAAAATCAGCAAAAGAAACGTCAGGAAAACTTGAATGACATTCGTCAGATTCTTGATAATTTGGTTGCTATTTCATTCAATCAGGAGAAGTTGATTGATAACTTGAACAAGAATACTCAAACTGTTTATATGCAAACAGATTTGCTTCGTGATCAAAATGCGATTTCGAAAGATTTTGCGTTGGTTCAGGATTCTATATATGCTTTGGCAAAGCGTTCTCCGGAGTTCGGTCATGAGGTTTATACAAAGATTGACCATATTCATACCCAATTTGGACTCGTAACCAAGGCTGTTGACGGCGGATCTCGTGCCAATGTTTCAGCTTATATGCAAACCTTGCTGACTTATTTCAATGATTTGAGTCTTATTTTCAATCAAATTTCTGACGATATGCAGAAGCAGCAGCAGGAAGGGGAGGAGGGTGAGGACTCCGAAGAATCCGTTGAAACCCGCAACAAGAAGGAAAATCAGCGGCGACAGCAACGCACTCAGCAGATGAAGTCTCAGCAGCAGATGCTTAAACAACAACTTCAAAAGATGCTCCAGCAGTTGCAGAATGGCGACAAGATGTCTTCTCAGCAGTTGGCCGAGGCTTTGCGTCAGCAGGAAATGATGATGCAACAGCTTCAGGAAATCCAAAATGGCAAGGGAGTTTCTCAGCAGGAACAGCAGCTGATGAATCAAATTCAGCAGATGATGGAAGAAAACAAGCGTGATATTGTAAACAAGAACATTACAAAGCGCCTTGTTGACCGTCAGAATCTCGTTTTCAACAAACTTTTGGACTTGGAAAAAGCCGAGAAAGAACAGGATTATGACGACAAACGAGAAAGTAAACAAGGTTTTGATTTTCAGAACAACAATTCTCAGAATCTAAACCTGAAGTTGAAGGATTTCGGCGTCAAGGAATTTATACATTCCTCGCCACTGAATCTCAATCTTTATTACCAAGAAAAATACAACAATTACATACAAAACTTAGATTAGTGTTTCACATGAAAAAGTCTTTATCTTTCCAGACAAGTATCGATAATATTGTCCTTGCGGAGAATTTTATCGACTCTATCAGTTCGGAGAACAACATCTCCGAGGAGATTTATGGCAATATTCTTATAGCGACAACCGAGGCTGTGGTTAATGCTGTAAAGCACGGCAACCGTCTCGATTCAACTAAATTCGTTTTCCTTGACGCGGTTTTGAAGGGAAATACTCTCGAAATTGATGTTAAGGACGAGGGTATGGGATTTGATTTTTCGACTCTTCCTGACCCAACTTTGCCTGAAAATATCCTGAAGTTTAGCGGTAGAGGTATATATCTCATCAAGAGTTTGTCGGATGGATTGGAGTTTTTGGAAGGTGGAACTTTGTTGAAAATGACTTTTAAACTTTAAAATATGGCTTTTAGTTTCAATTTTGAGGATGTAGAATTCCAGCTTCCAGAGCAGTCGAAACTCGAAAAATGGATAGATTATGCTATTAAAAACGAGGGCTGTTTCACGGGAAACGTGACTTATATTTTCTGCTCAGATGAATATTTGCTTAATGTGAACAAGCAATATTTGAATCATGACTACTATACCGATATCATAACTTTCGATTATGTGAAGGATGATGTGATAAGCGGTGATATGTTCATCAGCTCCGATAGATTGCGGGATAATGCGAATTCTTTCGGCGTTTCTTTCGAGAACGAACTCCTGAGAGTTATGATTCACGGCGTGATGCATCTTGTAGGTTATGATGATTTGACCGACGAGCAGGAGGCTGAGATTCATAAAATGGAGAACTTTTATATTGATATTTTCTATAAGGATTTTGCGAAATGATAGAAGAGTATGATGTAATTGTGATAGGAGCGGGGCATGCCGGATGTGAGGCTGCGGCCGCTTCGGCTAAGCTTGGCGTGCGTACTTTGCTCATTACAATGGATATGGCAAAGTTCGGACAGATGTCCTGCAATCCTGCGATCGGCGGAATTGCGAAAGGACAGATTGTCCGTGAGATAGATGCGCTTGGCGGTCTTACTGGAATTGTTACGGATATGAGCTCTATTCAGTTCCGTATGCTTAACCGTTCTAAGGGTCCTGCTATGTGGTCGCCGCGCGCTCAGTGCGACCGTGTGAAGTTCTCGATTTTCTGGCGCGATCAGTTGGAGCTGATTCCGAATCTCTATTTCTGGCAAGATACTGTAAGCAAAATCTGCGTAGAAGAGGGTAGGGTAGTGGGTATCGAAACTGTTTTCGGCGTCCAGTTTAAGTGCAAGAAAGTTGTGATTACTGCCGGAACTTTCCTCAACGGACTTATGCATGTCGGCACAAGTCAGTACCAAGGTGGCAGAATAGGCGAGATTCCTGCGCATGGACTTACAGAGACTTTGCTATCAGCTGGAGTGAAAACAGGCAGAATGAAAACCGGAACGCCTGCGAGAATCGACGGCCGTACAATAGATTTTTCGGCTATGACGCCACAGGCTGGTGATTCAGCTGAAGACTCTTTCTCGTACATGGCTCATAAAATTACAAAGCTTCCGCAAAGGGAATGTTATATTTCATATACCAATCCTGAGGTTCATGAGGAGCTGAAAAAGGGATTTGACCGCAGTCCGCTTTTCAATGGAACCATCAAATCTACAGGTCCGAGATATTGTCCTTCGGTGGAAACCAAGATTGTGACTTTCGCCGATAAGAGCTCGCATCCTGTTTTTCTTGAGCCTGAAGGGACTGGTACTTGCGAATATTATCTCAATGGTTTCTCTTCTTCGCTTCCTTTCGAGGTTCAATATTCCGCTATCCGAAAGATTCCGGGATTGGAAAAATGCAAAATTTTCAGACCGGGATATGCGATAGAATATGACTATTTTGATCCTACTCAGCTGCTTCATACTTTGGAATCCAAGGTTGTCAGCGGATGCTATTTCGCGGGTCAGGTGAATGGAACCACCGGATATGAGGAGGCTGCCTGTCAGGGTTTGGTGGCCGGAATCAATGCCGCGCTGTCTTTCCAGGGTAGGGAAGAGCTTGTACTTTCCAGAAAAGATGCCTATATCGGTGTGCTTATCGACGACCTCGTTACAAAAGGCGTAGATGAGCCTTACCGTATGTTTACCTCTCGCTCCGAATATAGAATTCTTCTCCGTCAGGATAATGCCGACGAGCGTTTAACTAAGCGAGGTTTCGATCTCGGTTTGGCCGACGAGGAACGCTACGAGACGTATAAGTCTAAGGCTGATAACGTGGAGCGGATTCTTGAATTCTGTAAGAATACTTCTGTTTCATGTGAAAAAATCAACGGTTATCTTGAATCGAAAGGCAGCAAGCCGATGACTCAGGGAAATAAATTGAGCGCGGTTGTGCTTAGAACCGAGGTTGCTCTTGAGGAACTCAAGGATGTTTTTCCGTTCCTGAAAAAGTTCAGCCATCATGAAATTGAATCAGCTGAAATAAAACTAAAATACCAGGGCTACATCGATAGGGAGGAGCAGACAGCTGAAAAGCTCTCTCGTCTCGATTATGTAAAGATTCCTGAAAGTATGGATTTCGAATCTTTGAAATCGCTCTCAACTGAATGCAGACAAAAACTTTCGAGAATCAGACCTGCAAATATTGGCCAGGCTTCCAGGATTCCTGGTGTCAGTCCAGCTGATATCAATACATTGTTGATTCATCTTGGACGTTGAAAAAATGTTTCGTGTGAAACTGAAATAGGGTAGGAGTATGGATGAAAAATCTCTTGAATACAAAGTGAAGACATTGCCGCTTTCGCCGGGGGTTTATAATTTTCTCGACGAGAACGGCACTGTGATTTATGTGGGCAAGGCCAAGAATTTGCGGAACCGCGTGTCGAGTTATTTCCGCGAAAAGAATCAAGTAGGCAAGACTGCGATCCTCGTCAAGCATATCAAGGACCTGCTCCATATTTGCGTGGATACCGAAACTGATGCGCTTCTGCTGGAAAACAAACTCATAAAGAAGTTTCAGCCGAGATATAATATCCTGCTCAAGGACGATAAAACTTATCCGTGGATTTGTATCAGCAAGGAGGATTTCCCGCGTGTGTTTTTCACGAGGACCAAGCTCAAGGACGGCGCGCAATATTTCGGACCCTACACTTCGGTTTTCCAGATGAAGGAAATTCTCGAGATGTTCCGACGCTTATATCAGCTGAGAACGTGCAGAACTTCTTTCGTAGAGAGCAATGTTCAGGCCGGCAAGCATGATGTGTGCCTCGATTACCATATCAAGAACTGCTGCGCGCCATGCATCGGAAAGGTTTCGAAAGTGGAGTACAATGCCTATATCGAAAACATCCGCAAGATTCTCAGCGGGCGCACTACTGACGTGCTCAACAATATGCGCGCTCAGATGATGCAGCTTGCCGAGAATCTGGAGTTTGAGAAGGCCCAGCTGATAAAGGAAAAATACGACGTGCTCGATAATTACCACGCCAAGAATGTAATCTCTGTGAAGGTTTTCAATACGGTGGAGGTTTATTCGATCCTGAAGGACGAGCGCGACGATTTCTATTATGTGAATTTCATGAAGGTTTCCAATTCGGTAATTATCCGTTCCTTTACCCGCGAAATCAAGGATAGGGTAGAGGAGGACCCTGTCGACATTCTCACAACCACTATCACCGACATTCATTTCTCCGAGCTAAATATCGGCGACGATGCCGAGGAGCTTATTCTGCCGATGGAGATAGATTTCGAATTTGCCGATTTCAAAATCACCGTTCCCAAGTACGGCGACAAGAAACAGCTCTTGGATTGGTCGCTCAGAAACTGCCGTCTCTTTATGGACCAGCAGCAGAGACAGCGCTCGCTTGTGGATCCCGATGCATCCACCAACAATCTGATGAAACGCATGAAGGACGACCTTCAGCTGAGTGTGGAACCGCGCCATATCGAGTGTTTCGACAACTCAAATATTCAGGGAACAAATCCCGTTTCCAGCTGCGTGGTTTTCCGCAACGGCAAACCTTACAAGAAAGATTACCGTTTGTTCAATGTGAAAACCGTGGTGGGCGCCGACGACTTTGCCACCATGCGCGAGGTTGTTTACCGCAGATACAAACGCCTCTCGGAAGAAGGTAAGGAATTGCCTCAGCTGATAGTGATAGATGGTGGCAAGGGTCAGCTGAGATGCGCTTACGAAACTCTCCAGGCTCTCGGGCTCGATACCAAAATTGCTGTTGTCGGTTTGGCCAAGCGACTCGAGGAAATTTTCTATCCCGAAGATCCTATTCCGCTCTATCTCGACAGAGCCTCGCCGACTCTGAAAGTTATTCAGCATCTCCGCGACGAGGCCCACCGTTTCGGAATCACCTTCCACCGAAACAAGAGATCGAAGGGAATGATTCATTCGGTGCTCGAGGATATTCCCGGCATCGGCGACAAGACCATCGGAAAACTTCTCACAACTTTCGGCTCGGTGAGCAAAATTTCGGAACTTCCGATTCTTGAACTGCGAAAAGTTGTCGATTTGGGCAAGGCGGTGAAAATTTACCAACATTTTCATCCCGACGAGGAAATTCTTCACGATTTGTCGGTTTCAGCTAATGGCCAAGAAATTGATTCAAGTATTTCTGAATCAGAAAATTAGAAAGTTTTGGATAATATAATATCCCGATTTCCTTTCCATGAGATTTGTAAGCGCCATCAACCGGACAGCTCGTTTCAAGGAAAACGGGATATTTTGTTTAAAAAAAATCGAAGCGCCGTAGGCGCGAGGAACGTAGGCGCGAGAAATAAAACCCAACAACGTCATAAAAACAAAACACCCCGAAATTGCCCGTTTTTAAGGCGATTCCGGGGTGTTGGCTATTAGTTGCGGTAACTTTATCGCTGCGGTGGCTGAAAACCGAAATTTTCGGCCTTATTTTGAGCGGTTGTTGGCTTCCATCATATTTTTGACCGAAATTCCGATTATTATGTTGTCGTCGGTCTGTGAGCAGTTGGCCTGGCCTTCGGTTTTGCCCTTCTTCCATTCCTCTATTTCCTTCAGGAAAATCTCCTTCTGCTCGCTGAATGGTTTGGTGTAATTGTTCAGCAGCATCTCGTTCAATCGTCTTGATGAGAATGATGCCGGAGTTGGTCTTTCGGCCATCCATCCAAACTGATCCTGTATTCCGTCGGAAAACATGTAGATGTAGTCGTTGTCTTCCAGTTTCACGAGGTGGTTTGTAAAATGCTCTTTCTCTATCGGATAAACTCCAATAGGCATCGGGTCGGCCTTGTACCTTATCAGCTCGCCGTTGCGGATTATGTAGAGCGGACGCTGTGCGCCGGCATAGTCCAGTGTCTTGGTTGGCTTGTTGTATACTATTATGGCCATGTCGATGCTGTCCTTGGCTCCCTTGGCGGAATAGTGAGTCTGGTTTAGAATTTTCTTGAACTCGGTGCGCGCATCGTCCAGGATTTCAGCTGCGGTCTTGGGCTGAAACGAAATTCTTCTGGTGGCGTGCTCCAGGATATTGATGCCGAGCATGCTGAGCATTGCGCCGGGTACTCCGTGGCCTGTACAGTCGCATACTGCGATGAGTTTCTGCCGTGCGGTCTCGTAACTCCAGAAGTAATCGCCTGATACAATCTCCTTGGCCTTGTAGATTACCAGATGATCGCCGAATGTGTTCTGCATCTTCTCGGCGCTCGGCAGAATAGCAGTCTGTATCAGGCTCGCATAATTGATTCCGTCGGTTATCTCCTTGTTCTGTTTTATTACCTCGTTGTTTATGCTTTTTATCTCGTCGTTCTGCGCGGTAATCTTGTCATTGAGAATCTTGCTCCTGCGCAAGTTTCGGTAAATGAGTATTGTGATTATCGTTATCGAAAGCAATACTGTTATTCCGATTATCGTAATCGTGCGTTTGGCCTGCTGCTGTCCGCGTATCTCCATCTTGGCGCGCATTTTCTCGCCCTGGTTTTGGTTTCGGGCCAGCTGAAGGCTCTTAGTGTACGAGTCGTCGTGTATATCCTGACTGCTCTTGTAGAGGCTTGCCTTCTTGCCGTAGACCATTGCATCCTGATATCTGCCCTCGGCCTCGGCTATTACCGCCTTGGTGGTATAGTATGCCTCCTGATAGATGTATGCTGAATCCTCAATCGATTTCTTGTGTATCAGCTCCACTATCTCCTTGGCTTCGGCTATTCTGTTCAGGTCTACGAGCGTGTTTACCTGAATCAGGCGGAGAAGCTTGGCTTTTTCGGGCTGATTGCTGAATTTTGTGTATTCCAATGCGTCCTCTATGTTTTCCAGTACATTGTTCTGTAGGTCACGCTTGGCCATGGGATTTGGAATGCCCTGCGCCAGAAAATAATTGGTCTCGGTAAGCGCCAGATTTATAATCTCTTCGGTATTGTTGTTTGGAGCTTTGTTGTTGAGGTTTTTGGCGGCTTCCAGCAGTTCCTTGCTTTTCCTTATGAGCGTGATGTCGGGATTGGCGAGGTCGCTGGTGAATTTCTGCAGTTCCATCTCTCCCTTGTATGCGAATGACCTTGCAAACTCCATGTCGAGATTCATCTTCTTGGATAGTCCAGTAGCCCTGTCGAGATACGTGGCCGCCGAATCGTAAACCATTGCATTGTAGCTTGCGTTTCCCATTGACAGGAAAGCCCGGGCCATATTGGCGGTGTCGCCCAGGCGCGCGTATATTCCCAGTGCCTCAAAATAGTTTTTGCTGGCTATGGAGTAGTTGTTCATCCTGGCCAGTATTATACAGAGATCGAGATATCCCCGCGCCTGTATGTAAATGTTTTCGGTGCGCAGGCCCAGTTTGTCGAGGCTGTCGGCGTAGTTGTAGGCGTCCTGGAGCATTCCGCGCTGCAGGTAGCTGTCAAAATACTTGTGGTATATTTTAGCTAATGCCGTCTCGTCGTTGTATTGCCTTGCCTGCTGCATGGCCTCGTTGTAGGCGAAAGATAGCGAGTCCAGGTTGGTATATCGGCTGTGTATATCGTCGGTAATGAACTTTACAGGCTTGCTATTGGCCAGCTGAATGTCAAACTCGTCGTCGGGAGGTTTGCAGGCTGGTATAAATAATGACGCAGACAGCATCAATATTCCGCCCTTTAGTAATAATTTCTTTATGTTTATATGTTTTCTCATATTTAAAGTGTTATTAGCTAAACTGCAAATATATTTATATTTGGCGTAAAACCCAATGAAACTTGTACAAAAAAATAAAAAAAAAGACCGGCACTTAGGCCGGTCTTACTACTCAAAAATCAAACGTACAAGGAAAAACAAAAAAAATATCTTATGTTTTGGGGATATTAGAAGAACTGTACTGTGTAGCCAATCTTGTTGAAAGGCAGCATCAGCAGCTCGGAGTATTCCTGACCGGTCTGCTCCATATCCTCATCGTCATCTGGGTAATGCCAGTTGATAGTAACGTCATTGCCGTTTTTGTACAAAGTTTCCCACATGTTGAACATTTCGAGAAGAATCTTCGACGATGCTGTGTTGAAATAGTCCAACTTGAGATTTACGACTGTTTTTGCACAAGGATTCTTGCTGTATTCATCAATCCAGTCGATTACTGGCTGATAGAATGCAGTGACGTCCGCAGGGAACGACTTACCTGTAAATTCGCAAACACCTGTGTTTGGGTCCATATCTACACCCGGGGTGTCTACCGACTGTTCTAAAATCAAGTGATCTATCATGGCTTATTGAGTTTATGCTTTATTGCTGTTCGTAATCTTAAATTTTACTACCCTTAAATGTAATAAAAATTATGCCAAACTTGCAATTTTTAAGTTATTTTTTTACCAAAATCGCGTTAGAGTGAGCAAAATAATGCCATGTTGCTTACCTCTGTGGTCGAGTTGTTAAGCAGGAATCGGATGCTTACCTCATCTGGGTTCACCATTTCCGATACGGGCAGGAAATAGTAGACTGTAGCCCGGCGTGTGTGGTTGTCGAACTTGAATGTGGTGATTTCATCCTCTTCTTCCGTTGCGATATTTGGTATGGCAACAAACTCACTAAGCGATGAAGGCGAATAAAGATTAATTGTGTAGCAGATTACTTTGCCCTTGTCAGAATTGATAACGTTGACTTCCTTGATCGTGATGGAAGGGATGTCTAATGTTAGCATTTCTCTCTTTATTTGACAAGCACTGGCAATAAGAACAATCGCTACGAACATCATCAATAGTTTTGCTCTCATAACTTAATGTGATAGTTAAATTATACCAAAAACTTTCACTGCCCAAAGTTATGAAAAAAATATTATATAAAGCAAAACTTTAAGCGAATATTTTTACAACTTTTTTCTTTGTAATTTATATTTGCTATCGTGAATAATCTTTTGATTCTAAGAATATTTCACATTTTGGGTTAAATCGTGGCGGTCGCCTTGTTTTGTGCCCGTCATGGGCTTGTTTCTCTATTTCACCGATAAAGTTTTTTTATAGAGAACTGGGTTGTTGAGTATCTCCAGCGCCCGGTCTATGAAGGGGTCGTGCTTCAATGTGTATCTCAGCACTCCTTCGTCGTAATAGTACCGGCGGATAATCTCGCTGCCGAGGGCCATGCGGAGCTCTTCTCTGTTGTTCTCTAATTCTTTCTGTTTCTGAGCTGATATCTGTCCTCGGAGGCTTTTGATGTTGTTTTTTATTTCGGGAACGTTGTACTCGTCCTTAATTTGTTTTTCCAATTCGTCAAGCGCCTCGTCGGCAGGTGTCTTGTAGTCGAAAATCTTGTTTCCGGCCCATTGTCTGAAATCTGCCAGGTCGCTGTCAGTTACATTGAATTCCTCCGGGCTTAGGGCTTCAGGATGTTTCTGCCTGTAGGCATTGGCGTAGTGGAAGAGCTGATGTGTGTTCATCAAATTTTCCACAAAGTATGACAAAGTGTCAGAATTGATAAGTATGTCAGGCATTATGCCGCCTGCATCTTTTACAGGTCTGCCATTTTTTGTCTTGAATGTCTGTTCCTGCGATTCTGATATTTGGCTTGCCTTGCCGGTGGAATCCTTGTGCGAGTAGTCGAGTTTCTGTATGCAGCGTCCCGACGGGATGTAGTATTTGGCGGTGGTGATTTTCATCTTGGAATTGAATACGAGATCTCTTGTGGTCTGCACCAATCCCTTGCCGTAAGTTTTTTCGCCGAGGATTACCGCGCGGTCCAGATCCTGCAGTGCGCCCGATACTATCTCGGAAGCTGATGCCGAGTGCCCGTTCACCAATACTACGATGGGGATTTCGGTATCGAGCGGTGCGCTCTCGGTCTTGAAGAGTTTGTTCCATTCGCTTACTCTACCTCTCATATCCACAACTGATTCGCCCTTGTTGATGAATATGTTTATTATCTTGACAGCCTCCACGAGAAGTCCGCCGGGATTGTTTCTTAGGTCGATGATAAGTTTCTGTATCTTCTTGTCGTTTTTCAGTTCCATGAATGCGTTTTGGAATTCCTTGCTGCAGTCCTGTGTGAAACTCGACAGGTTGATGTATCCAACCCCATCAGCTGCCAGACCATAATAAGGGATGTCCGGGATTTTGATGATGGCGCGCTTCATGGGCACCGTCGTTATCTTGCCGTTGTGCTCTATTGTGAAGTTGGCATTGGTGCCCGGTTGTCCTTTTATTATGAGGTCCAGGTCGTCGTGCGATTTTCCCCTGGTGTCCTTGCCGTTTATGGAGATTATCTTGTCGCCTATCATCAGGCCCGCTTTGTCGGCCGGCGAGTCTTTGTGCACGGCGTTTATCGTCACGTCGTCGCCTATGCGTATCACCTCTATTCCTACGCCGGCGTATCCGCCTGTGTGCATGAATCTTACATCCTCCACCAGCGATTCGGGATAGTATACTGTGTATGGGTCGATGCTTTCCAGCATCTTGTCCATGGCGGTCTTTATCAGCTCGCCGCTCGATACCTCGTCTACGTACATTATCCTTACATTCTGCATCAGCGTGTGGAAAATCTCGAGATTCTTTATCAGCTCAAAATCGTCTTCGTCGTCGAACCCCTGGGCATGGCTTTTAGCTGGCCTGATGGCGATAATAAGAGCCAATATTCCAACTATTGCCGTTTTGAATATTTTTTTGATTTTCATTGGCTTTTGAGTGTTTTATTTAACCTTTAGTGCAGGATGTCTACTCGTCTTCGTCTTCCTCTTCCCAGTAGCCTATCTGGATGGTGGAAAGGCCCTCGTCGTCAAAAATTGCCATCAGGCTCAGATCGTCGAAATACAGGATTCTTTCCTTGGTTTCCTGGTCGATTTCCACCTGCGGGTCGGCGGCTTTGAGGTTGTGCGTGTATTTGATGAACTGCTCCTCGCTGTCTCCGAATTTTATCTTGTTGTCGAGAGTGTATTCGGGATTTACGCAGAGTATCGAGCTCAGCTTGTAGAGTTCGTTGCCGTTTTCGTCCTCATCGAGCTCAAAGCTGAAGTCTGTCATCATTGTGTCGTAGAATAGGGTGAGGGTCTTGCCGTCGCCGTAGTCTTCTACTTCTCTGTCGTCCGGATTGCCGAACAGGTCTACTATTTCCTCCTCTGTCATGAGGAATTTGGCAGGGCCGATGCCCTGTCCGATTACCAAGTTCATTTTCATGGTTTGTCGATTTTTATGTTTTGTTGTTTAATGAAATACTGTTTGCAGTACGTCCAGGCTCCGGATGTTGCTCAGGTTGTCGAAGCGGTAGGCGTAATACTCTATGATTTTTTCCAGCAGAAAACTTCTCTCGCCGCCGCTTAGGTCGATGTTTTCGCAGCTGATAATGTCGGTGTCAAGCATCTGGCTGAAAATCTTGCCGTAAGGTGGCCTTATCAGATGCGGAACTCCAATGTTGTCTTCCACAAACATCGATTTGGCGAGATCGAAACTCGGCCTCTGTTCCGAGTATCTGTTGCCCGGATAGAAACCCATGTACTTGGCCAGCTGCATCAGAAATTTCAGATGGAAGTTTTTTCCGCTGTATTCGGGCTGGTCCAGTATCTTGAGGCTGGTGGCTATGTATTCGTACATGGTCTCGTTTTCCTCCGAGTAGGAGAGCACTCTCGATAGCATTTCAGCTAAAAACATCACTACGGCAGTCTTCCCCATGCTGAACGGTATCGTGGAATACGTGCGGCTTGGCGTTATCTTGCTGGCCTTGCGTATGCCCGCGCCGTTGGCTCCGGTGTATTCTATCTCGTTTTGGAACAGCGGCTGGCAGTAGGGCAGGGCAGATGCCTTGTTTCTGGATGATGGTATCACCACCGAAAACGACATTCTGCCGTGATGCTTGCTGAAAGTGTTTACTATCAGCTTGTTGTCGCCGAATTTAGAGACGTGCAGTACTATGGCTTCGGTTTTCTCCATCTATTATTCTTTGGTGCGCTTCAGGGTAATGTTGTAGCAGTCTATGTGCTTGCTCTCGGTCTCGCTCGAGTGGTCGAGCACCCAGCCGCGCAGGCAGTTGATTTTTTTGCTTGAGTCGGCCTCCAGCATTACCTCTATGTGGCGTTCCTTGCCGTCTTTCAGGATGTCGATTACCGAGTTGCGGGTTATCGATCCGTCCTCGTATTCCACTATCAGGGTCATGGCCGGCTCTATGGTTTGGTCGTCCTTGTAATACGTGATGTCGGCGCCCAGAGTGTAGAGTCCGGGGCCGTTGGCCTTGATATTGAACGAGATAGGATTTTTTTCGCCGTCCAGCGGAAGGTTCCAGTTCTTCTTCATGTCCCAGATGTCGTTGGGCTCGCGCTCGGTATTTATCTCGTATCTTGCGCGCTCGCTCTGCTCGTATTGGCTTGTTATCTTTATGGCCTTTTTGTATACTCTTTTGTATTTTTCGGGATGGTTTATGTACCAGCGGATGGCATCCATAAAATCCCTCCGGCTGATACCCAGTTTGGCGAATACGTAGTTGTAGTACGATAGCGAATCGTTGTTCAGATTGCTGTCGCTGAGTCCCTTAAGGGTCATTATGGCGTCGGCGCGGTGAATCTCGAATATCGCCTGGGCGCATTCGTCCTCCGATAGCGGCGGATTCTGGTTTCCGCAAGATGTCAGCAGCATTGTTACTGTGGCAGCTAATAGTGCAAATTTTTTCAGCATTTGTAGTTTTTTTTATTTGGTTACAAATTTACAAACTTTTTGTAAATTTGTCCCAAATTTTATTACAGCAGCCATGAATATCGAAGAATTACTTTCAAGAGCATTGAATCTGGAGCCCCTCTCAGTGGATGAGGGCGAATATTTGTATAACCACGCGCCGTTGGCCGCGCTGTCGTATGTGGCCAACGAGATCAAGAACAAGTTGCGTCCCGAGGCCGACCGCCGGAAGGTGGGCTGGATAATAGACCGCAACATCAACCTATCGAATATCTGCTCCACGAGATGCAAGTTCTGTAATTTTTCGAGAAGCAAGAATGCGCCTGATGCTTACGTAACTACCATGGACGAATACAAGCAGAAGATTAACGAGCTATTCGCCGCCGGAGGACGTCAGATTCTGCTTCAGGGCGGCATGAACAAGGATATGGGTCTCGATTTCTATACAAATCTTTTTTATCAGCTGAAACGTGAATTTCCCGGCCTGATACTTCATGCTTTGGGCCCGGCCGAGGTGGCTTATCTGAGCAAGACAAGCAATCTCTCGTATTATGATACATTGAAGGCACTTCACGAATCGGGACTCGACAGTCTGCCGGGCGCGGGGGCCGAGATTCTTGTAGACAGAGTGCGCAGAATAGTATCGCCGGCCAAATGCTCTGCCTCCGAATGGCTTGAGGTAATGCATCAGGCTCATGTGCTAAACCTCGCCACTTCGGCCACTATGATGTTCGGCCACGTGGAGACCGTGCGTGAACGCATAGAGCACCTTGTGGCTCTCCGCGATACTCAGAGCCGCAAGCCTGACTATTCCGAGGGCTTCATTACCTTTATTCCCTGGCCCTTCTGGAGCGAGGGCACTCGCCTGGAGAAGGAAATGGGCGCGTTTGCCAGAATCTCGGGCGACGAATATGTCCGCATGATTGCGATATCGAGAATTATGCTTACCAATATCAAGAATATACAAGCCTCGTGGCTTACGGTGGGAAAGGGTGTGGCACAGGTTTGCCTGCACTCGGGCGCCAACGACTTCGGGTCCATAATGATGGAGGAGCACGTGGTGTCGTCGGCCGGAGCCAACTATTCGCTCGATAAAAACGAGATGGTGGTGGCCATCCGCGAGGCAGGCTTTATCCCTTGCCGCAGAAATTCAAGATACGAATGGGAGGAGAGTCTTTAAACTTTACACTTTAAGCTTTACTCTTTACATCACCACGTCTTCCAGCAGGCGGATTTCCATCTTGTCGGTGCGAAGAGACACTTTGGCTCCAACGGGAAGGGTGCATCGCGATTTTACGTGGCCGAAGCTGAAATCTTTTACTACCGGGATATCGAGTCCTGATACAAAATCGTTGAGAACTTCCTGGAGGGCAAGGCTGTTGTCGCCCTGGGCCTCGCATCCCTGCATCTTGCCGAAGATTATTCCCTTGAGTCCGCTCATGTTTTTGGTGTTGCGGATGTGTGTGAGCATACGGTCCACCTTGTAGGGCGGTTCGTTTATCTCTTCCACAAAGAGGATCTTGTTGTGGAGGGTGTAGTCGTATTTTGTGCCTATCAGCTGCTCCAGTAATGTAAGATTGCCGCCTATGAGGGTGCCCTGAGCGCGTCCGGCTTTCATCACCACGCCGTCGCCGGTATCAGGCTCGCACAGTATCTTGTATCCGCGGGATCCGTGGCTGAAAATATTCCACATTGAGGTTCGCGTATATTCGGTGTCCTCGGGCACCAGCATTGATGAGTGGAATGTCACGAGGTTGGTTTTCTTCCAGATGGCCATTGTGAGCGCGGTGATGTCGGAGTATCCGCCTATGATTTTGGGGTTGCGGGCTATGAGGTCGTAATCCAGGAGGTCCAGTATGCGTGTGGTTCCGTATCCGCCTCGCGCACAGATAATTGCCTTTACGTCGGGATTTGCAAACATGGTGTTTATCTGATGGGCGCGGGCCTCGTCGCTGCCGGCGAGATAGCCGTTGCGCAACAAAACGCCATCAGCTGCCAATGGCTTGTATCCGGCATGGAGTATCTTGCCCTCGGCGCTGTGGAGCTGTGCCTCGCTGATGGGGCCGGCGGGCGCTATGATGCCTATTGTATCGCCGTGATGTAGGTGTGGAGCTATCATTTCTTTGTGTTTTTTTGTTATTAGGCCTGCAAATTTCAGATTTTTTTTCAAAAATACAAATATTTAACATTGTTAAGTGCCGATATTACCTTACTTTTGTATCAAATTTTATAAATTAGGATTATTGTAATTAATCGAGAATAAGTATGAAAAAATTGCTATTGTTGGCGATTATGTTTTTGATGTCGGCGGCTGGCCGTGCGCAGATAATACTCCAGGGCGATGAGCTCAAGGATCCGGAGCGTGTAGCAAGGGCCAGGACATACGCCGCAAGGATAGAGAATCAGGATACCATAATCTTGGTGCAGCATTATCCTGTTGTGATAAAGCCGAAGCTGAACCTGCGCACCAAGCGTCAGAAGCAGGCTTACGACAGGCTTACTTACAATGTAAAGAAAGTTTGGCCATACGCCAGGCTCATCAAGAAAGTATACCGCGAGCTTACCGATTCGATATCCAAGATTCCTACCGAGAAACAGCAGAAGGAGTTTGTGAAAGCCCAGGAGAAAAAGCTCCGCGCCCAGTTTGAGGACGAGCTCGTGCACCTGAGCATCACTCAGGGACGTATACTCATAAAGCTGGTGGACCGCGAGACCGGCAGCACTACCTACGAGGTGCTCAAGGACCTGAAGGGCGGTTTCAACGCGTTTCTGTTTCAGGGAATTGCCCGTCTCTTTGGCAGCAACCTGAAATCCGAATACGATGCCACCCTGGAGGACCGCATGATAGAGGATATCATCATAAGGATAGAGAATGGAGAATTGTAAGTAATCAATAATACCATGTACGAATACATATCAGGAATTTTGGCCGAGCTCAATCCGTCGTACGCCGTTGTGGAAAATGGCGGCGGCATTGGCTGGCTCATCAACATATCATTGAACACCTATTCTCAGCTCGAGAATCAGGAAAAAGCAAAATTATATGTCCACCACGTTGTGAGGGAAGACACACAGCAGCTCTACGGTTTTGCCGATAAGAGCGAGCGCGAGATATTCCGCATGCTGATAGATGTATCGGGCATAGGCCCAAATACGGCGAGGGTGATACTCTCGTCTATGAGTCCGGCAGAGCTGCAGGCCGCCATCCTCCAGGAAAACGCCAAGCTCATAGGCAAGGTTAAGGGCATTGGCCCAAAGACCGCCCAGCGTGTGGTAATAGAGCTCAAGGACAAGATAGCCAAGGCCGATGTAGCGGACGGAGCCGCCGGTACTGCCAGCATTCAGGCCACCGGCACCCACCGCGAGGAGGCTCTGGCTGCTCTCGTAATGCTCGGATACCAGAAGGCCCAGGCCGACAAGGCAATAGACCAGGCTTTGGCTTCCAACCCGAGAATGAGCACCGAGGACCTCATAAAATTTGCTTTAAGAAACGTTAAGTAGCCACATGAAAAAATTTACCCGAACTATAGGTTTCGCAGGAACATTCGCTATTATTGCGTCTTCGTTTTTCTCGTCGGGAGCCCGCAGCTCCGACTCCGATAATGCTGTGCCGTATAGGGAGCTGATGGCGAAACCAAGAGTTGAGTCCGATTCAGGTATCCCCACCAACAGGGAGCGCAGGCATTTCCCTGTTCAGCTCAAAGACCCTGACAATATAACCACCGAGACCAGATACGACAACGCATCAGGCCAGTACACCACTGTGCGCAAGGTGGGCGATCTGGAGATTTCGAGACCTCAGCTGATATCAGCCCGTGAGCACGACTCGGTGCAGAGCCGCACCGAGCTCAGGGAATACTGGCGCCGTCAGATGATGGACCTCTACACTCTCAGCGACAAGAACAATCAGTCGGGGCTCAGCAGATACCTGAATCCGCGTATCAATGTTAATCTCCAGGGTTTCGACCGCGTGTTTGGCAGCAACGTAATCGACATCAAGCCGCAGGGAAACGTGGAGGTGTCTATGGGTGTGGATATCAGCAAGGTAGACAACTTTACCCTGCCCAAGAAACAGCGCAACGACGTATCGTTCGATTTCGACATGAAACTCCAGGTGGGCGTAACGGGCACCATAGGCGACAAGATGAAAGTGGGCCTCAACTACAACACCGAGTCCACATTCGAATTCGAGAACGACCAGAAGGTGGAGTACATAGGCCACAGCGACGAGATTATCCAGCGCATAGAGTTCGGAAACGTATCCATGCCGCTCAACGGCACACTCATACAGGGAAGCACCACGCTCTTCGGAGTAAAAACCGACCTCAAGTTCGGGCGGCTTACCGCATCAGCTGTACTCTCGCAGCAGAAGGGCGAAACCAAAACCATAGAGGTAAACGCCGGAGCGGTTCAGCAGGAATTCTCGATACAAGCATCTGATTATGAGGCCAACCGCCACTTCTTCCTAAACCACTACTTCCGCAACAATTACGAGACCGCGCTCCAGAATCTGCCCACCATTACATCGGGCATCAATATCACCAAGATAGAAGTCTGGGTTACCAACACAAAACTCTCCACCGACAATTCCAGAAACTCGGTGGCATTTCTCGACCTGGGCGAGCCTGATATGATATACAATCAGTCGGCCGTCAAGAAGTCGGTAGGGGATTTTCCAGCTAATGGCGCAAATTCTCTCTACGCCCTCATTACCAACAGCTACAAGGCCATCCGCGACATCAACTCTGTAACAAGCACACTGAACGGACGTTTTGAGACCGGCACCGACTACGAGAAGATTGGAAACGCAAGAATGCTCTCGCAGTCGGAATACACGCTGAATCCTCAGCTCGGTTTCATATCGCTAAATACTTCACTGCAGGACGACGAGGTGCTGGCCGTGGCATACGAATATACATACAAGGGCAAGACCTACAAAGTAGGAGAGTTTTCCACCGAAATCAATACATCGGAGACACTCATCCTGAAGCTTCTGCGCGGCACGGCATTCTCGCCCAAGCTCCCCAACTGGAAGCTCATGATGAAAAACGTGTATTCGCTCAATGCCTACCAGGTGCAGAGCGAGGACTTCCGCCTTCAGATAAAATACCGCAACGACAAGACCGGCACCGACCTCAACTATCTGGAGGCCGGCGACATAGACGGCAAGATGCTCATCAAGGTGCTCAACCTCGATAATGCAAATACCAAGCTCGAGCGCATGCCTGATGGTGTATTCGATTTCATAGAAGGCGTAACGATAAACAGCGAGAAGGCCAAAATCTATCTCCCTCAGCTGGAACCATTCGGCGACTATCTGGCCGAGAGAATCAACGACCCATCGGCCGCCGCCAAATACACATTCCCTCAGCTGTATGACAGCACCAAGACCGTGGCCAAGCAGAATGCCGAAAAAGACAAATTCTACATCACAGGATCGTACAAGAGCAGTTCGGGTAGCGAGATCTCTCTGAACGCCATGAACATAGAGGAAGGCTCCGTAAAGGTTACCTGCGGAGGCATGACCCTCACCGAAGGCTCCGACTACGTGGTGGATTATCTGCTGGGCTCGGTCAAGATTGTCAACGAGTCTATCCTTCAGGGAGGCAACAAGATACTGGTATCAGTAGAGAGCAATACTACATTCAACAGCACCACCAAGTCGCTCATGGGAACCCACCTCAATTACCAGTTCAGCGACAATTTCAACATCGGCGGTACCGTGATGAGGCTTTCAGAGAAAACCATGACCAACAAGGTATCGGTGGGCAGCGAGCCTATCAAAAACACCATCTGGGGACTCGATACCAGATACTCTACTCCGCTGCCCTTTCTCACCACCCTAATCGACAAGCTTCCGCTGATATCCACCAAGGCCGACAGCAAGCTGAGTCTCGAGGGCGAGTTTGCACAGCTTCTGCCGGGCCACAGCCGTAGCGTGGATAAGGCCGGCACTTGCTACATAGATGATTTTGAGAGCGCGCAGACCAAGATCGACGTAAAGTCGCTCTCCAAATGGGTGCTCGCATCCACACCGGGCGGCACCAAGAGATTTGCCGAGGCATCGCTAAACAACGACCTCCGCTACGGATACAACCGTTCGCTCCTGGCGTGGTACAATGTTTTGAGCGATCTCCAGGGCACATCTATTTCAAGTTCGGGAATTACTCCGGGCCATATCACCAAGGACGACCAGAGCAACCACTACGTACGCGCCGTATATGAGCGCGAGATTTTCCCAAACGCGCAGTCCATCAGCGGTATAAGCACTCAGCTTACGGTGCTTAATCTTGCATACTATCCTCAGGAGCGAGGCCCTTACAACTTTGATGTGGAGGGCGAGACAGGCATATCAGCTGGTATCAATGCCGATGGCACGCTCAATAATCCTTCCAGCAGATGGGGCGGTATAATGAGGGAGCTTACAACCACCGATTTCGAGACCTCAAACATCGAGTATCTCGAATTCTGGATGCTCGACCCCTTCATCTACGAGCAGGAAGGCATGGGCGCCGACCTCTACTTCAACCTCGGACACGTGAGCGAGGATGTGCTCAAGGATTCCAGAAAATCATTCGAGAACGGTATTCCGTATCCCATGGACGAGAGCTACATAGACACCACGGCCTGGGGTGTGGTATCCACCAAGACATTCCTCGTAAACGCCTTCGACAACACCAACGGCGCCAAGGAGGCTCAGGACAAGGGTTTCGACGGTCTGGACGACGATGAGGAGCGTATCTTCCACCAGAAATATCTGGACCGCATCGCCAGGATGTACGGCACAGATTCGGAGGCTTATCAGCAGGCATACAATGACCCTTCAGCTGACAACTACCACTATTTCCGCGGATCCGACTACGACGAGCAGCGTCTCTCGATAGAGGAGAGGTACAAGCATTACAACGGATCGGAGGGCAACTCTTCCGACCTCGGCGGCAGCTCCAGCTACTCCACCATAAAGGACCGCTATCCCGACGTGGAGGATATCAACCTCGACAACACTCTCTCCGAGACCGAATCGTACTATCAGTACAAGGTTCACCTGAGCCCAGCTGATATGAGAATAGGTTCCAACTACATCACCGATATCGTGGAGAGCAATGTGAAAACCGTAAACGGCGAGCAGGAAGTGGTTAAATGGTATCAGTTCAAAGTACCTGTATACGAGCCTGATAGCACAGTGGGTGCAATCTCCGACTTCAAGTCGATAAGGTTCTTGCGTATGTACCTTACCAATGCGCAGAAAAACATAATACTCCGTTTTGCCGAGATGAACCTTGTGCGAGGCGACTGGCGAAAATACAACGCCACCATGACCGAGGCCGGAGAGTTTGTAACCGATACCCAGTTCGACCAGGGAATCCTCGACATCACCAACGTGGGCCTGGAGGAGAACGGAAGCAAACAGCCTGTTAACTATCTGCTGCCTCCGGGCATAGAGCGCGAGCGCGACTACATGACCAATCAGATAGTGGAGCAGGACGAGAAGGCAATGGCGCTCCATGTAACCAACCTTCCCGACGGACAGGCCGTGGCCGCATACAAGACCGCCATGCTCGACCTCCGGCAGTACCGCAAGCTCAAGATGTATGTGCACGCCGAGGAGAAGGCAGGCGAAATCCTGAACGACGACGACCTCCACATCTTTGTGCGCCTGGGCAGCGACTACAAGGAAAACTACTACGAATACGAGATGCCTATATCCGTGACTCCCGAGGGCTACTATGCCGACGACGACAACGGACGCCTGGCTGTATGGCCTCTGCAAAACAATGTGGAGATAATATTCGAGCAGCTTCAGCTCGTAAAACAGCAGCGCAACAATGCCGCCCGAGAGCTTGGTCACAATGTGGCTGTCACCATGCCGTTTACAATGGAGAACGGCGACGGCAGCCGTATCACGATAATGGGAAATCCCAATGTGAGCAATATACGCACCATAATGATTGGTGTAAGAAATCCGGCCCAGTCGTCCAATGTGATGGAAGACGATGGAATGCCCAAGTCAGCTGAAATCTGGGTTAACGAGCTGAGACTCACCGATTTTGACGAGCAGGGCGGATGGGCGGCCCGCGGAAAGGCAGAGCTTCAGCTGGCCGACCTCGCCACTGTCACCATGACCGGATACATGCACACTCCGGGATTCGGCAGCATAGAGAAGCGTGTGCAGGAGCGCCATCAGGAAACTGTATATCAGTACGATGTGAATACCCTGGTTCAGCTGGGCAAATTCTTCAACAGCGACTACAACGTGCGAATGCCATTCTATTACGGATACTCAGAGAGCTACGAGCTTCCCAAATACAATCCGCTGGATCCGGATATCGAGCTTAACACCACTCTCAAGGATCCATTACTGAGCAAAGAGGAGAAAGACGAAGTGCGCGACCGCTCAATAACATACGAGCGCCGCAAGAGCCTAAACCTCACCAATGTACACATGGAGGGCCGCAGCGACGAGGCCAAGCAGAACGCGCGCCTCCAGAAAGCCATCCGCCAGAATCCCGACAAGGACCCTTCGGAGATAAAGCTCGAGGAGCCAAAGGCCAAGCAGAAGCCGTTCTACCACATATCCAACTTTACGGCGGGAATGGCCTACAGCGAATATTACATGCACGACATCACAGTGCAGAGCCAGCTCGAGAAGATATTGCAGTCTACTCTGGAATACAACTACACCTACAATCCCAAAAACTACAAGCCGTTCAGCAGGATCGGCTTCCTCAAAAACAAGTATCTCGCCATTATCCGCGATTTCAATTTCTATCTGCTGCCCACTATGATAGCCTTCAATGGAAACATAGACCGCAACTATTCGCAGATACAATACCGAAACGTGAACGCCAACGATACTTACCTCGATCCCACATACCGGAAGGACTTCAACTGGACCCGCCGCTACGAGCTCCGCTACAAGCTCTCGCAGAATCTCAAGCTCGATTTTTCAGCTAATAACGAGAGCCGTGTAAACCCCGACGGCAAGATCGACAACTACGCAACCGAGAAGGCCCGCGACCGCGACACCATCTTCATGCGCTACTTCGACCTCGGATACAATACACGCTACACCCAGAACATCAAGCTCAACTGGCAGACACCTGTCAACAAGATTCCGGGCCTCGGCTGGACATCGCTTAACGCCATCTACAATGCCGACTATGAGTGGAACCGCGGTATCGACCCTCTGCAGGTGGCATCGGGAATGTCATCAGATGTAATGACCATAGACCACGGCAACATCATCAACAATTCCGGCATCCTCACACTTAACGGATCGCTCAACTTCGAGCGGCTCTACAAGAACATTCCCTACTTCAAGAATGTGATGGGCCGTTTCGGCAAGGACGGCCGCAAGAAGGCCAACCACGACAAGAAAGAGGTCCGCTATACCAAATCCGGAATCCGTTTCAACGGCGGCACACCGCGCAGCATCAGCCACAATCTCGGCACATCCGATGTTACGGTCTCCGTTACCGATATCGACGGCAACGAGGTGAAGGGCGACGTGGACATCGTGGATAAGAACAGGATAAAATTCACAACCGCCGAAGATATCGTGGGATGCACAGTCATCATTACCGGCAAGAAGGAAGTGAGCGACAGTCCGTTGCTCGTGGCCTCCGACTACCTCACCATGGCCCTGCTCAGCATCCGCAGCGCATCCGTGTCATACAAAAACCAGCGTGCCAACACGCTCCCGGGCTTCGACCCCAACAGCAGATTTTTGGGCATGGAGCAGAACGGAGGATACTGGGCCCCAGGTTTTGGTTATATTTTTGCAGCTAATGGCGAAAACTTCCACGAGATGGCATCCGACAGGGGATGGCTCGTTAAGGACACCACCATTGCCGACCCGGTAAAATACACACGGGGCAATAACTTTGGAGTCCGCATCTCTGTGGAGCCTATCAACACATTCAGAGTGGATGTAAGCCTGGACCGCACAATGCTCATGAACACCGAGGACTTCTATTACTGGATGGGCGACGGATACCAGTCCACCAACAAGATCCAGAGCGGAAACTTCCGCATGAGCTACAATATGCTGCGCACAGCATTCCACAAGGTGGGCGACGACTATTCGCTGGATACCTACAACGAATTTCTGAAAGCCCGCGAGGTGGTGGCACATCGCCAGGCCGACCGCAGAATTGGGCAGGGCGGATACACCGGAGCCCCGCGTCTGGATGCCGACGGCAATCCACTGAACGGCGGTTACCCCGACGGATATTCGGCCACGCATCAGGACGTATTGCTGCCGGCATTCCTGGCCGCATACGCAGGAACATCAGCTGAAAAAGTCTCAACATCGCCATTCCCGAAGATGCCGTTGCCAAACTGGAGCCTCAAATACAAGGGCCTTTCCAACATTCCGATGCTCAAAAGCTCAGTGCGCTCGGCATTGCTCACACATCAGTATCAGAGCACATATTCGGTGAGCAACTACAAGACCAACGCCAACTACTCGTTTGACGACGAGCGGGAGTTCGGCAGCAGTTTCGAGCGATACGACGCCAGCAACCTCTTTATCCCGAAATACGAGATAGGCTCGGTAACCCTCGAGGAGCGGTTCAATCCTCTCTTCGGCCTGGATGTATCGTGGATCAACATGCTGAGCACCAAGCTGGAATACCGCCGGCAGAGGCTCATCACATTGTCGTTTGCCAATTCGCAGATATCCGAGGCATACAAGAGGGAGTGGGTGATAGGCCTTGGCTACAAGTTTGCACAGCTGCCCTTTGCCATCAAGACCGCCAGCGGAAGCAAGCGCACCAAGAGCGACCTCGACCTCCGCTGCGATTTCGTTATCAACAACGACAAGACCATACTCCGCGAGATAGAGGAACTCTACAACGAGATCTCGGCCGGACAGAGAAGCTTCTCCCTGAAGACTACAGCTGATTATCAGGTATCGGAGCGATTCAAGGTGAGATTCTATTACAACCACGCCATCACAAATCCGCTGATATCCACCGCCTACCGCACATCCCACATCAAGTTCGGCTTTACGGTGAGCATGAGTCTGGATTAAGTGATTGAAGTGTTGAAGTGATTGAAGTGTTGAAATAATTGAAGTGAACTATTATGAACGATGTTTTTGCCATCCGCTGCTCGCAGTGCGGAAGCCCGGTGGAATTCAATATCCTCACTCAGAACTATCACTGTTCTGCGTGCGGATGCAATATGCCGGCCGCCGAGGTTACCAAGTCTGCCAGGGAGCTTAATGAAAAGTTCAACGAGGAACACGTTGTGAGGCTTACCCGCAGCCGAAACACCCAGCAGGTGTATTCATGCAGAAGTTGCGGCGCCAATGTGATGATGGCTGATAATGAGCTGGTTTCGCAATGCGACTTTTGCGGCACAAGCATTACCAAGTCAGATTTCCATGCCGCCGAATTTCCGCAGGGAATTATTCCCTTCTTCATCACCCGGCACGAGGCCGTGGATATAGTCAGGAAGTGGTCAGCTGATAATCCCGCACTTCCGGATATCGATGCGGTAAAGCGCGGTGTGGACGGCCTTGTGGGATATTATCTCCCATTCGAGATGCTGAGAGGCCCGCTGAGGCTCGATGTATCCTCGTCGAGGGGACAATACAAATGCGGAGGCTATCTGGAAGGTATTTTTGTGAGCCAGAATCATAATCTGAGCAACGAGGTGCTCGATGCCGCCGAGCCTTTCGACATTACAGATCTCGTGGAGTTCGATTTTTCTTTCGTGGCAGGTCACAAGGCGCTGATTCCCAACATCAGCGGCAGCGATATGAAACTTAGGATCCTGAGCGAGGTTTCGGAGGTTTACCGCGCCGATGTAAGCGAGGCCCTGTTCGATAGGAGCGTGGTTTTCAGCTCTATGGGCGGAAGCTTTATGGAAAACATCCTCTCCAATACTGTATATTTGCCAATGTATGTGCTCAGGGTGGGAGATAGGCTGCTGGTAGTTAATGGTCAGACAGGCCGGGTGGCATACGGCAAGCCATTCGATGTGCATAAATCTACACACGGATTTCTCGCCCGCGCCCACGACGGCACTCTTATCCGCGAGCTTCACGAGTTCCCGAAATACAAACCCAAGAAACCGCTCTTCTATGAGACCCAGACCGACCGCAGTGGAGAAACCAGGGAGGTGCCGGGTGTATACGAGGAGAGGCAGGACGTCAAGCTGCAGCTTTTGCTCTTTGGGTTGTGCCCTATGGTTTGGTTGTTGAGTGCATTGGTGGGTGTGGCGGTGGATCTCAGCGGATTGCCCATGCTCTTCTTCACATTTACAATTACACTCGCGTTTGTAATTGTATACCTTTTCTGCAATCATGAATACGGAGTTACATTCAGGGAAGTGTATCCCAAATACAAGAACGGCGGATCGGGCAACGACGACGAGGTATACTGGCTGCAGAAATCCAGCGAGAAACGTGTGCGCACCGTAAATGAGCTGATAATAATAGTATTGCTCGCCATCCTGATTCTGATTGTGGGATTGTGGATATCCTATTACCGCAACGGCTACGATTGCGAGCCCGAGCCCAGGCGCACCGGAACTGGAAACGTCGCATCAGTCCGTACCGAATCCACCGACTTCAATTACGGCGTGGCATTCATGGTGGATGAGATTTCGGTTTCAGGAACAGAGCTTAAGGTGATTACTCTCAAATTCCGCGATATCGACGGCAGTATCCGCGAGCTCACATATCAGACATTGGGCGAGGTGCCAGCTGATGGCGATGTATATGCATGCCGCAATATTGCCACCGACGATTACCGAAACTCCCGTTGGCGTGTGGTGATAGCACCGGGACTAAAACTCGACCCCGGCAATCCGCTCGTAAGGAAACGGGGAAAAACTCTGAGTCCCATCGACAGTTCCGACGAAAAGGGCAGAATTTTTCTCCATAACTACAAATTGCGTTGCAACGACTGAAAAAAATATAACAATATGCAGCAAAACATATTTTCGATAAAATGCTCGCAGTGCGGAAGTCCGCTCAGGTTCGACATCCTCACACAGAACTATCACTGCGCCTCGTGCGGATGCGATATGCCGGCCGCCGAGGTCACCGAAAAAGCAAGGAAGCTCAACGAGGCTTTCGACGCCGAGCAGAAGATAAGGCTTACTAGGTCGGGCAGCGCCCACTCGCTATACAAGTGCCGCAGCTGCGGCGCCAGCGTGATGCTGGCCGGCAACGAGCTTATGAAAACCTGCAGCTTTTGCGGCACATCGGTCACCAAGTCGCATTTTTCGGATGCGCAGTTTCCTCAGGCTGTGATACCGTTCTATATCACTCGCGACGAGGCCGTAAATATATTCGCCGCCTGGGCCGAGCGCAACTGGAATGTTCCCCAGAAAGCTGTCAAAATAAAAAAAGTCCGCGACAATCTCGAAGGATATTACATGCCGTTCAAGATGGTGAGCGGACCATTGCGCCTCGATTTTCTGGCCTACGACCGCAAGTACACCTGCGGCGGATACCTCGACGGAATATTCATAAGCCAGTCGGGCAATGCGCCCAATCTCGTGCTCGATGCCGCCGAGCCTTTCAACACATCCGATCTTGTGCCTTTCGATTTCAGCTACATGGCAGGCCACAAGGCCCTGATGCCCGATATCGAGACCGAGGAGCTCAACCGCAGGATAGCGGAGGAGGTATCACAGCAGTATCAGCCATATATCAGCAAGATGTTTCATGTGGGCGACCGGCCCATGGTTATGAGCTCATCAGGCGATACCAGGGAGGAGGGCCAGATGCTTATTACCAATACCGTGTATCTGCCCATGTATATATTCAATATCGACAAGTATACCTGGTGCGTGGTAAACGGGCAGACCGGACGCGTGGCCTGCGGACGCAACAAGAATTTCCAAAAGTCTACCCACGGATTCCTCAAGCGCAGGAATGATGGCGCCCTTGCCAGGGTTTTGCACGAGTTTCCACAGTACAGGCCGCAGCATCCGCTCTTCTACAAGATGGTGACGGGGCTGGATGGCAAGCCCAGGGAGAAGGCCGGACTGTACAGCGCCAACATCATGAAACGCGCCTCCAAGTTTGCCAAGCCTTGCTTCGTGATAGGCGCATTGTATTACACCATCGTATTCTTCAAGGATTTTTTCGGCAGCGGACTTGCGCATCCCACCGAGGTCTTGATGTCGGAGCTCCACGGCATCATTATCGCCGTATCGCTGTTTGCGCTTATAATACTTCTATCCATACATGGCTGGATCAAGGAGCCCGAATTCGAGGAGGTGGTGCCCAAGTACAGGTATGGCGGAGCTAATGGCGACAGCGAGACCTATTATTCCGAGAAGAAACGCAAGCGCGAGATTATCACATATTCCATTGTGGTAGTGGTGTTCCTGACCGTGGTAGCGTTGCTGGTATGTTGGATCATGGGTGCTTTCAGCTGATATCATTTATTTGTATATCAGCTGATAACATTTATTTGTATATCAGCTGATAACGTAATAAATAACAAACTGTAAAAAAAATATGAACGACTTTTTCTCATTACACTGTTCCAAGTGCGGATATCCGCTGGAATACAATATAATATATCAAAACTACCATTGCGCATCGTGCGGCAGCGATACTCTGGCATCGGAGGTCACCAAGTCGGCCAATAAGCGCAACGCCGAGTTTGATGCCGACCAGAAGATAAAGCTCACCAAGCGCCGAACCGTTCGACACTTCAGACGTAGTGCCGTTCGATTTCGCATATACAGCCGGACAGCGGATGCTCCTGCCCGATATCACCATGGATGACGTGATGAGCCGCACCGTGGAGGAGACCGGCAGCGTATACTCCCCGTTTGTGGCCGAGACTTTCGGCAAAGAGAACAGAAAATTCAGCCTCTCGCATGAATACGAGACCGAGACCAGCCTCATTTTCAATACTGTGTATCTGCCCATGTATGTAATGAGGATAGATGGAGCTGATGGCAAGTGGCTCGTAATCAACGGACAGACCGGCCGTGTGGCATACGGTACCAGCGATGATATCCGCAAGTCGGCATTCGGATTCATGAAACGCGATGTAAACGGCACCGTGGAGAAGGAATACCGCGAGTTTCCGCAGTATCAGCCCAAGCGTCCACTCTATTACAAGACCGTAACTGAGGAGATAGGATACAATATAGGCAAGCACAAGATGCGCCGCGTGGTTACCGGCCACCGGGAAGTGCTCCGCGCCGGACTCTACGAGAAAAACATGCTTACGGGCCGGTACGAATTCAAGACCAAGTTTGCAAAATACGACAACGGCAACACCGCAGTATGCAGTATCGACGATGTGGAGGCTGTAGTCTGCCTGCTCAATTACCAGGAGCGTTACCCGGAGCCGGAGCAGTCTCAGGAGACGCCTCAGGCCAATTATTACGAGCCGGAATAAAATAATTTTGCACTATACAAAATAGATTAATATATTTGTACTCTGATTTTTTTACCAAAATAGTCAAACGATGAGGAAATTAGCGGTAATGATTTTGCTTATACTGGCCATTAGCAGGCTTGGTCTTGCTATTAGCTGGCAGCCCGTGCCGTGCGATTCCACATCGTTTGTCTATTACACATCCGGCCATGATTGCGCCGTCCCATTCTGGGAGCGGTATGGATTTTTTGTTTCAGCTGATGGCAATATATCATCATCCATTTCAGCTGATGGCGAAAACTCTGATATCCGCCCGTCCGGAGTGCCGAGGGCTCCGCAGCGGCGTCTCTTCACATTGCCGGCCAATTATCTGAATGCGCAGAATCCTGTGCCTCCGTTGGTTAAGAGCGACAAGCTGGAGTTTTACGTAAAGATGAGGCCCGATGTTACATCGCCCATGTATCTCTCCGGCGATCTCCACCGGCTGTCCCGGCGCGATTCCATGTCGATGTTTCTGCCGTTCGACACACGCAATCTCGACGACTACACCGTAAAACAGTTCGGCATCAGGGCCAGGAACATAGACCTCCGCAAGCCGCTGCCTCCGCATTTCCATATCGACCTGAACACCGACCCCATACAGGAGCAGTATCCGTGGGGTGTGATAGTGCCGATAGCGCTTGGCATAGTGCTGGTATTGCTCGCCATGTTCAATCACGAGGGCTACATATCCAGGATATTCAGCGTTACGGTGTTCCACAACGCATTCCTCAACCGTCAGCGCGAGCGCAACATGAATGCCGACCGCAGCGGAGCCCTCCTGTTCATAAACTATCTGCTGAGCGTATCCCTGCTGGTGATAGTGGCCGTGTATAGATACGGCTATCAGCTGCCCATGGATTTTGCGCTGTCTTTTGTGGCGCTCATAGTGCTGGTGCTGGCCGTATACGCCGTAAAGTCGGTGATATCGTTTTTCATGGCACAGCTCTTCGGCTGCAAGGATGTTTTTACGAGCTATTACCACAATGTATCGTATCTGATGCAGGCCACGGGAGTGTTTCTCCTGGTAGCTAATATCATGAGTTTTTACATAAACAAGCAGGGAATCCACGATTTTGTGTTCGTGGCAACCCTCGTAGGATGTGCTGTAGCCGAGTTTTTAAAAATTTTTAGGCTAATTAAAATTATATTTGATAAACATTTTTCATATTTTTATTTGTTTTTGTACCTTTGCGGCGTGGAAATTTTGCCGGTATTACTCGCTATCAAAATCCTATCCCTTTGATAATGAGTTAGGTAGCATCCACGGAGGGTGGGGTAGAGAGATAATTATTTACTTAAACAAGCAGAATTTTGAAGATTTCAAGTCTATTGGTGTCGCAGCCAAAGCCAGCAGAGCCCAAAGGCAACCCATACGTTGCATTGGCAGAAAAGTTGAAACTGAACCTTGAGTTCCGCAAGTTCATCAAGGTAGAGGGTGTTACCTCCAAGGAGTTCAGAGCCCAGCATATTGTGCTTTCAGACTTCAAGGCCGTAGTATTCACCAGCAAGATCGGCATAGATACTTACTTCCAGTTTGCCAAGGAAACCAAGTTCCAAGTTCCCGAGGATATGCTGTATTACTGCTCCACAGAGTCGATAGCGCTCTATCTGCAGAGATACATCATATTCCGCAAGCGTAAGATATTCTACGGAACCAAGAATGTTACCGAGCTTACCGACACTATCAAGAAGCATCTTGATGCGCCTACTCTCGTGGTGCACGGCGACGTATCGAGCGACGAGATTCCCAAGTTTTTCGACAAGCTGAAGGTGAAGCACAAGGAGATAGTGCTCTACAAGACTGTAAGCGACGATCTCTCCGACATCAAGGATACATTCCAGAACTCGCACGTGCTTGTATTCTTTACCCCGGCAGGTATCAGAAGCCTCCACGAGAATTTCCCGGAGTGGGAGCAGGGCGATACCAGGATTGCGGCTTTCGGCCCGTCCACCCAGGACGAGGTTAAGAAACTCGGATACCGTCTCGACATCGAGGCCCCTACCGAGGAGTGCAAGAGCATGACAATGGCCCTCGAGAAATACATCGTGGCCAACAACAAGAAGAAATAATCTATCAATAACCAAGAATTGCAGAAACGTAACGGACTCCCACGCGAGGAGAAGCTCAAGAGTGTGGTACGTACCGAGAAACTGTTCACCAAGGGCAAGAGCCTCTGGGTGTTTCCGTGCACGGTATATTACCGCATAGCAGGACCGGACGACATACCGGCCCCGCAGATTCTTGTATCCGTAGGCAAGCACTATTTCAAGCATGCTGTGGACCGCAACAGGATGAAGAGGGTAATCCGCGAGGCTTACCGCATCAACAAGCACTCCATAATGCAGGCCGCCGCCGATACGGGACTCAATTTCAATATCGGCTTTGTATACAAGTCGAGAAACCTGATAGATTTTGCCACTATCGAAAACTCTATGAGGAACATTCTGGCCCAGATAGAGAGCATCATCAGGAAAAAGAATCCTAAGGCATAGCAAAAAAATAAAGGGAACGCGCATCACTGCGGGTTCCCTTTTTCAATATTAGGTATTAAGTAAGTCAGCCAAATCTGTGATTTTATATATGTAACACGCAATTCTGCGTTTACCCTAAGAATTTTCCGTATTTTTTTTGTAAAAATACTTGAGCCTGTATCCCGGAAAACGTGAACTGCTTTCCTGTGAGGCCCTTAGCGATATTCCGCAGTCGCCGCACGCCGACCCGAATCCTGTAACGGGACTTCCGCACGCCGGGCAGCGCTTCTGATACGTAATGCTGCATCCGGAATTGCTGCCTGATGTATTCACGCCATTAGCTGCACTGGGCAATACCGACCTTATGGCGGCCGATATCCTGCCGTGGGTGAGTACATTGTGGATCCAGAATATGAGGCCCGATATTGCGCCGGCCCAGAATATGTAGGTGTCGAGCCGGCCCTTGTATATCAGCAGACCGGCAAATGTGGCCACTATTACGGCCATGAATATATTCTCGGTGCCGAAACTGTATTGTATTCGTCTGTGCCTGAGCCTGATATCCACATTGTAGCCGATGGGCAGGATCTTGCCGCGCACCGATATCCTGATGCTTCCGCCGGGCAGATGCCGTACGCTCTCTGCATCGAGCCGGGCGCAAACCATATCGGCAAATTCGTCCCCGTCTATCGGCAGCGGCGAGATAATCTTGCCCTGCGACGGCCTGAAAAACTTTTTTTTCATGCCTTAACTTTTTTTGGCTTGTTTTAATTTTTTTGTAACAACAAATTTATAACTTTGTTTTCTGATTTCAAATATTTTTTTCATACATTTCAAAAAAAAGATGGCGGTAATAGACCAGATAAAAGCACCCATAAAGGACGAGATGGAAAGATTCGTCCCATATTTCGAGAACGTGATGCGTTCCAAGAGCCGTCTGCTCAATTTTGTCATCAGGTATTCGCTGAAGACCAAAGGCAAGCAGATGAGGCCTATGCTTGTATTCCTGTGCTCCAAGGTGGCAGGAGGCTCCACCGATTCCACGATGGTGGCCGCCGCGCTCATAGAGCTGCTGCATACCGCTACCCTCATCCACGATGATGTGGTGGATGAGAGTTTCTACCGCCGCGGATTTTTCTCGATATTCGCATTGTGGAAGGCCAAGACGGCAGTGCTTACGGGAGATTATTTTCTCTCGCGGGGCCTGCTGCTGAGCCTCGATACCAATCAGACCGATATCCTGAGGATAGTATCGCAGGCCGTGCGCGATATGAGCGAGGGCGAGCTCGATCAGCTGGAAAAGGCCAACAAACTGAATATAGATGAGGAATCGTATTTCGAGATAATACGCAAGAAGACCGGCGCGCTTATCTCGGCCTGCTGCGAGGCCGGAGCCTTCAGCAGCGGAGCCGGCCCCGATGTGGTGGCTAAGTTCAAGGAATTCGGCATTCTGATAGGAATAGCATTCCAGATAAAGGACGACCTCTTTGACTATCAGCACACCGGCATTATAGGCAAGCCGAAATACAACGACATACAGGAGCGCAAGCTTACATTGCCCGTAATATACTCGGTAAACAACGCAAAGTTTATGGAGCGCAAGAGCATATACTCGCTCTTCAGGAAGAAATCCAAATCGTCGGCCGATATCAAGCAGATAGTGGATTTCGTGAAAAACTCAGGTGGAGTAGAATATTCGGTGGCCAAGATGAACGAGCTGAAAGACAAGGCAGTAGCCATCATCAAGGAATTTCCTGATACAGAGGCCCGCCGTGCGCTTATACTATTAGCTGAATACGTGGTAAACCGCGACAAATAGAATCCCATTATTATTAATATTAAACACGACAGAATTATGACAAAAAGACTTACACTTTTGGCTCTTGCAGCCGTTATCATGTTTGCCTTTGTGGGCTGCAAGGCCATCTCGGGCATTGCCAATTTCGCCAAGTGCGATTTCGATTACAACAGCGTGTCGGATGTGTCGCTCTGCAATATTGTGGTGGGCAACAAGAAGGGCCTCAAGGACTTCAATCTTCAGGACGGCCTCAAGATTGCCAACGCTTTTGCATCAAAATCTTTTCCTCTCTCCCTGAATGTGAATGTGGATGTCAGGAATCCCAATCAGTCGATAGCCCGTCTCGATGGTTTCGAGTACATTCTCTGGATAGATGATATGAAGATGACAGCCGGATCCATGACCAAGCGAATCCAGCTCTCCGCCAACGAGCAGACCGTGATGCCTGTTACCTTCACATTCGATCTCTACGAGATTCTATCCTCAAACGGTAAAGACAAGCTCGTAAGTACAGCCTGCGGTCTTGCCGGCAACGATAAGGCCAAGAGCCGCGTAAAACTCTCCCTGAAGCCTTATCTCGCCATCGGCAACTCAGTGGTTCGTTACCCCGGCTACATCACCATCGGCGGCAACAGACTTATGCCATCTTCCAACTAAGTTTTTTTCATTTCAGCTGATATCATTTCAGCTGATACCAACTAATAGAAATGCGCAACTCTGCAGGATACAGGGTTGCGCATTTTTTTTATTATCCTAAGTTCATGACACAGACTCGGCCCGTTGCGGACAGACCCTCGGCCTTGCTCTTGTACGAATCCTCGTCCTGAAGCACCCAGAGTATCTTGGTCGGGAAATGGGAGGGTATGTTTGGTATAGGGGCGTATCCGTCGGTCAGTATTATCAGGCCGTCGTATGCTGGCACATGGCTGGCTGCGACATCTATCACGCATTGGAAACTCGTGCCACCGCGTCCGTGAATCTCCACAGTATTTTTCCTCTTGCGGAACTCCACAATCTCGTGGGCCACGCAGTCGAACTGCATCACGTCTATCCGCTCTATTCCGTATTTGAAGGCGTTGTTTATCACGCCGTAGAAGTTGGCGAGAGTGCGGTCGTTTACAGATCCGCTCACGTCAACGGCCACCAAGACCGAGGTCGAGAACTTGTAAATGCTTCCCATGTTCTGGAATCCTGTCCTTCGGTTGGGACGCATTCGTGTGAGTGAGCGTCGGCTCGATATTATGCTGGCGCGGAATCCCTGGAGTATTTTCCTGTAGTCGATCTTGGCCTTGGTGGAGGCTTTTATGTATTCAACCATATCTCCAGGTATGTTGCCCCAATTCTTTATCTTAGAGATAGTTTCGTTTATCTCCTGTTGTCTCATCTCGTCCTCTTCCCAAAGGCCCGACTGCTGAGATTTGGCATTGTCCTGGTTTTGGCCGTCTGACTCTTCGTCGTACTGGCTACCGCCCTTGGCTTGCTTGTTGCTCTGCTCGGAGGTGGAGTTGCTGGAGGGCGAGTCAGAGTCATTTTGTTCCTGACGGTCAGGGCTGTTGTTGTCCTCGGCTTGAGTTTTCTGCTGAGATTTGTCGGTCTGCAACTTCTTGTAGATCTCGCGCGCGTACCATTCAAAGTATTGGTCGCCGGGGAGGTCGAATTGCTCTGGAGTGGCCATATCGAGAATGTTGGATGCCATTATCCCAGGGTAGTAGTTGCTGATGGTGCAGTCGCTACCGAGAGTTTTCGCCTCGGCGCTAACGTTCTCTGGCTGACGCTCGTATGGATGCTTCAGCATTATCCTGATCACCTCTATCCTGAGGGCCGACTCTATGTGGTCGTCTTTCCAGTTTTCGAGAAGTGCGGGATTGTATTCGATGAGGCCTTTTCCAGTGCGGGCACAGCAGGCCATCTTAGGGTTCTCCTTCAACTGATGGCTACAGTATATCTCGAAGAGGGCGGGCTCGCTCAGGAACCAGCCTTCCACAATCTTCTGTATGCGCTCCCTTATGGGGATTGTATCGACGGACTTCTTTTTCGCCATTTCCCGCTAAATGTTTTCTATGTAGTCGATTATCTTCTCGTAAATGTTGGCGCAGTTCATCATCATGAATGTAACCGCCTTGGGGTAGTTGCCGTTTTGCCAGAGTGTAGCGAAATGCGCCACAGATTCCTTGTTTTTGGTATCGAGCATCAGGTCGAGATATTCGGGAAGGTTCTTGGCAATTACTGGCTTGTCTTTCTCGGAAATCTTTGCGGTTTCCAGATGACGGTAGATCGATTCGTTTACCTGTGCGAACTGGTGAACGTGGTAATGCTCCAGGGTAGGGGCCACCTTGCTGAATTTCAGCAATACGTCCTTTGCTGATACGATGCTGTTCTCGCTCACGAAATTGCAGAATTTGCTTGAAGCCTGCACGCCTATCACTCCTGATATCAGTCTCTTATGGAAGTCCTCAATATTTCCGATATTCTGCATAATGTCAGAGACCTTTTTCCACGCGCGGCGGTCGGGCGATTTCTCGAGACCGTTGTCGATTTGGGCAGGATTTGCCGAAACCTTGCCGTCGAGATACTCTGGATTCTCCTGTATGAAGTTGATGACGCGGTTGTCAACCTTATTCTGCGCGGCCCAGAGAAGCCATTCCTCGCTTGTGGGTCGGAATCCGTAGATATTGAATCTTGATACCAACGCTGGGTCGAGGTCGGTCAACTGGTATTCCTGACCGTCGTTTACAGCGGATATAATACGGCTTCCGTCAGGCAGAGATCGTCCGGCGAGTTTCCTATTGAGCGCGAGGTCCATAATGGTCTGCAAAACCTCTGGCCTTGCTCGGTTGAGTTCGTCCAGAAACAATACTATCGGCTCGCCGTCCATTGGGAACCAATAGGGAGGCATAAAGGTGGTCTTGCCTGTTTTCTCGTCCTTGTTGGGCAGACCGATGAGGTCGCCAGGGTCGCTCATCTGACCGAGAAAGAGCGCGATTACCTTCATTCCCTTTTTGGAGAAATAGTCGGTGAGAATTTCGGATTTACCGATTCCGTGCTTTCCCACAAGCATTATATTCTGAGATGCCGGAGTCATATCCAGCACCTTTATAAGGTCTTGAGTGTTTATGTTTATCATTTTTGTTTTTCGGATTTTGTGGACTGCAAAGATAAGGATTTTTATTCTGTTTCACCTGCAAAAGTCCGCCAAAATCATCATTTTTTGCTCAATTTGACGAAGTTTTGAATCGTCTTATTTCTCCACGAAAGCGGTTTTTTGCGTTTCGTGAATCCCCATAGTACTCCCGACGCCAAGGCGTCGTCGCACTATGGGTTAACGTATGCTTTGCTTGTCCCCTCCGGGGACGGGTGAAATACCCAAATCCCCAATTTCGGTAGGAATTCGGAGAGTCAATTCCCCAAATTCGGTATAAATTTGGAGAGTGTAATCACTAAATTCGGTAGGAATTTGGGGATTTGGATTATCCTAACACAATTTTTAAGACTATTACTCCAGAAAATTATTGGGAGTTTGTTGGGCTGGTGTAGGAAAATATCAGAAAAATAACTATCTTTGCGCATTAATAAATTGAAAGCATTATGTCCAAGTATCTTAATCCCAAGGTAGATCTTACTTTCAAGAAAGTTTTTGGTCAGCACGAGAATCTGGTCAAGAGCCTTCTTAATGCGCTTTTGCCATTGCCGGCGGGTCGTTTCATCAGAGAGGTTTCGTACCTTACTCCTGAACAGATTCCCGAGAATCCCGCCAAGAAGTATTCCATTGTGGATGTTAAGTGCAAGGACAACGAGAACCGCATTTTCATCGTGGAAATGCAGACTTATTGGAACAATGCTTTCTTTGTGCGCACCCTCCACAATACCACAAAGGTATATTCGTCGCAACTGGAGAAGGCTCAGGATTTCAAGGACTTGAAGAGCGTTTATGCGCTCAGTATTGTAGACGACCACGCATTCTCCAAATACAAGAATACCGACGAGTACATTCAGGAGTATTACGTTATCAACAAGAATCATCCCACTGATATCCACGACGATCTGGCTCTTATTTTTGTTGAACTTCCTAAATACAAACCTGTTGATAAAGGTCAGCGTGCGTTGAAGGATCTTTGGATGAAATATTTCACCGAGATTGACGAGAGCACGCAGGAGGCCGACGACGACCTTCTTGATAACCCCGACATTGCCGAGGCTCTCGATATAGTTAAGCGTTCAGCATATACCGAGGCTGAGTTAGCCGCCTATGAGAAATCCAAACTTGATGAGATAACAGAGCGTTCCGCGATGTCTCAGAGTAGGGAAGAGGGTAAGGCAGAGGCCGAAGCCCAAGCCCACGCTGAAAAAATAGAAATGGCCCGGAAGATGAAGGCTGACGGTATGCCATTAGATTTAATATTGAAATATACGGGTCTTATGACCGAGGAGATTTAGTTTTCCTACTTCCTCTGATGCTATAATAAACAAAGCCGTGCGCGGAAGTTGTTGGCTTCGGCGCACGGCTTATCTTTTATCCAATTCACGATTCGCGAATTGTAAATTACGATTATGAGATCCTTTTGTTGATGTTTAAAACAAGCGGAAATATGTTTTTGTGGTATATTCCTACTTGGTCATAACTGTCATCGTTAACTTTGGATTCTACTGATACTCGATTTTTCGAATGGTTAAGACAATTCCTGAAGTGTATCCGTTTTTGTCTTTTTCGATACGAATTCTTTTTACCCAATTGCCTTTGGTGTCATACTCATATTGATATTCGTATGGTGTACCTCTGCATATTATTTTGGATACTAACCCCTTGTTGTTGTATGAATATTTGCAACCGTCACCATTTATGATTTTATGGTTTGTGTATGTGTACAGACGGGTTTCTCCACTGTATCCTCCGAAGCGAGAAGGTGTTGTCACTTCTTTTGTCATATCTCCATTTTGGAAATACGAAGTGTATGATTCTTCTCCGTCTGAATTGTACTTGGTAACCTTGCTTAATGTTCCATTCGAATAGAATATTCGATATACGCTACCTCCCCAAATTACTTTGGATAATTTCCCGTTCTCATAAATATGGTTTGGAGATTCTATGTTGCCGTTGGTATTATATTGCAAATTCCATTCGTTGTTTCCAAAATACCAAAACCATCCTTCTCCATTTTTTTGGAATTGTATTAATTGTCCTTTTTCGTTGTATTTATACAACGCAGATCCAATTACACGATTACCAATCTCCAGTTCGCCAAATCTGTATTGCGCTCTGTAATTCTCATACGTGACTTGACTGATTTTGCCATTGATGTTAAGTTCCGACGGTTGGAGATTGTATGGAAAGTGGTTACCATATTTCTCCATACGTCCTAGGTCTGCCTGTGCTATGGCCGAAAGACTAATGAAAGCACAGATTATCGATACAATCAGTTTTTTCATAGTCTGTGTTTTATTTTAAACAGTTTTGTACATTTTCAAATCTTCTTTCAAAGTCCTTGAATAGATCCAAAAGAATTATATTGGTTCCTGTACATTCGTTTGACATTTTGTGAGCGGTCTCGATTCCTACTTTCATAATAATTCCTAAGAATGATTTAATTTCTTTTGGAATTAGTGTAGTGTTTATTGTAGGAATTTCTTCGTAACTTTCTGCCTGTAATACGTTTAGTAATTCCTTGCAGTTATAAATTTCGATGTTTTTTACTGCTAATGTATAGTATCCATATAGTTCATAGACTTTCCCTAGGTGGAATGCGTCTGCTAACTCTATAACTTCTTTGAAGTCTAGTAGTCTCCAAAAGCCTCTCCAATCATCTTTTTCAAGGGCAGTTTTTAATTTTTCTACTTCTTCTGTCATTTCTGAACAAAAAATTAACGGCGGAACTGCTCTATGCTATATAATATTCTCATCATAGGCTTACCGCCAAGCACGCCCTGCAAACGAATATAAAGCACGAAACAGTCCACGCCGTTGTAGGGCGTGAACCTTTCTTCGTACTTGTTCTCGTTTACAAATTATTGGCGGTAATTTATGATGAGAGAACAAGAACTAACAAGTTCAAGTATATGTTATAAAGTCAGTTACGCAAGTTAGTAATTTATTTTAACTGTAAATTATCTGCGAAGTTTCTTGTCTCGGCAAGAAGGTCTTCTGTTTTGCGTAAACTTTGTAATGTCTGTTTCTTTTTTCTCCTTTCTTTAATGGTTAGTGAATAGGGGTGTTTGTTGTATGCAAATATGATATTTATTTTTTATAATCAAAAATTTTTTTGTTGGAAAAATTTGGGATTCCTTTAATTGAAGAATGGACGTATGATTTCCAATCTATCGTTTGACACTTTAAGCATTTTGACTGCTTGGTCGAAATTGAACCCATTTTCCATAAGAGCCTGGATGTTGTTTCTGAGTTCCTCGGTTCTGCCTTTCTCGATTCCTTCCTTTATCTGATATTGCTTTTTGTTGTACTCCTGGTTCATACGGTCCCATTCGTACCAATAGCGTTCCTGCTCAGTCTGCGAGAGATTGAGGTACTCGGCTATGTCGCCTACTTTCTTGAAGATCGGCTTCTTGTCGGTGAAGGCCAATGTGTCGGTAAATGTTTCCATATTCGCTAAGTTGTATATCCAATAATCAATGTCGCTTTTGCAGTCGCTCTCTTGCATATTGCGGTAGTATGGCAACTGGATTTTCCAATACATAGGATCCTCGGGAGTGCATTTTGTCTTGTCGTCGGTATCCACCCACGCCTTGTGACAGATTGGTTTGAGGTCCTTCTTGTCGTAGAAGTTCATAAAGAAAACCCCGAGTACGGGATGCGTGTTGTAGTCCCAAGGCACGTAATGGTCTTTCACGCTTGTCTTGGCAGGTTTCACGCCCTGGTCCACTATGGCTTTCGAGATGTAGTAACGAATTCGCTTTTCGAAAAAGTCCTGTGGGTCGTTCTGCATTTCTATTATGAATTCCTCGTCGGTATTGGTCTTGCAGCGGAGGTCGTAGATTACGCCACGCTCGTCTCGCCTGTCGCCGTTGACGTCCTTTTTCAGGTATGTAACCTTTGTGATTGTTACACCAGGCAACTTGGTTTGTATCAAGTCGTTTAGAAACTCTATCATCACTTCCTCCACCTCGAATATCTTCTTGAAGGCGAGGTCGATGACAGGATTCATAAATTTCGGTATTCTTTTTCCTTCCATTGTCGCAAGTAGGTTGTTTGTATGTGCAAAAATGCAATATTGTTTTGATAATAGCAAGAGATTTGGGTGAAATTTTTTGAAAAAGAGAGATTAACCCATAGTACTCCCGACGCCAAGGTCGTCGTAGCACTATGGGTTAATGTATTCAAATTTACCACTTCGCCTCCTTCAGTATCGTATCCGCTGCGCCCAGATTCTTCTGAACGTATTCTAACGAAATCTTGCCTGCGCGCTCAAGAAGGGCCTTGTCTGAGAGATATCTGTCGAATACCGAGTAGAGTTCCTCGGCGTCGCGGACTGTGCAGGCGCTTCCGAGGGATACGAGATCTACGGCTTCCTTGAATTTCTTGTAGTTGGTACCGAAGGCTACGGGGATTGAGTAACTTACGGCCTCAAGGATGTTGTGGATTCCTACGCCGAAGCCTCCGCCCACGTATGCTATCTCGGCGTACTTGTAGAGCGACGATAGCATTCCGAAATTGTCGATGATGAGAACTTGGTTTTCTGATACGGTGCTCTCGTCGGCCTTGCTGAAGCGGACGTTCTTTACCGAGAGCATTTTCTCGATAGAGGAGAGGTGGCCCTCGTGGATTTCGTGGGGAGCGATTATCAGTTTTATGTTGTGCTTGGATTTCAGACGGTCCATTGCCTCGAAGATGATTTTCTCGTCGGGAGGCCAGCTTGAGCCAGCCACGATTACCCTGCTGTCACCCACAAACTTATCCACAAGGGGAATGTTCTTGGCGTTCTGAGTAATCTGACAAACGCGGTCGAAACGGGTGTCGCCGGCTATGGTTACGTTGGTGATACCGTTTTCGGCAAGTAGTTTCACGCTGTTCTCGTCCTGCACGAAAAAGTGTGTGAAGAAGTTGAGGACCTCCTTGTATTTCTTGCCGTACCACTTGAAGAATACCTGCTCTTTGCGGAAAATCGTTGAGAAGATATACAGCGGAATGGCTCGGCGGTGGGCTTCGCTTAGGAAATTGTACCAGAAGTCGTATTTCACGAAGAAAATCACCTTGGGGTTCACTATGTCGAGAAACTTCCTGGCGTTGGAGGGAGTGTCTGCCGGCATATAGCAAACGTAGTCGGCGCCCTGGTAGTTGTGGCGCACGTTGTAGCCCGAGGGCGAGAAGAATGTGAGAATTATCTTGTGGTCGGGGTAGAGAGTGCGCATTTTCTCCATTACGGGACGCGCCTGCTCAAACTCTCCGAGCGAACTTACGTGAAACCATACGTTCTTGTCGTTGGGATTTACTCCCTTGGCAAGATTCTGGAAAAGATTCTTTCTTCCTTGTGTGTAGTCTTTGGCCTTCTCGTTGAAAGGCGAAATCAATTTTGCTGCGGCATTATATACTCTGATGCCTAAAGTGTAAAAAAACATTGTTTTATCGTGTTTGGTATTGAACGCGGATTACGCTGATTGAGCGGATTTTCGCAGATAAAAAAATCCGCGCCTATCCGCCTGATCTGCGTCATCCGTGTTCTATTTATCTAAATTCTTAATCATAAAATACAATCTGTTTGTAATGTTTACGTCCGATGCGCCGTCGTCGTAATCCAGGAAAAGGAGATTGAGGTCGGGATATTTCTTCCTGAGGTTTTTCTCGATTCCCTTGCTGATTATCTGGTTGGCTATGCAACCGAATGGCTGTACGGATATCACGTTTTTGATGCCTTGCTTGGCGAATGATGATATCTCGGCGCTTATCAGCCAGCCTTCGCCGAATTGGTTGCTGAGGCTCAGGGTCTGCTCGGCGTCTTCGGCTATGTGCTTAATGTTCTCAAACACAAATGGATACTTGGATTTTGCGAGTATCTTCTGCGATTTGGAGATAGCATTGTTGATGTAGTGCTTGAAGAATTCCAGCAATACCCATACTGAGAACTTCCTGTGGCTGAGGTTCATCTCCCAGTTCTTCTTAACGTTCACTATTTCCTGAGTGAAGAACTCCAGGATAGGGGGGAAGACTACTTCCACACCTTCCTCCACCAACTTGTCGGAGATGAATCTGTGGCCGAATTTGTTGTACTTCACGTAAATCTCGCCCACGATTCCTATCTTCGGGATGTCTTTCTCTATGGTCTCTATCTTGTTGGCCTCGTCCACCATTTGAGCCATAAGTTCGTAGATCTTCTTTGGCTGACGGTATGGCATTTCCGCTTTAAGTAGGGCCATATATTTCTCTTTGAATCTGAGGGTTTCGCCCTTGTTCTTTTCCCTGACGGCCAGGATATAGTAGAACCTGAGAAGCGTATCAGTGAAAATGGCCGACGGCAATACCGTGGGCAGAAGTTTCATCCAGTTGATCTCGAAACCCGGCTGTTCGTTTATCGTCTTGCCCGCCGTGCCTATCGACACTATCGGGATGTCGGGGTAGCCTGCCGATATCAGCGCCTTCTTCATAAGCGCTATGTACGATGAGGCCCTGCACTGTCCGCCCGTCTGAGTGATTGCGAAGGCTATCTTGTGCCGGTCGTACTGGCCTTCCTTTATCGCCTTTATCATATCGCCGATTACGATAGTGGCCGGATAGCAAATCTCGTTGTTTGCGTACCTGAGGCCCCATTCCACGCTACGCTTGTCGGGCATTGGCAGGGTTTTGTAGTTGTATCCGCTCATCTGGAACAAAACCTCCAATACCTCGCTGTATCCGTCGGCGAAGTGGGGCGCGAGGATCGTCCTCTTCCTGTCTTCGCTCTCAAAAGGCCTTACTTTCTCCCTCTCACGGCGTGCGGGGCGGTTTTTCAGGTCCATTACCTTGTATGATTCCATAAGCGAGCGGATGCGCAGAAGGATGCTTCCCGTGGAGTTTATCTCGTCGATGCGGATTACGGTGTTGCTCTTTCCTGATGCTCGCAGAATGTCTGTAACCTCGTCCACCAAAACTGCGTCGGGGCCACAGCCGAACGAGTTCAACTGCACGAATGTGATGTTCTGGTCCTGCTGGGCCACCCATTGCGCGGCGTTCAGGATTCGGTTTGGATATGCCCATTGCGGAATCACCTGCAACTCCATAGCGTCGAGGTAGGTTGCCAACGAGTCCTCGCTGATTACGTTGGCTCCAAGGTCGGCTATGATGTCGGGAGTCTTCTGATTGATGAGCGGATCGGCGTGATATGGTCGTCCTGCCAATACAACGAGGAGTTTGTTGTTGTTTTTGGCGTTCTCTATTATCTCCATTGCCTTCACCGCTATCTGCGATCTGTATTCGGTCTGAGCAAGCACCGCCTGCTTGAAGGCTTTCTTTATCACAGACGATTCAACTCCCAATGATTTCAGGTACTTCTTGCAGGTCTTGAATAGCAATTCTTCATCGTTGAAGTTCACCACAGGATTGTCGAACGGGATTCCGTATTTCTCCTTGGGGTCTATCGACGATTTTATAACGTCGCTGTATCCTGATACTATCGGACAGTTGAAACAGTTCTCGGTGTTCTTGAACTCGTTTTTCTCGTAAGTGACTATCGGATAGAATATTCTGTCGGGTTTCTGCTCCAATGCCCACATTATGTGGCCGTGCACTATCTTGGCAGGGAAACAGATGTTGTCGCTCATAATGGTTCCCGCTCCGGTCTCGTACATTCCCATTGTGGTGGGCGGTGTCAGCAATACCTTGATGTTGCAGGCCGTGAAGAGCGCGTGCCAGAATGGATAATTGCTGTATTGGTTCAATACACGGGGAATCGCTATCGTCATTCTTGGGTTTTCAGACAAAGACAGTTCCCTGTCGAAGAGCATTTTGTAGCGGACGGCGAAGAGATTCTCGCCCTTCTCCACTTTCTCGCCCTTGCTGTTGAAAACCTTCTGACACTTGTTGCCCGAGTAGTAGGTCTGCTTGTTGTTGAATTTGAAGGATGTTACAAGGCAGTTGTTCTCGCAACCCTTGCAGAGTATTTGCTTGTTGGTGTATTCCAATGCCTTGTCGATGTTGTCGAGCCCCACAAAGTTTCCTGAGTTCTTGCCGTCCTGTTCGAGTTTGGTCTTGGCATAGATAGCCGCGCCGAAGGCGCCCATCATCTCGGGAATTTCGGTGGAGGTGAGTTTCTTGCCCGTAAGGAGTTCCAGGGCACGGTAAACGGCCGGATTCTTGAATGTTCCGCCCTGAACCACGATTGTCTCGCCCAGTTCGTTGAAGTTTTTAAGTTTCAGAACCTTGAACAGGGCATTCTTTATCACCGAATACGCCAGTCCTGCCGAGATGTCGCCCACTGAGGCGTTTTCCCTGAGGCTCTGCTTCACCTTGCTGTTCATAAACACGGTGCAACGTGTGCCGAGGTCGCAGGGCGCGCTTGATGTGCAGGCTATCTGCGCGAAATCGGGTGTGGAGAGTCCTAATGTCTTTGCGAATGTCTCGATGAAACTTCCGCAACCTGCCGAGCAACTCTCGTTCAGTTCTATTCTGTTGATAACGCCGTTCTGAATGAAGATTGCCTTCATATCCTGACCGCCGATATCCATAATGAAATCCACCTTCGGGTTCAGGAACTGTGCGGCGCTGAAATGTGCCAATGTCTCCACGATACCGTAGTCGATACCGAGAGCGGCCTTCACGAGGTCCTCGCCGTAGCCTGTGACGGCAGAGGCCGATATGGCAAGGGATTTCTGTTGCAAAACAGTCCTGTTCTCCTCAAAGAATTCCTTTATCGCGTCGTGGATTTTTTCCAGCGTGTTTCCGCCGTTGTTTACGTAGTGCGAGAAGATTATCTCGTGATTGTCGCCCATAATTATCACCTTGCTCGTGGTGCTTCCCGAGTCGATGCCAAGGTAGAGGTGACTGCCGTTATAATCCTTCAACTCAACGCGTTGAGGATTTATGATATTTCTTTCCTTGAGCCAGGTCTGATATTCCGTCTCGTCTTTGAAGAGGGGAGTAAGGCGGTCCTTGGGCTCTATTACGATGTTCTGAGATTTCTGAAACTGCTCTATAAGTTCGTCGAGCGAGTGCGAAGGCTCACCCTCGGCCTCGTAGGCGGCTCCCTGCGCAGGAAAATACTCCGAATATGGTGGAATTATCATATCCTGCTCAGTCAGGTGCATAGCCTTGAGCATTTTGTTGCGGAGTTCGGGCATAAAGGTGAGAGGTCCGCCGATAAACATTACCTTGGGCAAAACCTCGTATCCGCGCGATAATGTATTGAGGGTCTGGATTCCCACGGCGTGGAAAATCGATGCGGCGATATCAGCCTTCTCCACTTTTCTTGCAAGGAGGTTCTGAATATCTGTCTTGGCGAAAACTCCGCAGCGCGATGCGATAGGGTAGTGGTTCTTGCTCTCGGCGGCCAGCGCGTTCATATCCTCTATCTTCACATTGAGGAGTTGCGCCATCTGCTCTATGAAAGCGCCCGTGCCACCGGCGCAGTTGCCGTTCATACGGATGTCGGGACTCTTGCCTTTTTCAAAGAATATCATCTTGGTGTCCTCGCCGCCGATATCCACCAATGTGTGAACCTCAGGGAATTTTAGCTCCACAACATTTGTGGCCGCTATCACCTCCTGTATGAATTTGATGCCGTTGCGCTCGCTTACGCCCATTCCGGCTGTTCCCGTGATGGCGCAGGATACACTGATATTGCCGAGCTTCTCCTGGGCGTTTTTCAGCGCTTGCGTAAGCGATTGATAGATATATGTATTGTGCTTGCCGTACTGATGGAATACAATATCTCCATGACTGTTGAAGACAACAATCTTGGCCGTGGTGGAACCTATGTCGATTCCAAGCTGGTATCTTTCCTGTTTATTGTCCATTTTTGTGTATCCCTGCGTGTGTGTAATAATCGAGTGCAAAGATACACAAAAATTTATCAAATATAGGACGGGTGTTTATTAATATTATTTAAAATAACTATTGCCAAAATACCACAATCCGGCTATCCATACCGTGAGCGCGGCATACGATATCCAGTTGTATGATGTTTTGCGGTTTTTGTGGCGGATAATGTACATGGCGGGCAGCATCATGAATATTCCGCCCAGAAACTCCAGTATGTGGAGTGTGCGCTCCTTGATGCGCCATTTCTCGTGGGTGGCCTTGTATTTGTCTATCCTCAGGAATATCACGCCGATTATTCCTATTGCAAGCATGTATAGAAGAAATATTTTCATCGGTTTTTTCAGTTTTTTTTGCCATTAGCTGATATGATAAAAAATACTTTTTCCCTTGTCAGCTAATGGCGTGAAATAATAAAAGGCGAATTCCATTTTGTGACTGGGATTCGCCTTCTTGAATTTTTGTTGATTGTGTGATAATGGCTCTGTTACCAAGCGGCCTCACCCGGCTTGTCGGATACGTAAACTGTAAAACAGCCTTTCACCTGCTCGATGCCGCCCTCGGGGATAACAGCGGTTTTCTTCATCTCGCCGGTTGGGTAGCCGTCCTCGTCAAGGATGGGCTCTTCCACGTATTCCATGTGGTCTTTTACATCTATCATTATCTTGATGGATGTGGCCTGCTGTGGGGCAAAGTCGAAGTATGGGTGGATGAGCTTGTTGGTTTTGGTATCCATGTAGTCCTGGAGACAAGTGTTGCCCTTCTTGGGCTCCTCTACTGCGCCCGGCAGGTCCACTACTGTCTCGCCGGAGTTCAGGTCCACGATTTTTATCTGGAGGTCGTTGTTGAAGACCGATGCGGCGTAGAATCTTACGCGGTATTCGTTGCCGGCTGTTAGCGGGAGCACAAACTCATATTTCTTGCCCGACCATACGGTAGCGCTCTTGGATGCGGTGTTGTATCGGTATGGGGCCTCAGGCTTTCTGTTGTTGAAGAAGTTTGCGCAGTTTTGAGCCTCCGATGCAATGGGCAGCATGGCCGCCATCGCGAGTCCTAGTATTATTTTCTTGAGTGTTTTCATATTCCAATAATCTTATTCTTTCTGTATTTAGAAACGTAGTTTCTTTCAGATTATTTTTTTGCGATTCAATTTTTATGGGGACTGTCCGGCTTACTTGTTGTTGGTGAGCACCTGACGTACACCGGCTATTTTCTCCTTCAGGAGGTTGAAGTTCTCCTCGGTGATTTTCAGCTTCTTGCTGCCGCCTATTACTATTGGAGCGTCCTCGTCGTCGCTGGCAGGCTTGGCCGCGGGAGCCACGTCCTCATATCCGAGCTGTGCGTATGCGTCCTCTATAGGCTTCAGGTCGTTGATGGTGGCGCTTATGCCTGGCTTGTCCTTCAGCTGCTCGAGATACTGCATCAGGCTGGTGAACACCTGTTTCTCGCCGGCTATGTGCTGGATGTTGGGGTCGCTCTCCGAGAATGTCTCTATCGAGTTGGTGATTATGTACATGCACTCTACCCAGCCGCCGGCCGAGATCTGTGCTATTGTGGAGTTGCGGTTGTGGCTCTCCAGCGATTTCTTGATGTCGTAGTATGTGTCGTTGGCTATCTCCTTCAGCGAGTCCTTGTTGGAGATAAACTGGTCTACCCTGGCGGCGAGTGCCTGTGTGAATATCGACTCGAGGCCGAGCTTGGAGCTTACGCCCTTTATGGTCTTCAGGTACTTGCCGGCGTCGTTGTATTCGCCGAAAGCTGCGGCGTACGCCATGTCGGCGGTGTATACTCCGAAGTTGATCTCCTGGGTCTTGATGTCCATGTAGGAGTCGGCCTTCTCTGTGGGGTTCAGCAGAGCCGACGAGTATTTCATTTTCTCGGCCGAGAAAGCGAAAATGTCCTCAGGCGATGGCAGCAGATAGAATGTGGTCTGCTCCATTTCGTCCAATTCCTCCATTTCGTCCAATTGGTCGTTGGTGATGTTCTGATTGTTGCCACCGTTGCCCGAGCAGGCTTGCAGTGCTGCAAATGCGGCTATCGAGATAGCTGCTGCGATAGATTTTGATATCAGTTTCATTTGGTGTGGTTTTATTGTGTAATTATTCTGTTTCTGTGTATTGGAGCCTGGCCGGCCCCATTAGCTGAATACGTTGCAAAGATACATTTTATTTTGTATCCGGCAATTTTATTTGTTCCCCGTTTTCGCCGGCGCGCCAGATGAGCTTCTTGCCGAATCCGAACCTGTTGTCGGTCAGCTTCATGAAATCGGGCTCTATGGCCAGGTATTCTCCCGGCGATGCTATGGCATACGGGTACTGTTTCAGGTAGGTCTTGCGGGCCGGGCCCAGCTGGTCGCCGTGGTAGTATACCGCCCGGCCTGTCAGCTGCAGTCCCTGTATCTTGCCTATCTCCTTGGTCTCCAGCACTATCGATGCGCCTATCTGAGGGTTTGCTTCTATCTCGGCATTGTGCCTGGTGTTGTCGTTGGTCTTCACCACAAAGATGTTTTGCTCCTCGTTGTAGGCGTAGAAACAGCTGCAGCAGTACGGCTGTCCGTTGGCGCAGGTGGCCAGTGTAAGCACGTGGTGCTCGCGGATAAAACGTATTAGCTTTTCGTCTATCATTGCTTGTGTATGTTTTTTTTCAGCTAATGGCATTATATTTTTTTTTTTGTGCAGCTGATGGCGCTATTCCTCCTCGCCGAACTTTATGCCGTGCTCGCGGAAGTCGGTGCGTGTTACGGCAAATTCCGAGCGTCGGTTCAGCTGATGGCAAATCTCCTTGTCCTGATTGGTGGTCAGGCTGTTGATGAAATCCTCGCTCAGCACATCGCCCTCCTTCAGGAACGGATACTTGTTGGCTATCTTCTTGGTCACCTTTACGGGGTTGCTCTCGCCCATGCCTCGTGATGTAAGGCGGTCGGGGTTGATGCCCTTGCTTACGAGGTATTCCACTACCGACGCGGCGCGCGCCTCCGATAGTTTCATGTTGTCCTCGTCGCTGCCTCGGAAGTCGGTGTTGGCCCTCAGCTCTATGGTGATGTTGTTGTTCACGTTCAGCAGTTCCACCAGCTGATCGAGGCTCACCTTGCTCTCCTCGCGGAGGTTGGCCTTGTTGAAGTCGTACTCTATGTTCTCTATCTCAACTACCTGGGCTATAGGAGTAAGGAGTATCTCGATATGCAGCACCGTATTCTCGGTGAGGCCCTTGGTGGTCTCCTTGCCGATGCCCTTCAGGTATCCGCTCTTGGATGCCACAAACATGTAGTCGATGTTCTCGTTGAGCTTGAATCTGAACTGGCCGTTCTTGTCGGTCTTGGTGTCCAGCTGATTGCCGTCGGATCCTGTGAGCTGAACATTCGCATCTGGTATCACCACGGTGGTCTCCTCGTTTTTGCATACTCCCTCTATGCTTACCTCTATAGGAGGGAGGAAGAATCCGTAGATATCGTCGCCGCGCGATCCCTCTCTGTTTGACGACAGGAAGCCTCGCTGATAGTTCTTGAACTGGTGGAATCCGAAATCGTCGCCGGCCGAGTTGAGCGGATACTTCAGGTTTTCGGTCTTGGTCTGTCCGTCTTTCTTGTAGTTCCTGAAAATGTCGAGACCGCCCATGCCTCCGCGTCCGTTGGATGAGAAGTAGAAACTGCCGTCATCAGCTGCAAAAGGATAAACCTCGTCGGCGGCGGTGTTTACATCTGCGCCCATGTTTACAGGATCGCTCCATGAGTTCTTGCCGGTGCGGGTGGATTTCCAGATGTCGCGGCCGCCCATTCCTCCCTCCTTGTAGTCTGATGAGAAATAGAGGGTCTTGCCGTCGGGGCTCAGGCATGGATGCCCCACCGATACGGTGCTGTCCTTGAATAGCACCACCTCCTCGGGATTGGTCCACTGGCCGTCCTCCAGGCTGGCAACATATATTCTGCATCCCAACGACTGGTTCTTGAAGTTCTTGCACGATGTGTAGTACATCGTGTTTCCGTTGGGAGTTACAAACGGCGATCCCTCGTCGTACGGAGTGTTTACCGAGCCCTGTATAGGCACCGGCACGCTCCATTTGCCTTTCTTGTCTTTCTCGGCATAGAAAATGTCGGTGTAGTGCATATCGGAGCTTGTGTTTTTCACGTTGCCGGTAGCGGCCTCGCGCGCCGATGTGAAATATATCGTGGTGCTGTCGGTGCCGAAACACGGCGCAAAGTCCGATTCCTTGTCGTTGAGCCATCTGGCCGGGAATACTATGTGTCTTGTGGGATTCTTCATCCACTGGAGGGCCTGCTCACAGTCGTTTACTCCCTGCTCGCCCCTTACGTCCTGGGGCATCAGGTCCTGATATGCGCTGTATTGCACCGAGGCGTCCTCGTAGTTGCCCCTCATCTTCAGCGCGTCGGCCAGGTAGAGAGTAGCCAGCGGATTCGAGTATTTGTTTTGCACGGCCTTGCGGTACCACTGCGCCGCATTGCGCGAGTCGCTTAGGTTGCGGCTGCATTCTCCTATGTAGAATGATACCTGTCCCTTGGTGGGGCGGTCTTTCACTTTTGGGAAATACTTTACGAGCATGTCGCGGCATTTGGTGTACTCCCCACTGTTGTAGTATGTGAGTGCCTTGTCGATTTTCTTGTTCTGGGCCAGTGCCGGACTTGCCATCATTGATGCTGCGGCAATAGCCGTGGCTATGAGTATACTGCGCATTTTTATATCCTTTTTTTTATTCGTATTTTTGTTTTCAATTGAATACAAATATTATTCATTTTTTCCTATCGGAGAAATTTTTTTTCGTTTTTTTTACATTTATTGAAAATTAGTGGCAAATTTAGGATTTTTTTTGTTTATTTCGCATATCAAAAACTTTTTAGATTATTCAATTACTTTTAAATAGGGATTTATGCGTAGTTTATATATATTGTGGCTTGCATTTCTGCTGATGTGCGTATCGGAAGTATCGGCGCAGATAGAGATCGATTATTCGGATATGGCCAAAGACGGCGATGGTTTCATATATGCCGTAAAGACGTACCGGGTGGGCGAGCTCAATCTTCAGGAGCTCAATCGCCGAGGTTGGGATGTATCTGATATAAAGCCTGATACGTACGATACGGTAAGGTATTACTCCAAGCGAAGGAGCAAATACGGCAATCTGTTCCCTAATTCGGAGCTGGTGAAGTTTCAGACCAAGAAAAACATGGAGTTCTTGTCCATGGATTCGTCGAAGGTGAGGATGCAGGGACTCATCAACGATTATCTGGGGCTCAAGGCCGCGGTGGTGATAGTGTTCCCTACCGACCTCGTGCTGTACAAGTTTCCGCTCAGGCAGGGACGCTACATCAGCGACAGCATCAGCAAGAAATTCGTATCGAGCTACGGCCTCACACAGTTTGCCGATTCGGTGAGAATAGACCTCGATATGAGCAGCGAGTCGTATTTCGATACCTGCATGACCATCAAGACGCCACAGGATACATACATGGCCCTGCGCGAGCGCAATACCGTGAACAAGAGGATGGTGGCTTACAAGAACAGCCACATGATGGGCTGGAGGCCCGCACCGGAGTTCGGCAGCAAGACCAATGCCGTATATTACCGCTGGTTTGCCAAGGGTGGCGGAATAGCCGTGCTGGAGGCCGAGGCCGATATCTACGACAATGTGCGCTACATCAGGTATCAGTACCGTGCGCCCATGGATCTTACTATCGAGAAGGAAGATGTGAAATGCCACGGCAAGAGCACGGGATCGGCCACGGCAGTGGTTTCGGGCGGAACTCCCGACTACAAGTATCTCTGGAGCAACGGCAAGAAGACTGCCCGGATAGATAACCTATCAGCTGGCCAATACACCGTAACTGTAACCGACTGCAAGGGAAACTCTATGACACAGAGTGTTACTATCAGCGAGCCTGATAGCGAACTGAGCCTGAAGATAGATTACAGGAACATCCGCTGCTATGCCGAGCACGACGCTTATCTAAAGGCAAATGTTACCGGCGGCACGGCACCTTATTATATAATATGGAGCGACGAGACCGAGGCTCCCGAAATCGTGAACCAGGGAACAGGTGTTTACGGATGTGTAGTGCGCGATGCCAACAGATGCTACACTTGGGATTCGGTGGAGATTACCGCGCCCAAGGTTCCGTTCACATTCAGCCCCGAGGTGTATCACTCGCCATGCCACGGACAGGCCAGGGGCGCGCTCTCGTTTGCGGTGTCGGGCGGCGACAAGCCTTACAAGTTCTGGCTCAACGATTCGCTGGTGGGGCAGGAGGTGGATAATGTGATGGCCGGCACATACACCATGAAGGCCGTGGACAGCTGGGGATGCGAGATAGTGCGTTCAGCTGAAATCCACCAGCCCGAAAAGCCTATCGTGGTGGAGGGCCAGGTGAAGAATGTGACCTGCACGGGCGGAAACGACGGACAGATTTCACTGAAAGTGTCGGGCGGAAATCCAGGATACACTTATTCATGGAGCCACGACCAGGATTCGCGCGATGTGTCGCACCTGCCGGGCGGAACTTACACGGTTACCGTGAAGGACCGTACTCAGTGTGTATCAGCTGAAAGCTTTACTGTGTCGGCGCCCGCCATAGAGCTTACCATGAGGTGCGATGTTACACATGTAACGGCTCACGGCGCCGGCAACGGTAAGATTAATGTGGTGCCCTACGGCGGAGTGGCTCCTTACACCATTACCCTGAACGGCAAGGAGAAGACTCCCATAATAGAGCGCCTGAAGCCGGGCAGCTATTCGGTGAAACTTGTGGACAAAAACGGGTGCGCCGTAATAGAGACCGTGATAATATCGGAGCAGGGAGCGGAGGATTAAGTGTTGAAGTGATGAAGTGTTGAAGTGATGAAGTGATTGAAGTAAACAAAAAAATACATATATAAAAATGGACATGATTTTTGCAACTAATAATGCAAAGAAACTTGCTGAAGCTCAGCAGATAATAAAGACTTTTAAGGTGGTGTCGCTCAATGAGATAGGATGTAGTGACGAAATTCCCGAAACTCACGAGACCATCTACGAGAACGCCGAGGAGAAGGCTATGTATCTTTGGAACAAGTATCATCAGCCGTGTTTCTCCGATGACACAGGACTTGAGGTTACAGCGCTCAACAATGCTCCCGGTGTATATTCGGCAAGGTACGCAGGACCTCAGAGAGATTCCGACGACAATATGAATCTCCTGCTCAAGAATCTGGAAGGCGTAACCGACCGCCGGGCGAGGTTCCATACCGAGATGGTATTGGTGATGGACGGCAGTCCTATCCATTTTGAGGGATATGTGAACGGCGTAATCACACTGGACAGGCGCGGACAGGGTGGTTTCGGGTACGATCCGGTTTTTCTGCCGGATGGTTTCGATATCACTATGGCCGAGATGACTTCGGAGCAGAAAAACGCTATCTCGCACCGGGCGATGGCTTTGAACAAGATGGCCGATTTTTTGCTGAATTACAAAAGATAACATATTTTACTATTTGAAATTTAATTGTTAACTTTGTATCCAGTTTTATTATATATTGGCTACAAAGTTTTTAAGCAAAGCATTATGGAAGATACAATGGAAAACAAATCATCGGGTATCAACAAGTTTCTGATGATAGCGGCTATACTCGAGGCCGTGGCTATCGTCACTCTGCTCGTAATGATGGGCAACAACAAGCGCGAGGCAGAAATGCTGATCTCGCAGATAGAGAAGGGTACACTGGAGAAAGACTCGCTTAGCCGGGAGATGACCTTCATAATGGACAGCTACAATCAGCTGCAGACCACCAACGATACTATAAACGCCCAGCTCGAGGAGCAGAAGGCCAGGGTTACGGAGCTTATGGAAAACCTCCAGAAGGTGAAGGCCCAGAACCGCGACTCGCTCAAGAAATACCATGCCGAGGTGGAGACCCTGCGCGCCATAATGCGCAGTTTCGTGGTGCAGATCGACAGCCTGAATACCAAGAACATTGAGCTTACCGAGGAGAACACACGCCTTACCGACCAGCTGAGCGACGCCAACCGTCAGAACCGCAAGTTGAGCAACGTGAAGGATTCGCTTCAGGGCCGCGTGAAGGAGGCCGAGGCCCTCAAGGCCGTGCAGATGAAGATGGTGGCACTCAACGAGCGCGACAACGAGACTTCCAGAATCGTGAAGACCCACAAGTTTAAGGTTACATTTGTAATCAACGAAAACAGCATGACCCAGACCGGCAGCAAGGATCTGTACGTGCGCATCGTGAAACCCGACGGAGCCATCCTCATCAACGAGAACTCGGGCCTCTTCAAATATCAGGGCAAGGAGATTTCGTATTCGGCGCGCAAGGCCATCAGCTACGATGGCAGTGCACAGAATACCACAATATACGCCATATCACGCGAGGTGCTATCAGCTGGCATATATCAGGCTGATGTGTTCTGCGAGGGCAAGAACATCGGCTCTGTAACCGTAAAACTCGATTAGTAACACTTTTAAATATTTATATCTGATTATGTGGAATAGTATAGCTAATTTCATACTGAAGAACAAGCGGATGATACTTATAGCAATAGGTATTATCACCGTGTTCATGGGCTTCAATATGAAGAACCTGCGCATGAAGTATTCAGCCGCGCAGCTGCTCAACGAGTCCGACAGCGCGTTTCTGCGTTTCATGGATTTCAAGAAAACTTTCGGTGAGGATGCTTCCATGATAGCCGTGGCTTTCGAGGACGAGAATTTCATCTCGCTCGATAAATACAACGACCTCGTGCGCCTTCAGGACAGCATGAAGAGCATCATCGGTGTCAAGAGCATTCTCTCGTACACCAATGCAGTATCGCTGGTAAAGGATACCGTGGAAAGGAAGTTTGTGATAAACAAGATTTTTGATCCCGCGCCCACCACACAGGCCGAGCTCGATTCTATGTTTCAGCTCGTAAAGGATTTCAAATTCTACGATCAGCTGCTCTACACACCCAACAACTGCTATGTGATGGCCATTACCTGCGATCCGCAGACCATCGTGTGCAAGGACCTCGATCAGCTGGTGGCCGGCATCAAGGGCGCTGTATACGGATACGGCGAGCGCCATAATGTGAAGGTTCATTGCAGCGGATTGCCATACATCCGCAGCAGCTCCATGAAGATGATTAAGGACGAGCTGATATTCTTTGCCGTGCTCTCGCTCATTATCGTGTCCATCATTTTCATGATATTCTTCCGCAGCATCAAGACCACGCTCTGGAGCGTGCTTATAGTATTTGTGGGCGTTATCTGGACCATGGCCTTCATGGCACTGTTCGGATACGAGCTCACCATGATGTCGGGAATGCTGCCTCCGCTTCTCATAGTGATAGGCATTCCTAATACAATATATCTGCTCAACAAATATCACGTGGTATACCGCGAGACCCGCGACAAGGAGAAATCACTCTTCGAGGTAATCACCAAGGTAGGCAAGGCCACATTCCTAACCAACCTTACCACCGCCGCCGGATTCGCCACATTCCTCATCACCGGCAACGCAATGCTCATGGAGTTTGGCCTGGTGGCCACTCTCGGCATTATCACAATGTTTGTGCTCTCTGTGCTTATGGTGCCGTCGATATTCAGCTACGTGGCTCCACCTACCGAGAAGGAGCTCAAGCACCTCGATACCAAGTTTGTGACCAACATCGTTGAAAAGTTCGTGTACCTTGTGGAGCGCAAGCGCAAGCTTATCTTCACCGCCACCATCGTGGTAGTGGCAGTGGCAATATACGGTCTCACACTCATGCGCAACGAGAGTTTCCAGGTGGACGACCTCCCGGAGCACAATGTTATCTACAGCGACCTCAAGTATTTCGAGAAGGAGCTCAAGGGTATTCTCCCTATGGAGATTTCCATCGATACCAAGAAGAAGAAAGGCCTGCTGAAGATGAAGACCATCCGCAACATAGAGGCCATTGAGGATTCGCTGGCCAGCTTCAACTGTCTGAGCCACGGCACATCTTTCGCCGATGCCATCAAGCTCATCAACCGCGCTTATTACAACGGCAACAACGATTTCTTCTGTCTGCCAAACAGCGAGGCCGAGCTTCTCTTCTTCCAGGAATACCTGAACAACAACCGCTCGCAGAAGGGAGCCAACAATGTGATGACCGCCATGGTGGATACCACATTCTCACGCGCGCGCATTCAGATGCGAATAGCTGATGTGGGCACCATCCGCATGATTGATGTTACCGACAGCATAGCCGCCATCATCGATAAGTATTTCCCAGCTGATAAGGGCAATGTTGTGGATATTACAGGAACATCGGTAATCTTTGCCAAGGGCTCGCTCAAGCTCATCGACAATCTCGTTCAGTCTTTGGTTTTGGCCATCATCCTGATATCGCTCTGTATGATGGCTCTCTTCAGCAACTGGAGAATGGTTATCATATCAGTGATTCCAAACTTTATTCCGCTGATAGTAACCGCCGCCATAATGGGATTCTTTGATATCCGACTCAAGAGCTCCACAATCCTTGTGTTCAATATCGCGTTCGGAATCTCTGTGGACAACGCCATCCACCTCTTCACCAAGTTCCGCCAGGCCATCGACCACAACCTCGGCGATGTACGCAAGTCGGTGATAGAGTCGCTCCGCGAGACCGGCGTTTCCATCATCTATTCGGCGCTGATACTTCTCTGCGGCTTCCTCATGTTCTGCGGATCACAGTTCGGCGGCACAATAGCCCTCGGCCTGCTGATATCCATAACATTGTTTGTGGCCATGTTCACCAACCTGCTCTTCCTGCCATCGCTTCTGCTCACATTCAAGCTGAAGTTCAATAAGGACAAGAAAGATGAGGCAATAGAGGAGAAGTAGGAAGTTGTTTTTTTAGTTTTCTGATATTTACGTTTACAATATAGAAAGCCCCGGGAGATAATGTTATCTTCCGGGACTTTTTTTTACATATCCTCTATCGACAATCCCTTACATTCTATTTTGTAGTTCTTGAATTGATGTGTGGCGCTTAGGAAAGCGTCTTTCCTTTCTTCAAGAAGTTTTGGTGAGAAGTTTTCCTTCTTGCGCTTCACCTCGTAGAATTCAGCTGTGTTTTCCAGTTCGTCGGCGGATATTATGTCTATCTCCACATCGCCCTTGCGGTTCCACCAGTTGCCTATTCTGGTGTATTTCCTGGATTCCATCATCACCTCCTTGAAATATTTCTCCAGAGCCAATCCGCTGAATACATTGTAGTCGCGCTGTATTATCTGAAGCAGTTTCTCGTATGCGCCAATCTCGAGCATGTAATTGTACTTGTATATGAACCTAAACCAGAAGATGAAGAAGTTGTCGTCGAGCTTGTAGCGGAGGTTTGTGCCTGCGCTTTTCTCGAACATTGGCTGATGCTTGCTGATGAGGCCGTATTCCGAATCTAATTTTGTAAGATATCCGCTAACTTCCTTTCCGATGATTTCCTCAATTTTGCTTCTTGAGTTGTGTCCGTTGGCAATGGCTGATAATATCGAGAAATATATTCCATAGTCTCGCCCGAATTCTTCTATCAGAGTGGATTTGCCGTCGCTGATGAAAATGGAATCCTTCTCGCAGATCTTGTTTAGGATTTTGTTCAGCGTAAGGGCGTTGCTGTTTACAAGTATCTCTACGTATTTGGCCACTCCTCCGGTAAATGTGTATAGAGCCAGCAAGTCCTCGTTGCTGTATCCGGAATTGTATTCCTGCATTATCTCCTTTAGGGTGGATGGCCTGAATGGCTTCAGGTTTATCTGCGCGGTCTCTCTTCCAAACAGAGGCTCTTTCTCGTTCTTGAAAATCTTGCCCATCAGCGAATATACCGAGCCGCATACTATCAGGTTTAGCCTGCTGTTGTTTTTGTGGAGGTCCCAGATTCTCTGCATGTCGCTGTAGATGGATTTGTTTACGTTGATAAACTCTTGAAACTCATCTATGAACAAGGTCAGGTTCTGTTTCTCTGATATTATCATCAGCTGCTCGAATATGGTGGCAAAGCTTGTGGCCTTGCCCATGGTTACGATGTTGAGCTTGTTTTCCAGTTCCTGCTGAAAATCCGCGCACAGTGCGGCCTCAGCCTTCCTGCTTACAAAAAAATATACAAGTGGCTGGTTCTCAAACGCCTTCAGCACCATGCTCGTCTTGCCGATGCGGCGTCGGCCTGTTATTATTGTAAACTGGGCGTTGCTCAGCGACATTTGCTGAATCTCCCTGAGTTTGGCTATCTCTTCTTTCCTGTCGAAAAATTTCATAGTATCAATTTTTTTTACTTCCGAAACCGCTGTTTCCGAAACCGCTGTTTCGCTGTTGCAAATATAAGGATTTTTTTGGGGATTGTAATATGTGGGCTTGGCTTTTTTTATTAATTTTGCGTCAGATAAACAAACATACCAAAACATCATGAAAGATTTCAAAGAACTTCTATCCATAGTGGAGCAGGAGATAGCTGACATCCAGTATCCTGCCGAGCCAAAGAATTTTTACGAACCTGTCAAGTATATCCTTTCATTGGGTGGCAAGAGGCTGCGTCCGGTCTTCGGACTCATGGCCTGCAATATGTACAGCGATAGTGTAGCTGAGGCCGTGAAACCATCTGTGGGAATGGAGATTTTCCATAACTTCACTCTTCTGCACGACGACATCATGGACAACTCCAAGCTCCGCCGCAAGAAGCCTACCGTAAACGCCAAGTGGGGCGACAACGTGGCCATCCTCTCCGGCGACGGCATGACATACATTGCCACCAAGTACGTGATGACAGCTCCCGAGAAGGTTCGCCTCCAGTGCATGGATCTCTACCTGAAAACCGCCATCGAGGTTTGCGAGGGTCAGCAGTACGATATGGATTTCGAGACCAGCAACGATGTCTCCCTTCAGGACTATCTCAGGATGATAACCCTGAAGACAGCCGTGCTCCCTGCCGCCTGCCTCAAGATAGGCGCGCTCATAGGCGGAGCCAGCGAGAATCAGGCACAGATGCTCTACGACGCCGGCATCAAGTTCGGCATAGCGTTCCAGATTCAGGACGACTTCCTTGATATGTACTCAACTCCCGAGGTTCTCGGCAAGCCCGTTGGTGGCGATGTCAATGAGTGCAAGAAGACCGTTTTCTATCACAAGATCATAGAGCTGATGCCAGCTGATAGGGTAGAGGAGTGGCGCACATTCTACGCCAACAAGGATTACACATTCGAGGCCAAGCTCGCCAAAGCACGTGAATATTTCGCCGAGTTTGGTGTGGATAAGCAGGTTCTGCAGATGGTGGACGAATATTACAGCGAGTCGTTCGCACTTCTTGAGAAAGCCGCTCCTGCCGGAAAGGCCGATGTGCTGAAATCATTCCTCGAGAAACTTAGAGTACGTATCAGCTAATGGCAGTAATATTAGGCATCGACCCGGGAACCAATTTTATGGGTTACGGCATTATCAGCAGCGAGGGCTCCAGGATAGAGTGCCTCGCTATCGGTATTCTTGATATTCACAACGTTAAGGATTCTTACTTGAAGCTGAAGATGATATACGAGCGCGTGAGCGGTCTCATCAAGGGCTACAATCCCACTGAGCTGAGCATCGAGGCGCAGTTCTACGAGAAGAACGCCCAATCCATGCTGAAGCTTGGCCGTGCGCAGGGCGTGGCGATATCCGCCGCCGTAAACGCCGGACTTCAGATTTTCGAGTATGAGCCAAGGAAGATAAAGCTCGCCGTGGCGGGCAACGGATCGGCCACCAAGGAGCAGGTGGCGCGCATGCTTGCCATGACCCTGAAGATAAGCGAGGCTCCCGACAAGCTGGACGCCACCGACGCCCTGGCCGCCGCGGTTTGCCATCATTATCAGAAACGTATGCCTGTGGCCAGCAAGGGCTCCAACTCCTGGGCCGCCTTTATTGCCAACAATCCCGACCGTGTCAAGAAGTCTTAGATACATATCAGCTCTCATTTTCACGCTGTTAGCTGCCATGGCCGCATACGGACAGTGGACACCGCGACCGAGTTTCAGCGATGTAATCTCCCATTGCGAATACGATGGAGGCACTCTCTGCGTATGCCGCAATGGAGTTTTTGTGGTGGACCGCTCGGGCGAGATTACCACTCTCGCCAAATCCACCGGCCTGTCCAGCTCTTACGTATCAGCTGGAGCGGCTTCAGGCTCGGTGATAGCTGTGGGCTACGAGGACGGCTCGCTCGATATCATCAGCGGCGGACACAGAACCACATTGCCGGATATCACGCTCGGCAAACCTCACGCCATTAGCTGCATACGCCATATCACTTTCAGCAATTCTTTAATACTTGCCAGCGGAGATTTCGGAGTCTCGGTGGTGGATTCGTACAGGGGCGAGGTGCTGGCCTCGTGTCCTCTGCCGGGTGTGGAAATGTGTCTTGTAGCTAATGACGAGATATTTGCCCTTACCGCTCATGGTGCATATTCTGCCGCCATCAGCTGCCCAAACCTCCAGGACCCCGGGCAGTGGAGCTATGATGGATTGTATCAGCTGATGGCGGAAAAAACTGCATACGGCGGTCCCGTACCGAGGTCGGTGCCGTGCGACTATGCCCATCGGATGGCGCAGGCATCAGGTGTGCTGTCCATGGCCTCGCGATACTATACAGAGGTACAGAGGAGCGGAATCTTCTATACAGAAAATCCTGACGGCGTGGATTTTACAGCCGTGTTTCATAATCCCTACAATCCCCAGCACGTATTTCTGGGCGATGAAAATGGAACTGTTTTCGAATACATAGGCCACAATCTAAAGGCGCGCTACGCCGGACGGGCAAGGGGACGCATTGTGGACATGGACTGCACTCCCGAGGGCGATCTGCTGATACTATCGGCCGATAGAGCCAATCCCGTAACCATATTCGACCACAACGGCAACTGGCATAGCGCATCGTCTTTCCAGTCAATGAATTGCGCATCGCCTCTTGGATTGCTGCGGATGTCCGATTATGTGTTCCTTGTAAATATGGGACAGGCCGGAATCTTTGCCGTGGATCTGGGCGGCACTCCGCTCGATTTTTCCGACGACAGGCACGTCTCGTTCTATCCCATGGTGGGCGGCGCCAAGGCCGGCGGCATGGTTACGTGCATGGCCATGGATATGCATGGAATGCTTCTGCTGGGCACCGACAGGGGAGTGGTGGCCTGCGCGCGCACCGAGCGGATAATGGAAGGCACTGCCGTATTCGCCAATCCTGTGGTGGTGGAGCCTCTGGGCACAAGCGACCAGTATGCACAGCATCTGCTGCACGGCAAGCATATCACCGCCATAGATATAGATGCCGCCAACAGGAAATGGATCTCCACAATGGGGGCCGGTGTTTTTCTCGTATCAGCTGATACCGACAAGGAGATAGCCCGCTACAACGAGCGCAACTCGCCTCTGCCGAGCGACACTGTATATAGTCTGCGCATAGTTCAGCAGACAGGCGATGTGTTTTTCAGCACCAGAAACGGACTCGCGTCGTATATGTCGGATGTGCAGGAGCCATCAGCTGATATGAATAATGTATTGGTGTACCCAAATCCCGTGCGCCCTGATTATAACGGCGATATCAGCGTGTCGGGCCTGGAAGACGGCAGCAGCGTGCGCATAGCCGATGCGGCGGGACATCTGGTGTTCAGCTGTGTATCGGAGGGAGGCCGCATTTCGTGGGACGGGCGCAATCTCCGCGGCCATAAGTGCGCCACGGGTGTATACCTTATTTTTGTGGTGAATCCCGATACTGGCCACAAGATTGCAAAAAAACTCCTTATTGTTAGGTAAAGTGCCAAAAAATCACTACCTTTGCGCAATTTTATTTTTGTATTCGATATTGCAATAGAACATGAACAACGCAAATTACAATTTGTTGCTGGTGGACGATAATCCCGTAAATGTGGAGCTGCTGGGCGAATTGCTGTCGCAGCAGGGATATGTGGTGAGCTCGTCTCTCAGCGGATTTGGCGCTATGGAGATGGCCCGCACCGTGAGGCCCGATCTCATAATCCTGGATATAGCCATGCCCGCCATAGATGGTTTCGAGGTATTCGCCATGCTGAGGAGCGATTCAGAGACTCAGGACATCCCGGTGATATTTGTGACCTCGCTGAACGACGGCGACGATATGGCCCGCGCCATGAGCATGGGAGCAGCCGATTATATCACCAAGCCTTTCAGGGCAGATGATGTATTGGAGCGGATAGCAAATGTATTGAAAAACCGCGGCTGATTTTTAGGAAATATTTGCAATATTTTCAAAAAAAAACTATTATCTTTGCACTGAATATTGTTTTTAAGATTCAGTATTCCAAGTTTTCGTGGCATTGCCATTAATTTATACTAATTTATGAACTCTTAGCCTTATGGAAAAGAAGAAAATATTATTTGTTTCGCAGGAAATAGAACCGTATCTGCCAACCTCCGATGTAGCCCACATTGGGCGCTATCTGCCCCAGGGCATACAGGAGCGCAAGAAGGAGATAAGGACCTTTATGCCCCGGTACGGTATGATAAACGAAAGGCGAAACCAGCTCCATGAGGTGATACGCCTCTCCGGCATGAATCTCATAATTGATGATACCGATCATTCGCTCATCATCAAGGTGGCCTCTATACAGGCCGCCAGGATGCAGGTGTACTTCATCGACAACGAGGATTTCTTCCAGAGGAAGGGCATCGTGCAGGACAAGAACGGCAAATACTACGACGACAACGACGAGCGTGCCATATTCTTTGCCCGCGGAGTGCTGGAGACCGTGAAGAAGCTCCGATGGTCGCCCGACCTGGTGCACTGCCACGGCTGGATTACTTCGCTGGTGCCATTGTACCTGAAAAACGGTTTCAAGGAAGATCCCCTCTTCCGCGACAGCAAGGTGGTGTATTCGGTATACGACGACGCATATCCCGACAGTTTCCCGACCAACTTCGCCAAGAAGCTGAAGGTGGACGGCGTAAACGAGAAAGACCTCGACGTGGTGCGCGAGAATCCCAATTTCGAGAATCTCTCTAAGCTCGCCATTAATATGTCGGACGCCGTCATCAAGGGCCATCCGCAGATAAGCGCCGAGGTGGAGGCATACGCCAAGCAGTGTGGAAAGCCTTTTCTCGACTACTGCACTCCCGAGACCTACATCGACGCGTATTCCGATTTTTACGATATGATACTCGCTCAGGAGCCGCATCCTGCCGAGAAAAAGACTACCAAAAAGAAAATCGCGATTTAATTTACATAGATGAAAAAGTATCTGATTCTTCCGCTCGCGGCCTGCATTATGGCCATGATGTGGGGATGCTCCAACGAGCAGGTGATGGGCGGCGACCTTGTGCCCCCTTCCGACAAGTCTGTTGTCCGTGTAATAGACACTATCACAATTAATGCTTATACCGAGCTGGAGGATTCGGTGAGCGTAAAATATTCCGAGTTTCTGATGGCTGGTGAGTTGAACGACCCGATTTTCGGAAAGTCTTCCGCCTCGTTTGCCACCAAATTCTCCAATACTTCGTATGCCCAGTTCAAGTTTGGATCTATCTGCGACTCTGTTACACTTACGCTTGGCATCGATACCACATCGCTGCGCTATTACGGCGACGCCCTCTCGGAAGTTACCATGAAGGTGTATAAGCTCTCCGACAGCATTTCTGAATCACAGCCGTATACCCAGTTTTCAGATATCATGAAGCTGGTGGACCCCGAGCCATTGGCCACATCCACATTTGTGCCGGCCAAGGCCGATACAATGGTAACATTCCATCTGCCTGTGGAATACGGCGAGATGGTGATGCGCAGTGTAGCTGATACCACATTCGACGAAAACTGTTTCGGATTCTATTTTGCTCTCGAGGCCGACAACTGCATGATGATGTTCTCGAGGTCCAACAAATATACCGAATACACTATCTATCACAAGATGATGGGCGACACAGTATCCAAGGCCTCCACATTCTCTATCAGGCAGGCCGACCCTCGCGTATCGTCGTTTACACACGATTATTCGTCCACCAGATTCTACAGCCAGCTGCAGAATCCGGCTAAGTATCAGGACACAGCAATCTACATGCAGGCAATGGCCGGCACCAAGATGCGCCTCGAGTTCCCACACCTGGCCAAGCTTAATGATCTGGAGAGCGGATACGTGGCCATTACCAACGCCACTCTGCTGATGCCATTGGCCGACAGCCTGGGCGTGGGCGAGGACAAGTATCCAGCCATCGAAAACCTCGTGTGCAGCGGCAAGTACGATTCGGGCCTTCAGTTCTATCCCGAGGATTTCCTGTCGTATCAGACTGGATACAGCCCATGGCGAACTGCATACGCCAAGGACGCCAAGAACCACAGGTATTCGATAAACATGACCAGCGCCATCGTGAAGATGATGAAGATATATAAGGATGGCGGCAAGCCGAATTACGCCATCTATGTATCGCCCAACGGCACCATCACCGATTTCTCGAGGTCTGTGATCAATTCGCCTACTCACCCCGACAATCCTATGAAACTCGTGGTAGAGTATCTCGTATTCGAAAAATAATAACAAAATCCCGTCAGCTTACAGCATTTATTCATGTCCGTTAGCTGACGGTTTTTATTAATCTGATAAACAGCTAATTATTCATGTGCGGAATTGTAGGATATATAGGGTATCGTGATGCCTATCCAGTTATTATCAATGGACTTAAGCGACTGGAGTACCGCGGCTACGACTCGGCCGGCATTGCTCTGGTGGAAGATGGAAAACCAAATATTTACAAGGTAAAGGGCAAGGTCTCCGACCTGGAGGAATTCATCGGCGACCGTTCGCGCCAGGGCTCCATGGGCATGGGACACACACGCTGGGCCACTCACGGTGTGCCAAACGACAACAACGCCCATCCTCACGTATCTATGAACGGCAAGTTTGTGATAGTGCACAACGGCATCATAGAGAATTATTCGATACTTAAGCGCAAGCTCTCGGCCAGGGGCTACAAGTTCAGCACCGAGACCGATACCGAGGTGCTTGCCAACCTAATAGAATATATCTACCTCTTTGCCAAGGTTTCGGCAGCTGATGCCGTTTCGCTGGCACTCCGCAAGGTGGTGGGCGCATACGGCCTCGTGGTATTCTGCGCCGATGAGCCATGTCAGCTGATAGCGGCCCGTAAGAGCAGTCCTCTGGTAATAGGTATAGGACAGAATGAGTATTTCATCGCATCCGACGCATCGCCATTTGTGGATTTCACCAATCAGGTGGTATATCTCGACGACGAGAACTTAGCCGTGCTTGGCGATGGCACTGTCTCCATCAAGACCATAAAGAACGACATAGTGAACGCCGAGGTCAAGAAGATTGACTTTGATGCGGAAGAGATTGAGAAAGGCGGTTTTGACCACTTTATGCTGAAGGAAATCTTTGAGCAGCCAAAATCTATCCGCGATACATTCCGCGGCCGCATCGACGATCATCACTCTTCGCTTCAGCTGGGTGGCATAATGCCCGTAATGCCCAAGCTCATCAACGCCCGCCGTCTTATAATTGTGGGATGCGGCACAAGCTGGCACGCCGGCCTTCTGGGCGAATACCTCTTCGAGGAGTACGCGCGTGTGCCGGTGGAGGTGGAGTATGCCTCGGAGTTCAGGTACAGAAACCCGATTATCAACAGCGAGGATGTGGTGATAGCCATCAGCCAGAGCGGCGAGACTGCCGACACATTGGCCGCCATTCAGCTGGCCAAGAAGTGCGGAGCGTGCGTTATCGCCATCTGCAATGTGGTGGGCAGCAGCATCAGCCGTGTTACCGATGCAGGAGTCTACACTCACGCAGGTCCCGAGATAGGAGTGGCCAGCACCAAGGCTTTCACCGCACAAGTTTCTGTATTAGCTATGATGGCCCTCTTCATAGGCCGGGCCAAATACAACATATCAGCTGAAAAATACACCGAACTCATAACAGAGCTCTACAGTGTTCCCGAGAAGATAGAGGAGGTGCTCAAGACAGCTAATGCCGTGAAATATGTGGCGCAGAAATACAAGGATTCCACCAATTTCCTGTATCTTGGCCGTGGCTGCTATTATCCGGTGGCACTTGAAGGAGCGCTTAAATTGAAAGAGATAAGCTACATTCACGCAGAGGGTTATCCAGCAGCTGAAATGAAACATGGTCCTATCGCACTCATCGACGAGAAGATGCCGGTAATCTTCATTGCCTGTCAGGACAAGAGCTACGAGAAGATTGTATCCAACATCCAGGAGGTGAAGGCCAGAAAGGGCGTGGTGATAGCCATTGTGAGCGAGGGCGACAAGACTGTGGCTCAGATGGCCGACTATTCGCTGCAGGTTCCCAAGTTCAATACCGCCATAGGAGCGCTGATAGCGGTGATACCCCTTCAGCTGCTAAGCTACTACATAGCCGTAATGCGCGGCTGCAATGTGGATCAGCCACGAAATCTCGCCAAATCGGTGACTGTGGAATGATTTCGTAATTATTTGATGTAGTATCCGCCCGTCTTGGTAGGCCCTATGAATTCTATCTTGTCTGCCAGGGCCAGGGAGCGGAGAATGCGTTGCATCTTTGTGAAACTGATTTTTGGAAGTGATTGTTTTATCACAATAGATTTGCTTCCTGGATTCTGCTTGATGTATTCCAGGATGTCGTCTTCCATATTCAGTCCACGGATGTGACGCTTTTTGTTTTCGCTGTAGAGATTTCCTTTCTTGTTGATTATCAGATTTTGCGAGAAATAAATACATTTTTTTATGAACTCGGCGAATTTGGCCGCATCGTCGATGGTTTTCTCGTATTCCTTTTTCCATTTGGCCGGTATTATCACAGTGGAATATTCCCTGCGCAGAAATGCGAGGTTCATCAGCAGGCGCGCCATTCGCCCGTTGCTGCCTTTGAACGGGTGCATGAAGATGTATCTGCTGTATGCCTGCGATGCAAACGAAATTGCGTCGAGGTTGTTGTTGTTGAACCAGAAGGCGTATTCCTTGAGCTCCTTTGCGTAGTTGATTTTCAGGTCTGTTCTCAATACTCCGGCGGTGCTTTCGTCTATGCATCCGTGCAGGGTTTTGTGGATTGCGGTGAGCGAATCTGTTGTGAGATTGTCGTCCTTCATGGTTTGTATCATGGCGTAGGCATCCCTAAGACCCAGGATTTCGTTTATCGCCTTTTGGTCTTTCTCGTTGTCGGCAGGGCCCGAGGTTATTATTCTCCTGGTGGTTTCCTTCGACGATCTGTTTCCCGAAATTGAGTTGCAGTGGTATACAAACTGGATTTGGAGCTCGCTGTTGATGTATTGCAGCGATTCGTCCACCGATGGTTTTGTCTTGTTGATTTTGGTGCGCAGTTCCTCTATTTCCGACAGCATCGGGATGTATTCGTCATTTTTTTCCATGGTCTTTCTGTTTTTTTTTGAGAATTAGTATGCCGCTAAGTTAATTATTAATTCCAAATTCCACAAATATTTTTGAATATGAAAATTAAAAAAATAGAATTTCTATATATAAGCATTCTGTAAAAAAAACTTGCAGAAAAATGAAAATATTTTCAAAAAAAGTGCTTAAAAATTTGGTGGATTCAATACTTATTTATATCTTTGTATTGTTATCAGATAACAGACAAATATTTGTTTTACTTACAGTTAACTTAGTTTTTAACACATTAAACACAAAAGGAGGAACGCCTATAAGTTGTAAATACGTTTTATTAAATGATAGTTCAAATCTTAAATTAAAAATCCCTGACGGTCCGGAACACCGACAGGGATTTTTTTTTGTTTGTAAGGATTATATTTTTTAATTTTGTGCAGTATTTTCAAAAATTAAATCATGTCAGAAACAAATAAAAACTATAAGCGTATTCTTGTAACATCGGCTTTGCCTTACGCCAATGGTCCTATACATATCGGACACATGGCCGGTGTTTACATTCCATCTGATATTTACGTTAGGTATCAGCGTCTTAGAAAGAGAGACGTAATCCATATCTGCGGTTCCGACGAGCACGGTGTGGCCATCACAATGCGCGCCCGCAAGGAGGGTGTTACACCTCAGGATGTTATCGACCGCTACCACGAGCTCAACAAGAAGGCCTTCGAGGATTTCGGTATCAGCTTCGATATTTACTCACGCACCAGTGGCAAGGTTCACGCCGAGACCGCCAGCGAGTTTTTCCGCAAGCTTTACGACGATGGCAAGTTCATCGAGCAGACCTCTGAGCAGTATTACGACGAGGAGGCCAAGCAGTTCCTCGCCGACCGCTACATAATGGGTACTTGTCCTCACTGTGGCAATCCAAATGCCTACGGCGATCAGTGCGAGAAGTGCGGTACATCACTCGAGCCCAAGGAGCTCATAGACCCACGCTCAACTATCAGCGGCGGCAAACTCACCATGAAGGAGACCAAGCACTGGTACATGCCTCTCGGCGATTATCAGCAGTTCCTCGAGAAATGGATTCTTGAGGAGCACAAGGACTGGAAGGTGAACGTTTACGGTCAGTGCAAGAGCTGGCTCGACCTCGGCCTTCAGCCACGCGCCGTTTCCCGCGACCTCGACTGGGGTATTCCCGTACCTGTGGAGGGTGCCGACGGCAAGGTTCTCTATGTTTGGTTCGACGCGCCTATCGGCTACATCTCGTTCACCAAGGAACTCACTCCAGAGTGGGAGAAATACTGGAAGAGCCCGGAGAGCAAGATGGTCCACTTTATCGGAAAAGACAATATCGTATTCCACTGCATAGTATTCCCAACAATGCTGAAGGCCGAGGGCTCTTACATTCTGCCTGACTTTGTGGCCGGCAACGAGTTCCTCAACCTCGAGAACGACAAGATCTCCACATCAAGAAACTGGGCCGTTTGGTTGCATGAGTACAACGAGGAGTTCCCCGGCAAGCAGGACGTTCTCCGCTACGTGCTTACCGCCAATGCTCCCGAGACCAAGGACAACGACTTCACATGGAAGGATTTCCAGCAGAGAAACAACTCTGAGCTCGTGGCTGTTCTCGGAAACTTCGTAAACCGTTCGCTCACCCTCACCGAGAAGTATTTCGGCGGCGTGGTTCCTGAGGCTATGAATCTCACCGACGGCGACAAGGAGGCTCTCTCTCAGATTCTCACCATCAAGCAGGAGGTGGAGAACAGCATGGAGCAGTACCGTTTCCGTGAGGCCCTCAACAATGCTATGGGTCTCGGACGTCTCGGCAACAAGTACATCACCGAGCAGGAACCTTGGAAGGTTTGGAAGACCGATCAGGAGCGTGTGAAGACAATTCTTTACGTAAACCTTCAGATAACAGCAGCCATTGCCGCTGTGCTTGAGCCATTTATCCCAGCATCAATGGCCAAACTCCGTGGATTCCTGAATGTTGATTCGTTCGACTGGGAGACCGTTGGCAATGTAGAATTGCTTAAGCCTGGTCACCAGCTCAACAAGAGCTCGCTTTTGTTCGAGCCTATCACCGATGAGGTTGTTCAGGCCCAGATCGACAAGCTCAACGCCACCAAGATTGCAAACCAGAAGGCCAACTTCAAGGCTCCAGAGCAGAAGCCAACTATCAGCTTCGATGATTTCAGCAAGTGCGATATCCGCACCGCCACAATCCTCGCCGCCGAGAAGGTTGCCAAGACCAACAAGCTCCTGAAGCTCACAGTTGATACCGGTATCGATCAGCGTACTCTCGTTTCAGGCATCGCCGAGCACTACAATCCCGAGGAGATCGTAGGCCGCAAGATTCTCATGATCGTGAACCTTGAGCCCCGCAAGATCAAGGGCATCGAGAGCCGCGGTATGATCCTCTGCGCTCAGGGCGCCGACAACTCCCTCCACTTCCTCAATCCAGACGCCGAGATGGAGAATGGATGCATGATTGGGTAAGTGTTGAAGTGATTGACGCTTAATACATAAACCCGACCCCGGAGCGGGTCGAGCGTAGCATACGTTAACCCATAGTGAAAATCGTAAAACGTAGTTTTGGGGTTTTCACTATGGGTTTTTGTGTGTGGTTTTCATACAAAATAACTTTTGTAAAAGTTATTTTTAGGTAAAAAAAGACTTTTGTAAAAGTTATTTTTAGTCCTTTCCCGATAATTTTTCTAACTTTGCACAAATCAAAAATCACAAATCAAAAATGACATTCAGATATCATTTCGAGCTTCAGCCCATTGCGGGAATGTTTGTGGCTGTGGCCACCGGCAAGAATGCCGAGAAGTTCTCGGGCGTAATCCGTCTCAACGAGTCGGGCGCAAAGATTTTCGAGCTTCTTCAGGAGGGCAAGTCGGCTGACGACACCGTGGCTGAGATGCTCAAGATCTATTCCGCATCAGAGGCCGATATCCGCGCCGATGTGGAAAAAATCGTGGATATGCTTATAGAGAAAGGTCTCGCAACTATCTGACAATGACGATTTATGGCTACTACATTTGAGGAAATACTCGAGCATGATGGCGTGTTGATGTACCGCAATGTGGGTGACAGCATGATGCCGCTGTTGCGACAGAATCAGGACCTGATGATTATCACCAGGAAAACCGACAAGCGTCTCTCCGTGATGGATGTTCCGCTCTTCAAGCGCAAGGACGGCAAGTATGTTCTCCACCGTGTAATGTGGGTTCGCAAAAACGACTACATTATCTGTGGCGACAATCAGTGGTATCCAGAACGAGGAGTCACCGACAGCCAGATTCTCGGCGTGATGACCGCAGTGGTCCGTGGTGGCAAGCGGATAGAGATGAATTCCTTCAAGATGAAATGCTATTCGTGGCTTATGTGGCTAACGTACCCAGTACGTGCGGTGTTTCTCTATGCCGTGCGCAGTGTGTGGCCACGCATCAAACGTAAAATCTTCCGTAAATAATGCTGAGACGCGATATCATAGATGGAGCAGGGTGGGCGTGGGGCCAGATAAAGGGCCTGCGTCATTCATTCTTCGTGAACTGCCTCATAGGATTTGCGCGCGTGTTGATCTCGCTGCTTTTCGTGTGGGTGTGCAAGCATATTGTGGATATAGCCACGCAAAAATCTGACGGCGATATCGTTTTGTGGATGGGAGTGATGGTTGGCGTTATCATCAGCCAGCTGATAATCGCCATGTGTCTTCAGCGTTACCGCGAGAAAAACCGCCTCGATATCTCCAACAAGCTCCGCTATCAGCTCTTCGGCAAGGTGATGAACAGCCGTTGGAATGGCGACAACGCTTTTCATTCGGGCGATGCGGTCAACCGTCTTGAGGAGGATATCAGGACCCTCTGCTCCACAATCAACGAGACTGTGCCGTCGCTCTTCATCATGGCGTTTCAGCTGATATGTGCCTCCATATTCCTCTTCGCCATGCAGGCCGAGCTTTTGTGGGTCTTGCTGATGATAATGCCGATAGCCCTTGTGGTGAGCAAGGTTTTCTATAAGCGCCTGCGCCGTCTCAACAACGATATCCGCCGTGGCGATTCGGGAATACAGAGCCACATTCAGGAGAATATCCTGAAGCGTGTGCTGATACTTACCATGGTGAAGCTCGATGAGTGCATGGAATCGCTCAACAGGCTTCAGAATGGAGTTGTTGGCCTCTCGATGGAGAGGATCGGCTACCAATCCACGGCGAGATTCCTTGTCTCGATGGGATTCATGGCCGGATATTGCGTTACATTCTGCTGGGGCGCCTTCGGAATCGTGGAGGGCACCGTATCATACGGAATGATGACGGCATTTCTCCAGCTCGTGAATCAGGTTCAGAATCCCATCGTGAATATGAGCCGTCAGCTTCCGCAGCTGATACAGACCCTTACTTCCATCGACAGGCTCCGCGAGCTGTCCAATCTTCCTCAGGAGGATTCCGACAGCGCACAGTCATTGCCGGGACAGCTCGGCATCAGGGTGGAGAACCTGACGTTCTCGTATCCCGGAAGCCAGAATCCTGTGATAGAGAATTTCAGCTGTGATTTCCGTCCCGGAGTATCTACCGCCGTGATAGGCGAGACTGGCGCGGGCAAGTCAACGCTTCTGCGTCTTCTGCTGAATCTCCTTCAGCCACAGCAGGGTAGGGTAGTGGTGTATAATGCTGATGGCGTTTTCGATATGTCGCCATCGCTCAGGTGCAATTTCCAGTACGTGCCTCAGGGCAACAGCCTTGTGTCGGGCACCGTCCGCGACAATCTCCGCCTCGGAAAGGCCGATGCCACCGATGCCGAGATGTCCGAAGCCCTTAGGACAGCCTGCGCCGATTTCGTTCTCAACCGTCCCGAAGGTCTCGATACGCGTTGCGGAGAGCAGGGTGCGGGATTGTCGGAAGGTCAGGCCCAGCGGATAGCAATAGCGCGCGCGCTCCTTCAGCCCGGCAAGGTGATGCTGATGGACGAGGCCTGCAGTGCCCTCGACGAGGAAACCGAGCGCAACGTACTCCAAAACCTCTCACGCTACTGCGAAGACCGTACAATAATATGGATAACGCACCACGACGCAGTAAAGAAATACATGAAGGAATGTCTGATGCTGAAACCGTAGAGACGCACGGTGAACTTTAATCTATAATCTTTAATCTTTCAACTTTAAACTTTCAACTATTAAAAAGCCCATGCACAATCAGTTTTTTGAATTGCTTAGAGTCTCGGTAGGCAGTCAGGATTCATTGTCAGAGAATCCTACCGCCGACGATTGGAAGGCTCTCTTCAAGATATGCAAGGACCAGGCTCTGCTTGGTGTCTGTTTCGACGGCGTTAATAGGTTGCCTGAGAGTCAGATGCCTCCGCAGGATATCATCATCAAGTGGATGGGCCTGGCCAACACCGTGCGCAACCGCAACATGGTGCTCAACGACCGTTGCGGTCAGGTAATGGAAATGCTATCAGCTGATGGCTTTCATCCTGTAATCCTGAAAGGTCAGGGCAACGCGCTGATGTATCCGAATCCGCTGTCGCGCCAGTGCGGAGATATCGACGTGTGGCTGGATGGCGACGAGGAATATATCAAGAAATATGTAACCGACCGCGATCCGCGTCCGCATGATTTTAATTTCCATCATATAGATTACCATTGCTTCCCCGATGTGGAGGTGGAGATGCATTTCGCTCTCGGCAAGGCTTCCGATACCATTTTCAGCAAAAAGTTCTATAAATGGTTTAGCTCGCAGAGAGAAAACGATTTTCCCACAGCTACTTTGCCAAACGGCAAGAATATAGTAGTGCCGTCGTTGGAGCTTAATCTTATCCATCAGCTCGTGCATATCGACCAGCATTTTGGACCTGGCGGTGTGGGCCTGCGTCAGATAATGGATTATTATTTTCTGCTGAAATATGCCAACCGCGAAAAACACGACTTCAGCTGCTATAGAAAAACCGTAAAACAGCTGGGTCTCCGCAAGATGGGCGAGTCGCTCATGTATGTGCTGGGCCGTGTATTGGGGTTGCAGGAATCTGAAATGCCATTAGCTCCCAACAAAAAACACGGCGAGTTCCTGCTCAATGAGATAATAAACGGTGGAAATTTTGGAAATGTGCGAAGGGGCAAGAACGCGGGAATGTCGAAGTTCGGCCGCAGATTCCGAAATCTTTTCAAGAGTCTGAGATTCATTCCCCATTTCCCCGGAACGTATGTGCGCCATTATTACAAGGCTACTGTTGGATTATTGAAAGGAAACTGGTAGAGATATGTATTCAGGAGTTTACAAAATAGCGGACCATGTGTTCCGCATTGAATCCATTTTCAGCGAGATTCATACCATGTGCGCCGATTACGCGAGCCTCATGGAGCCCGAGTTTTCTATTTCGATATCAGCTGATGACATAACCATGGAGCGCGAGGAATCACGCAAAACCGCTTTGAAGGAGGGCTCGGATCCCGACCGCGACTTCCCCGAGAGCTATCTGGAGACACTGGCAGTGTATCGCAAGCTGTGCGTGCGCCTGCTGGATGGCGATATTCTTCTGGTGCACGGGTCGTGCCTGAGCATCGATGGTCTCGGAGGCCTTTTCGTGGCCAGCAGCGGAACCGGCAAGAGCACGCATACACGCAACTGGCGCAAGGTTTTCGGCAACAGGGTCTTGATGGTGAACGACGACAAGCCTCTCGTGAATGTGGCCACGATGCAGATATACGGAACTCCGTGGGACGGCAAGCACCATATCAGCTGCAATACCTCTGTTCCGCTCAGGTGCGTGGTGATTCTGACGCGCGGCACCGAGAACCGCATACGCCGTATCGGACAGACCGACGCGCTTAACAGAATGATGATGCAGACTTATCTGCCTGCCGACAATCTGCTGAAAATTAAGACTTTTGCTCTGCTCGGCCAGCTGATGCAGAATCTCAGCTTTTATGTTTTGGAATGCAATATGGATTCTCTATCGGCCCAGGTGGCGTACGATGGAATGCCCGAGCTCCATGCCTGAGATACAAAAAGGCGAACAGTACCGCGTGGTGCTGTCCGCCTTTTCTCATTTATAAACAAATCTCTAAAACCTTAAACATCATTTAACGATTGCGAATATTGCAAATACTGTGCTAAATGTGGAACAAAGATTTTGTTTTTTTAGACTAATTTTTTTTGTTCATATAATTTTTTTCACATATTTTTGCCTTGATTAGTTTACTAAACCTACCCAATTATACTATGATAGACAATAATAATTACTGTGTGATAATGGCCGGCGGAATAGGAAGCCGTTTCTGGCCCAAGAGTAGAATTTCCTGCCCTAAACAATTCCTTGATATTCTTGGAGTTGGACGCTCTCTCCTTCAGCAGACTTATGATAGGTTTTGCAAGATTTGCAATCCAGGTAATATATTTGTGGTAACAGGCGATGCGTATGTGGATACTGTGCGCCATCAGCTGCCCGAGCTCGATGAGGCCAATATCCTCGGCGAGCCTCTGCGCCGCAATACCGCTCCGTGCATTGCATACGCGTGCTACAAGATTCAGGCTATAAATCCCAACGCCAATATAGTGGTGTCGCCGTCGGATCATTTTGTGGGCGATGAGTTCGGTTTCGAGATGACGATAAACCGCGGACTCCAGTTTGTGCAGTTCTCCAGGTCGCTGCTTACTATCGGCATTATTCCATCGCGCCCCGAGACCGGATACGGATATATTCAGATAGACAGCCGCAACGGCGAGAATCCGCTGGCCATCCACGAGGTTACCAAGGTGAAGCTCTTTACCGAGAAGCCTGATATCGAGATGGCGCGCACTTTTTTGGAGAGTAAGGAATTCTTTTGGAATGCAGGTATTTTTATATGGAATGTTAATGCAGTGATTGAGGCATTCCGCAAGCATCAGCCGGAGATACATTCGCTGTTTTCGCAGGGCGTGGGCATATACAATACCGCCGCCGAGAAGGATTTCATCAACAGGATTTATCCCGAATGTCCAAATATCAGCATCGACTATGGCGTAATGGAAAACCACGAGGATGTTTCCGTGATTCCGGCCCTGTTCCCATGGAGCGACCTCGGCACATGGAGATCGCTCTACGAGAATTCGCATAAGGACAAGGACGGCAATGTGGTGGTATGCGGCAAGTCGATAGTGGACGATACCACCGGCTCCATAATCAACTGCGACGGCAGGCTTGTGGTTGTGAAAGGTCTGCGTGATTTCATTATAGCTGAAAGCGACGGCATTCTCCTCGTGGTGCCCAAGGCCGAGGAAAACAACATCAAGAACCTTGTAAACGCCGCCAAACTGAAATACGGCGAAGGCTTTGCGTAGAAATTAATTACGAATTACGAATTAAGAAATCCGAATTACAGAGATTGCGAATACTCATGAGAGAATTCGTAATTCGTAATTCGGATTTCGTAATTATTCAATGTCGTCGGCGTACAGCAAATCGTCGTAGGGATACCTTTCGGTGTGTATGCGGCGGGCCTCGGTGTAGATGGTTTCCTTCAGCTCTTCGAGATTTGTTTTCTTTTTAGCTGATATGAAAATACACGGGGCCTGTCCTGAGTATTTCATCCTTACGTAGTCTTCCATCTGCTGCAGCGAGTAGTTCTTGATGGTGCGCTCGGTGAGGTCGTCGTCGTCCTTGCGCTCGTAGGTGTAGTTGTCTATCTTGTTGAAAACCAGGAATACTGATTTCTGTTCCTTGGTAATCTCGCTGATGGTTTCCTGCACTGTCTGCAGCTGCTCCTCGAAATTTGGGTGCGATATGTCGGTTACTATTATCAGGATATCGGCCTCGCGCACCTCGTCGAGTGTAGATTTGAAACTCTCGAAAAGGTTTTTGGGCAGCTTGCGGATAAAACCTACAGTGTCGCTCAGCAGGAATGGCAGATTCTTTACCACCACCTTTCTCACCGTGGTATCGAGCGTGGCAAAAAGCTTGTTGTCGGCGTATACGTCGCTCTTGCTCCACAGGTTCATGAGTGTCGATTTGCCCACGTTGGTATATCCCACAAGGGCCACTCTTACCAGTTTTCCGCGGTTTTTGCGCTGAACGTTTTTCTGGTTGTTTATCTTCTGGAGCTCCTCCTTTAGCAGCGATATCCTGTTTCGTACTATTCGGCGGTCGGTCTCAATCTCCTTCTCGCCCGGACCTCGCATTCCGATTCCTCCTTTCTGCCTTTCGAGGTGGGTCCACATTCCGGCAAGTCTTGGCAGCAGATACTGGTATTGAGCCAGCTCCACCTGAGTCTTGGAGTGCGCCGTCTGCGCGTGCTTGGCAAAGATGTCGAGTATCAGATTGCTCCTGTCCACAATCTTGCACTTGAAGAGCTCCGATATGTTTCTGTATTGCGCAGGCGACAGCTCGTCGTCGAATATGGCGGCGTCTATCTCGTTTTCCTCTATGTACTGGGCTATCTCCTTCATCTTGCCGTCGCCCAGATATATGCGTGAGTTTGGCGCGTCCATCTTCTGAGTGAAACGCTTTACGCAGTCCACCTCGGCGGTCTTGGCCAGAAACTCCAGCTCGTCGAGATATTCCTCCAGTTTCTCGGGTTTCAGTGTCTGGGTCGACATGCCCACGAGAATCGCCTTCTCGTTTTCCTTGGCTGTAATGTATGGTTGTGGTTTTGCCATTTTGCTATTCAGTTATGTTGAGTGTTTGGGCGAAAGCCTCGCCGTTGTGTATAATCTTTATGGCGGCCTCTATGTCGGTGTCGCCGTAGTTGTTCAGCCGGTAATAGTCGTCGTCGCGGTCCACTATGTGGTGGGCGTATGCCAGCATGTATGCCAATATCTTTCCGCCGTTTTCAGCCAGATATTTCTTGTCTCTTTTTTTGCTGATGTTCAGTCCCTTGCTCTGCGCAAATTCAATCAAGTCGTCAAGCGTGGAGTCGGGGTTGTGTTTCAGCTGATATAAATACTCTGCATTGGCCGCGCTGTCGGCATTCCTGATCTTGCTGTGCATCATGGCGGCGTATCTGTGGAATATCGATGCCGAATCGAGCAGATACGTTATGCTGTCGATGCGGCTCCAGTTTTCAGGCACAAATACGTCCGGCATTACACCGCCCTTGCCGTATACCGTGCGTCCGTTCCGGGTCTTGTATTCGGTGGTGTCGGTAGGCATGTAGGCGCTTGCGCTGTCGAGCTCGCCGTTCTTTATCCTTGTCAGCAGTTCGTTGGCGTAGTTGCTGTAGTTTTTCTGGAGCGAGCGTCCCGATGGAGTGTAGTATCTCTCGGTGGTTAGCCTTATCACGCTGCCGTCGGTGAGCACTATCGGAGTCTGCACGAGTCCCTTGCCGTATGTACGGCGTCCCAGTATTATTCCCCGGTCGTTGTCCTGAATGGCGCTGGCCATTATCTCCGATGCCGATGCCGTCTTGTAGTTTACAAGGCACACAATCCTCATGTTCTGGCAGAGGGCGGTCTGCGTGGTGTCTATCATCAGGTCTTCCACCTCGTTGTGCCTGTTTATGGTGTAAGCTATGGTGTCGCCGCGTGGCAGCAGAGTGCTTGCTATCTGCTTGGCCTGTTCCACGCGTCCGCCGCCATTGTCGCGGAGGTCTATTATCAGGTTGCGGGCGTTCTGCTCTTCGAGTTTTTTCAGCTGATACATAAACTCCTGGTACGAATGGTCGCCGAAACTCTCTATCTTGATGTATCCCGTTGTGGAATCGGCCATGTATGCCGTGGTTACATTGCTTACCTTTATGTAGCTGCGCTCTATGGTGATGGGTATCAGAGAGTCGCATCCGTTGCGCTCCACCATTACATCAACCGACGAACCTAATGGACCGCCTATGGCTTTCAGAGCCTGATTGCTGTTGAAGGGGGCCACGGCGTATATTGTATCCACGTATATCAGCTTGTCGCCGGGGCGCAGACCAGCCTTACGTGCCGGGCCGTCGGGATTGGTGTAGAGTATTTCTATCGTGTCGTTGAATATATTGTATTCGATGCCCACTCCGCAGAATTTCCCTATCAGGCTTTTCTCCTGCTCGTTTCGGCTGGATGCAGCCACATACGATGTGTGAGGATCCAGATGGCTGAGCACTTCGGGAATGGCCAGCTCGGTTAGCGAGTCTATGTCTATTATATCCACATATCTGGTATCCACAATGTTGATTACCGACTGCAGCTTGGATGGCTTGCCGTTAAACAGCGAAAACTCCACCTTGTCTTTGGATGTGCCGAATACAAATTTGCCCATTATCATGCCTGCCAGGAAGGCTATGAACAGGTAATATGGCAGATTGCTGTAGTTTTTCATTCTTGTGGGCCTATTTCAATGAATTTGGTCTCGATGTTGGCGCGTTTCAGCAGGTCGAGTCCGTCGGTCAGCCTGTATTTCTCGCTGTATACCACTCTCTTGATGCCGCTCTGTATTATCAGCTTGGCGCATTCCATGCAGGGCGATGCCGTTACGTAGAGCGTGGCGCCCAGCGAGTTGTTGTTGCTCTTGGCCACCTTGGTGATGGCGTTGGCCTCGGCGTGCAGCACGTATGGCTTGGTGGTGCCGTCGTCGAGCTCGCATACATTCTCGAAACCCGATGGAGTGCCGTTGTATCCGTCGGAGATTATCATCTTGTCCTTTACGAGCAGCGCGCCCACCTTGC